>DATISA010000232.1:0-20551 GCA_035469245.1 Gemmatimonadaceae bacterium
CCGGCGTGAGAATGCCAAGCCGGCCGGCGGCCGGGCGAATGGTGGGCGAAGCCACGAAGGGGTCTCCTGTCGACACTAAGGGCGCGTGCCCGTCGGGCGACGGCGACGCAGCCAAAACGTCTTTTCGGTGGTGAGCGGTAATGGCGGCGCGTCGGCGCGGGCGTTCGTCTGTTGGTGCACGAACTGGATCCGCTGCACGACGGTGATCCACGCCGTGATGGTGAGAAATACGATGATGGTTCCCAGCACCCAACCATCGAGGGCGAGGCCAAACAGCGCCTGCGGGGCCGACAGCAGCACGAAGCGCTCGGGGCGCTGTACCATGCCGACCTTGGCATCGAGCCCGAGCGCTTCGGCGCGGGCGCGAATGTACGACGTGAGGAACGAGCCAATCAGCCCGGCCAGGCAAACCACCAGCATCGGGATGGAGTGGTGAACCGGGTTGATGGCGTAGAATACCGCGAGGCCGCCCAACAGCGCGCCGTCAGCCAGCCGGTCGAGCGTCGAGTCGAGGAAGGCGCCGAAGGTCGAGCTCTTGTTCGACCGCCGGGCGACCGTTCCGTCCAGGACGTCGAACAGCGCCGTCATGGAGAGGAACCACCCACCGGTTCGGATGTGACCGAATCCGTAGATGATGCCGCCCGCAACCGTGCAGGCGGTGCCGAAGGCCGTAATGGTGTTGGGATGGACCCCGCGGCGGACCAGCCAATTCGCGACCGGATCGATGACTCTCAGGTATCCGTTTTTGAGCCAGTCCGGGAGAATCTTCATGCGGCTCGAATTAGGCCTGCGCTGAGGCTACGCCGACCGGCAGTAGCGGCGGGACAGGATGCGGCGCACCTGAACGGCCGGGGACGTCGCTCCGGCGTAAAAGTAGCCGCTCCACGGAGTTGTAGCAACCGACTCAGCAGATTGCCCGCCTCAGGGCAACGTGAACGCGAACGTTCCGCTGAGTACCACGTTGTCGCGCGTGTACGTGTGAACACCATCCACCGTCACTGCCTTGAGTGTCACGGTCGAACCCGGCGCGAATCCTTGCACCGGTATGGTCACGTTGCTCTTCGCCGCAACCTGGCGCAGGAACGTATCCGTGCCGCCGGAGCTCACGTAGACGTTCACGGCTTGGTCGATCGTGTTGTTCACCTGCAGTGAGACTTGTGTGGCCTGGGTCGGTGCGGTTCGCACCTCCACCTGGCGAGGTCCGCAGGCAGCTGCCGCGAACGCAACGACCGCGCCGCCAAGCAGTGACGCGACTCGATGGAATCTCATGGTTTTTTTCCTCATATGTTTGGTGGAACGTCGTGCAAGAGCCATGCACTCCGGTCGTGTTCGCCTACTGGTACAGCCAGAACTTTCGAGCGTCGGTCAGGAACTGCGCGACCGGCCCTCGTTGCGCATCCATGGCTCGTCGAGGATCCGTGCCCGACAGAATCGCCTGTCGCACCGCCGTGCTCCCGAACCGCTCGTCGAACGTGGGCTGCCGAATCTTGAGCGAATCGTGATTCGCTCGATCGATCGCCCACAAGACTGCCGCGGCGATCTGTCCGGATTCTACCGCGTTCCGATCGTCCACCGCGATGCGCACGCCCGGGATCGTGCGCCCGCCGTACTTGCTGTCGGTGGGATTCTGTGGCGTGAACGAGCCGGCCACGAACTGGACGCCCGGCAAGTGCCGCCCGTTGAGCGACTGCGCGACGCGAGCGGCGTCCATCCACGGCGCGCCGAATTGCTGGAACGCGATGTCGGTACCGCGACCGACCGACACATTCGATCCCTCGAACGCGACGAGCGACGGATAGAGCAGCGCGCTCTGCGGAAAAGGAAGATTCGGTGACGGCCTCACCCACGGCATCCCGGCCTCGTCGAGCCACATCGCGCGACGCCACCCGCTCATCGGAACGACGTGTAACGGCGCATTGATGGCGAGCACGGAGTTGTAGAACAAGGCGAGCTCGCCCATCGTCATTCCGTGCCGCAACGGGAACGGATATAATGCGTACGGCTTTGCCGACCGCTGGCTCGTATGCTCCGCCGCGTTGGCCAGCGCGGCATCGAGCATTGGACCGTCCACGTGCATTCCCGTGATCGGATTGGGACGGTCGAGCACGATGATCGGCAGATGCCGTCGGGCCGCCGCACGCATGGCGTAGATCATCGATCCCACGTACGTCCACGTCCGAGTGCCGATGTCCTGCAGATCGAATACGAGCGCGTCGAGATCGGCGAGCAGGCTGTCGGGCGGCGCGATCGCCGTCACGGTGTAAAGCGAGTGGACCGGGAGTCCGCTGCGCTCGTCGATTCCGCTCGCGATATTCTCCCGGTCTTCGGTGCCGCGGATTCCGTGTTCCGGCGAGAACAGCCGCGTGAGCTTCACGCCCGCCGCCCGGGCGCGCTCGTCGCGAAGGAGCTCGATGTCAGAGACGCCGTGTTGATCGACACCGGTTTGATTCGTCAGCAAGGCGATCCGCTTGTCGCGGACGAGGCCGATGCTGTCCTCCAGCAGGACCGTGATGCCGGGCCTCACCGTGGTGCGCGCGATGCCGGTCGTGGGGACTGGCGGATGCGCGCAGCCGGCCACGAGCATTGCCACGAGGCTTCCAGTCACCCAGTTTCGCGAATGCATCGATTCCGCTCCCGTTGGTTGCGTCTCCTCTGCCTTGCATCGCTCGGCGCCTGCCACCGTCAGGTGGTCGTTTCGAGCCCGACTTCTGCGCCGACAACGCCGACCGATGCCGCCTTGAAAAACGCCATGCAAGCCGACATGCAGCGCGTTCTCGACCGTGGACGCGCCGACAGTGCGTTCCCCGGCGCGTTCGCCGTCGTTGGCACCCGCGCCGGGGTCCTAGCCGAATATGGCGTGGGCACGCTCGATTGGGCACCCAGCCCGCGGCCAAACGAGCACACGATGTGGGATCTGGCGTCCCTCACCAAGGTCATTGGTCTGACGAGCGCGGTCATGCAGCTCGTCTACCAGCAGCGAATCGATCTCGACGCGCCGCTGCAGCGCTACTTGCCCGACTGGACTGGACGAAACAAGGAAAAGGTGACCGTACGGCACCTGCTCACGCACACGTCCGGGCTTCCGGCGTTCAAGGCGTATGATGAGATCACGCATGATCCCGACAGCCTGGCGAAGTTGATGTTCGCCACGCCGCTGGAGATGGAGCCTGGCGCAAAGATGGTGTACAGCGACATCGGCGCGTACATGCTGGGACGGCTCGTGGAGGAGATCTCCGGACAATCGCTCGATCTCTACTTGCACGATCGCGTGTTCGAGCCGCTCGCGATGCACGAGACGACGTACCGGCCGCCGATCTCGCTCTGGCCGCGCATCGCGCCGACTGAGCTCGATACGGTGCAGCGGCGGCGGCTGGTGCGCGGCATGGTCCATGACGAGCGCGCGTACTATCTGGGTGGCGTCTCGGCGCACGCGGGCCTGTTCAGCAGCGGACACGATCTCGCGCGCTTTGCCATGATGTACCTGAATGGCGGAGCGCTCGACGGTGTGCGCGTGATACAGCCGGCGACCATCGCGCAGTTCACCGCGTATGCCGACTCCACGTTCTCCAACCGTGGCATTGGATGGCAGAAGCCGGAGCTGCCCGGCATGCGCTACACGACCGCCGCGCCATGGGCGGGGCATACGATGTCTTCCCGGTCGTACGGACACACCGGCTTCACCGGGACGTCGATCGGTATGGACCCAACGCGGGACTTGTTCGTCATCCTGTTGAGCAACCGCGTGGATCCCACGCGGAACAACAACAAGATCAGCGAAGTTCGTCGCCAGCTCACGGACGCGATCGTCAGGGACTACGACCGCCTGCGCACCACCGCACACTCCACGAATCCATGAACATCAGCGCGATCGACTGGGCGATAGTCGCCGCCTATTTCCTCCTCTCCGCTGGAATCGGCTTCGCGTTCACGAAGCGCGGCGGTGAGAGCCTGAGCGAGTACTTCATCTCGGGACGCGCCGTCCCCTGGTGGCTCGCCGGCGCGTCCATGGTGGCAACGACGTTCGCCGCCGACACGCCGCTCGTCGTCACGGGCCTCGTGTCGGCGCACGGCGTGGCCGGCAACTGGTTGTGGTGGAACATGCTGATGAGCGGCATGCTCACGGTGTTCTTCTTCGCCCGATTGTGGCGACGGGCGAACGTCATGACCGACGTCGAGTTCGCGGAAGTTCGGTACAGCGGAAAGCCGGCGGCGACGCTTCGCATCTTTCGCGCGCTCTACCTCGCCATCCCGATCAACCTGATCATCCTCGGCTGGGTCACGCGGGCGATGATCAAGATCCTCACGATCTCGCTCGGGCTTCACGCGGTACAGCTGGGCGGGATGACGATCTCGGGCGAAGTGATCGCCGTCGGCATCTGCTTCGTGATCACGATGGCGTACTCGGTGGCGGCGGGCATGTGGGCGGTGCTGTGGACCGACCTCATTCAGTTCGTCATCAAGATGACGGCGGTGATCGTGCTCGCGGTGTTCGCCGTGCGCGCGGTCGGCGGCATGGACGTGATGAAGGCGAAGCTCACCGAGCACTTTGGCAGCGAGACGGCGGCGCTCTCGGTGCTGCCCATCTCCTTCACGGCGCACGGTCTCGTTGCCTACGCCTGGATGCCGATTCTCACGCTCGCCGTGTTCCTGGGCGTGCAGTGGTGGGCGGCGTGGTATCCCGGCGCGGAGCCTGGGGGCGGCGGTTACATCGCGCAGCGAATCTTTTCGGCGCGCTCCGAGAGAGACGGCGTGCTCGCGACGCTGTCGTTCCAGGTCGCGCACTACGCGCTGCGCCCGTGGCCATGGATCGTGACCGGCCTCGCCACGATCATCCTCTATCCGAACGGCATCGGGCCGACGCACGACCACGAGGCGGCGTACGTGCAATCGTTCGTGGACCTGCTGCCCACACCGTGGCGCGGCTTCATGATGGCGGGCTTCGCCGCGGCGTATATGTCGACCGTGGCGACGCAGCTCAACTGGGGCGCGTCGTACCTGGTGAACGACGTTTATCGACGATTCTTCAACAAGAGCGCCAACGAACGTCACTACGTGGGCGTGTCGCGTTGGGCAACGGTGTTCCTGTTCCTCGCCTCGACCCTCGTCACCTGGCAGCTCTCGTCGGTGGAAGGCGCCTGGAAGTTCCTGCTCGCGATCGGTGCGGGAACGGGGCTCGTGCTCATCCTCCGGTGGTACTGGTGGCGCATCAACGCCTGGTCGGAGATCAGCGCAATGCTGGCGTCGTTCGCGGTTTCGGCGATCTGCTTCGTGACGGTGCCCGGCCGCTGGTTCCCCGCGGACGATCCGAGAAACGACTCGGTGATCATGCTCATCACCGTCGCCGTGAGCACGGTCATCTGGCTCGCGGTCACCTACATGACACAGCCCGAGACGGACGCAACGCTGGCGTCGTTCTACGAACGCGTCCGACCGGGCGGACCCGGGTGGGTCAGAGTCTCCGAGCGGCTCGGGTACGGTCGGGAATCGATTCCGGGCGGGGCGCTGGCCTGGACGAACTGGCTCGCGGGAATCGTCGCGGTGTATGCGTCGCTGTTCGGCATCGGCAAGATCGTGTTTGGCGAGCTCAGCGCGGGGCTGATTCTGCTGGCAATCGCCGTCGTCGCGTTCGCGTGGATCGCCAGATCGTTCCGGTCGGAGCTTCCACCGCCGGCGGTGGCGGCCCGGGATGCGGTTTCGATCGCTGCCGACTGACGGCCGCGGCAGGCGTTTGAACAGGGTTGCAGTTTGGGTTATACTTTGTATGTAACGCGGCCATTGGAACTTGGCCGTTTCCACTGGAGGTAGCGAATGAGCACGATGAATGAGCCCGAGGTGATGGTCACCATAACGCAGGGCGCCGCCACCGAGGTGAAGAAGTTTATGGAGCAGGAGGGCGTGGACCCGGCCAAGGGCGGCCTTCGTGTCAGCGTCCAGCCGGGTGGCTGCAGCGGGTTCAAGTACGGCCTGCTGATCGAAGACGAGGCCGCCGAAGACGATCTGATCCTCGCGCAGGGCGAGTGGCAGGTTTTCGTCGATCCGTTCTCCGCCCAATACCTGAACGGCGTGACGATCGACTACGTCTCGTCGATGCAGGGCTCCGGCTTCACTTTCAAGAATCCGAATGCCACGGGCGGCTGCGGCTGCGGCAGCTCGTTCTCCGCATAGCACGATCACGCGCACATCGAGCTGACATGGAACGGTCGGTCGCTGGCATTCGCCGGGACGCGGTCGTGAACGAAAAAAGGGGGGCCCGCGAGACAGTGGATCGCGCGGCCCCCCTCTCTCGTCCATCGCACGCGTCGTTCAGCGGAGAGCACATCCGCACCGTCGTCGTGGACGACCACGAGGACATCGCGCGCCTCGTCGCGAATCGGATCGCCACGCTCATTCGCGAGCGCAACGCCGCCGGCGAGCGGACGGTGCTCGGACTCGCGACCGGATCGACGCCGATCGGCATCTATCGCGAGTTGATCCGCATGCATCGCGACGAAGGCTTGAGCTTCGCCAACGTGGTGACGTTCAACCTCGACGAGTACTACCCGATGCCCAAGGAGAGCATCCACTCCTACCACCGGTTCATGTGGGAGAATCTCTTCTCGTCGATCGACATCAAGCCGGAGAACGTGCACATCCCGCCCGGCGCTGTGCCGCGCCAGGAGATCCACGACGCGGCGCGGCGGTACGAGAGCGACATCGAGCGCGCCGGCGGCATCGATTTTCAGATTCTCGGCATCGGCAAGACGGGCCACATCGGCTTTAACGAGCCGGGATCCGGCGCCGAGAGCCGGACGCGGCTCGCCACGCTCGACGCGATCACGCGCAAGGACGCCGCGGCCGACTTCTTCGGCGAAGAGTACGTCCCCCGCGAGGCCATGACGATGGGCATCGCGACGATCCTCGATGCCCGCGAGATCGCCATCATCGCCACCGGCGAGCACAAGTCGACGATCGTGCAGCGCGCCGTCGAAGGTGACATCGACGTCGAAGTCGCCGCGACGTTCCTGCAGCGGCACCCGAACACGACGTTCTACCTGGATCGCGCGGCAGCGGCCGAGCTCATGCGCATCAAGACGCCGTGGTTGATCGACGAAGTGCATTGGACGCAGGACCTGATCGTGCGTGCCGTGATCTGGCTGTCGCAGCGCAACGACAAGGCGATCCTCAAGCTGACGCAGCGCGACTACGCGGACGCCGGGATGTCGTCGCTGGTCGCCAAGTTCGGCTCGCCCGGTGAAGTGAACGGGATGGTGTTCAACGTGCTCGGCGCCAAGATCCGCGGAAAGTCGAAGCTGCCGATGGGCCGAAAGGTCATCTGCTTCTCGCCGCACCCCGACGACGACGTGATCTCGATGGGCGGCATTCTGCGCAAGCTCGTCGAGAACGACAACGACATCATCGTGGCGTACATGACGAGCGGCAACATTGCCGTGTTCGATCACGACGTGCGGCGCTACGTCGACTTCCTGGAGCGGATCGCGAGCGAGGGTCGCGTCGAGCGGGCAAAAGTCGACGCGCTCGCCGCCCGCGTGCACGAGCAGCTCGAGCGCAAGACGCCGGGCGAGGTCGACATCCCGGAGGTGCAGGACATCAAGCGCATCATCCGTGAAGCGGAAGCCGTGAGCGGCATCGAGACCGTGGGGCTGCCCCGCTCCGCCGCGCGCTTCCTCAACCTCCCGTTCTACCAGACGGGTAAGGTGCGCAAGGATCCGATCGGTCCTGGCGACGTCGCGATCGTGCGACAGCTCCTCGAGGAAGTCCGGCCGGAAATGATCTTCGTCGCCGGCGATCTCTCCGACCCGCACGGCACGCACCGCATGTGCAAGGAAGCGATCGACCTTGCGCTCCGCGAGCTCGGCGCATCGGAGCGGTCGAAATTGGCGGGCGGCGATTCCGCTTCGGCCAACACTCAAGCTTCTGGCAAGCGCGGCTTGCCGGAAGTCTGGCTCTATCGCGGTGCCTGGCAGGAGTGGCCGATTCACGAGGCCACCTGGCTGGTGCCGCTGTCGCAGGAAGAGCTCCGACGCAAGATCCAGGCGATCTTCAAGCATCAATCGCAGAAGGATTCCGCCCCCTTCCCTGGCGGGTACGATGAGCGCGAGTTCTGGCAGCGCGTGGAGGCCCGCAACAAGGGCACGTCGGCGGAGCTCGACCGGCTTGGCCTCGCCGAGTACTTCGCCATGGAAGCGTATGTCGTGGAGTGACGTCACGGGCCCAACCGCGTAGCCCATGCGCGGCCTGGACGCGCTCGACTTCGTCGTCATCATCGCCTATCTCGTCGGCATCACGCTGCTCGGGGTATGGGTCGGCCGCCGGCAACGCGATTCACGAGACTACTTCGTCGCTGACCGGGAGATTCCCTGGTGGGCGGTGATGTTCTCGATCGTCGCCAGCGAAACGAGTGCGCTGACCTTCATCAGCATTCCCGGCCTCGCCTACACGACGGATCTCGGCTTCCTCGAGATCGCCACGGGATATCTGGTCGGCCGCATCGTGCTCGCCTACACCCTGCTGCCGCGCTACTACGAGGGGAACCTCGTCACGGCGTACGCCCTCCTCGAGCAGCGCTTTGGGCTCGCGGCGCGACGGTTCACGTCGATCGTGTTCATGGTGACGCGCGGCATGGCCGATTCGGTGCGTGTGTTTGCGACCGCGGTGCCGATCGCGTTGATCATCGGCCCGCTCTTGCCTCGCGCCGCGGTCATGCCCGTCGCCGTCCTCGTACTCGGAACGCTCACGATCCTCTACACGATCCGAGGCGGCATGCGCGCCGTGGTGTGGACGGAGATCGTGCAGGCGTCGGTGTACATCATCGGCGGCCTGTCGGCGATCGTGATCATTGGCCAGCTGGTCAGCGGCGGCTGGGGGTCCGTCCTCGACGCCGCGTCGGCGGTGAACAAGCTCAAGATCGTGAGCTGGTATACGGGCTTCGACAAGCCGCACACGATGTTCGCCGGCGTGATCGGCGGCGCGTTCCTGTCGATGGCGTCGCACGGCGCGGACCAGCTCATCGTCCAGCGTCTCCTCTCGGCCCGTTCGCTGCGCTCGGCGCAGGCCGCGGTGATCGGGAGCGGCGTGGCGGTAATTCTGCAGTTCGCGCTCTTCCTGATGCTCGGCGTCGGGCTGTGGGCGTTGTACGGCGGGCGCGCTTTCCCCACGCCCGACGCCATCTTCCCGACCTTCATCGTCGACAAGATGCCGCACGGCCTCGTCGGTCTGCTGCTCGCGGCGGTGCTGGCGGCCACGATGAGCACGCACTCGGGCGCGATCAACTCGCTCGCCGCGGCGTCGACCCATGACATCTATCTGCCGCTCACCGGCCGCTCGAAGGACGACGCCCGAACGCTTCGCGTCGGCCGCTGGTTCGCACTGCTCTGGGGAATCATCCTCACGGGCGGCGCGCTCCTCTTCCCCGAGAACCAGAAGACTCCGGTGGTCGTCGTCGCGCTGTCGATCGCATCCTTCACCTATGGCGGCCTGCTCGGCGGCTTCTTTCTCGCTATCTTCTGGCGTCGCGCACGCCAGGCGGACGCGATTCTCGGAATGTCGGTGGGCATCGCGGTGATGAGCGTGATCGTTTTCGCCAAACAGATCATCGCCGCCGTGCCCAGCCTGGCGAGCGCGCTCGGTCCCGTGTCGACGATCGCCTATCCGTGGTACGTCCTGATCGGCACGGCCATCACGTTGACCGTTGGAATTCTCTCATCGCTGACGCACGCGGCAGCAGCGCCGGCCGCGGCTGGACCAAGATGACTTTCATCGTAATCGGAATCGACGGCGGCGGGTCCAAGACCCACGCCATGGTAGCGGACGAGCAAGGGCACATCATCGCCGAGACCGTCGGCCCCGGGAGCGCCGTTCGGCCCGGCCGCGCCGAGCAATCGGCGACGGTGATCGCCGACGCCGTGCGCGACGCTCTGGCATCGTGTGAGATGACGCACGTTACGCCACGCGTGCTTTGTGTCGGCGTGGCGGGCGCCGGCCGGGAGACGGAGCGCAACGAGCTTTGGCAGGCGCTCATCGCGCGCGACCTCGCGTCAGAGCTGGTCATCCACTCCGATTTCAGCATCGCGCTGGACGATGCGTTTGGGGACGGACCGGGCGTGTTGCTGATCAGCGGCACGGGCTCCGTCGCATTCGGTCGCGGCCCCGCCGGTGCAACCGCGCGTTGCGGCGGCTGGGGTCCGGTGTGCGGCGACGAGGGCAGCGGCGCGTGGATCGGCCGGCGCGCGCTGTCTGTGGTCACCGCGGCCGCCGATGGGCGAGAGCCGGAGACGTCGCTCACAGGGGCGATCCTCACGGCGGCCCAGGTGAACGAATCGTCGGACCTGATCGGATGGGCGGCGAATGCCTCGCCCGCGCAGCTTGCGTCGTTGGCGCCCACGGTGCTGAGCGTCGCCGACGCCGGCGATCTCCGCGCCAACGCGCTGGTGAGCCTCGCGGTGGAAGAGCTGGTGCTCCACATCCGTGCACTGGCGCGACAGCTCTTCGGCGACGAGCGGGCGGCGGTCCCCGTTGCGCTCACCGGCGGCATGCTCGCACGTGGCAGCACGCTCCGCAAGCGGCTCGAGCACCGGCTCAAGTCAGCGGTGCCCGGAGCGAGCGTCAGCGTCGAGCCGGTCGTTCCGGCGCGCGGCGCTGTCCGTGCCGCGCTACGAATCGTCGGCGAAGCGATCGTCTAGCCGCGCGCGCGTCTATCGATCGAGCGGCACCATGAGTCTCGACGAGCTGCGCCGTCGCATCGACCACATCGACGACGAGATTCTGGCGCTCCTCGAGGCGCGAGCCGATCTGGCGCGCGACGTCGCGCGTGAAAAGCGCGCGTCGAACGCGGCGACGTACGATCCCGAGCGCGAGCGAGCCGTCCTCGCGCGCCTCGAGGCGCGCAGCGCTGGCCGGTTTCCGCGCGACGCGATTCGCGCCGTGTTCCGCGAGGTGATGAGCGCATGCCTCGCCGTGCAGGAGCCGGTGAAGGTAGCGTTTCTCGGCCCGGCGGGCACGTTCACCCACGCGGCGGCGCGCGAGCTGTTCGGGCTCGCCGCGCGATACACCGAGGCAACGACGATCGACAGCGTGTTCGACGCCGTGCGTCGCGGCGACGCCGCGTATGGCGTGGTGCCGATCGAGAACTCCACTGAAGGGTCCGTGACGACCGCCATCGACGCGCTGATCGAGGGCGGCGTGCTCATTCGACGCGAACTCGTGCTCGAGATCGGCCAGTGTCTCATGTCGACGGCGAACGGACTCACGCAGATCGAACGCGTCTACTCGCACCCGCAGGCACTCGCCCAGTGCCGCGTGTGGCTGGCCAAGCACCTTGCCAGCGCGCAACTGGTGCAGACTCCGTCGACCTCCGCGGCCGCGCGCGAGGCGCTCGCCGACGCGGCAGGCGCGGCGGTCGGCAGCCGCCTGGCCGCCGAGCTCTACGGCGTACCGGTTCTGCGTGACAACGTGCAGGACGTTGCCGAGAACGCCACGAGGTTCGTGATGCTGGCGAGCGAGGACGCTCCTCGAACGGGACGCGACAAAACGACCATCGCCTTCGCCGTGCACGACGAGCAGGGAGCGCTTCTTCGCGTGCTCGAGATCTTCCGGGACCAGGGGATCAATCTCACGCGAATCGAGTCGCGCCCGAGCCGGCAGCGTGCCTGGGACTACGTGTTCCTCGCGGACCTCGAGGGCCATCGCGAGGACGACAACGTGCGGACGGCGCTCGACGCGCTCTCAGCCAAGTGCCCCATGCTCCGGAATCTCGGCAGCTACCCTCGCCATGACGCGCCCGTGAGCGCGCACACTTGATCTCGCGGCCGATTCGAGTATTCTGAGATCATGCATCGCGCCGCCACCCTCCTCCTTAGCATCGCCCTCGGCCTCGTCACTGGTCGGGGGCATTCGCGCATGGGAGTGACCGGATAGCGTAAACGCGATCACAAGCGTCCACACATTCGACGGCCCCTCCCGCGCACCGCGAGAGGGGCCGTTTTCGTTTTCTGCCACCGGAGGGAGTTTCAATGTCACCACGCTACGACTCGCCACCGCCGACGTCATCTGCCGAAGCACCGCCATCGCCAGTGCCGCAGGCGGACGGAACGCCATGAGCTGGGCTGGAGGGCTGGAGGGCTCGTTGATCGAGGGCTCGTTAATTGAGGGTTCGAGGGCTCGTTGATTGAACTCTTCGAACCCTCGAGCCCTCGACGCTTCGAGCCTTCGAGCTTTCGAGCCTACGTCCAGCTCAGATCCTGTTTCGACAGCGGCAGCGAGCGGACTCGCTTGCCTGTCGCCATAAAGATCGCGTTGCACAGTGCCGGCACCACCGGCGGAAGGGCGGGCTCGCCGAGGCCAGTCGGCGGAAACTCCGTCAGGCGGAAGAACACGTCCACCGGCGGCGCCTGGCGCATGCGCAGGAGCGGGAACGTGTTGAAGTTCGACTGTACGGTGCGGCCCTTGTCGATCGTGATCTCCTGCGCCAGCGCCTCCGCGATTCCGTCGAGCACCGCGCCTTGCGCCTGGCTCTCCGCGTTGCTCGGGTTGATGATCTGGCTGCCGATATCGCCCACGACCCAGACCTTGTCGATCTTGAGCGTGCCGTCCTTGGCCACCGTCGCCTGAACGACCTCGGCGAAGTAGCCGCGGTGGCTGAAATGGAACGCGACGCCCATTCCCGTTCCCTTGGGCAGCGACTGTTTGCCCCAGCCTGAGCGCTCGGCGACGGCTTCGAGGACGCCGCGCATGCGCGCCGCATCGAGTAGCATCGGCGGCGGCCCGCCCTGCGGTGCCCCGGCTTGCACCGGCGACGGCTGAAGGTTCGCGAGGAGGTCGAGTCGGAATTGCACCGGATCCTTTCCGGCCGCGTGCGCCAGCTCGTCGATGAACGATTGCATCACGAAGGCGATCGCGTTGCTGCCCGGGGCGCGCAATGCTCCGGTCGGCACGCCGAGCGGAATCATCGACACGCCAATCTGGAAGTTCGGGATGAAGCGCGACGGAAATTCAGTCGGGCTGAGCGTGGCGCTCGCCGCGTACTGCGTTCCCTGCCCGAACGTCACGAAGTGATCGCGCCACGCGACGAGCGCGCCCTTGGCGTCGACGCCGCCCGTCAGATAGTGGAAGCCCGCCGGCCGATAGAAGTCGTGGCGAATGTCGTCCTCGCGCGCCCAGAGCAGCTTGACCGGCACGCCCGCCTGCTTGGCGATTGCGGCTGCCTCGACCATGTAGTCGTTGTTGAGGCGCCGTCCAAAGCCGCCGCCGCTGCGCGTGATGTAAATCGTGATGTCGTCTTCCTTGACGCCGAGCGTCTGGGCAACGAGCCGGCGGCCACCCTGCGGCTGCTGCGTCGGCGACCAGAGCTCGAGCTTTCCATCGGCGAAGCGCGCGGTGGTGTTTTGCGGCTCGAGCGGCGCATGGGCGATGAACGGATAGAAGTAGTCGGCGGTCACTGTTTTGGACGCGGACTTGAGCGCCGCGTCGACGTCACCGTCGGTTCGCAGCGCACGCTCCGGCGCCTGCTTGGACAGCTCCGCGGCCCGCGCGGCGAACGCTTCACTGCTCTGCTGCGCCGTGGCGCCTTCGTCCCATGTGACGCGCAGCTTGCGTCGCGCCTGATTCGCCAGCCACCAGTTGTCGGCGAGGATCGCGACGCCGCTCAGGAGTCCATTGAGCTGCGTTCCGCCTTCGACCACGAAGGCCTGCTTTACGCCGGGCTGTGTCTTGATCTCGTCGATGTTCGCGCTCTGGACTTTGCCGGCGAACACCGGGCATTTCTCGAACACGGCGTAGAGCATCCCCGGCACCTTCACATCGATGCCGTAGAGCGGCGTGCCCGTGACGATCGCCTTGGTGTCGACGCCTGGCACGCGTGTGCCGATGATGCGGAACTGCTTGGGATCCTTGAGCGGCACGTCCTTCAAGTCGGGCGCGGACAGCGTCGCCGCTTTTTCCAGCAGCTGCGTGTACTTGAGCGTGCGACCAGTCGGCTTGTGCGTGACGACGCCCGACGCCGTCGTGCACTCCGACGCCGGTACGCCCCACGTTTGCGCTGCCGCCGTCACGAGCATCGCGCGCCCTGCGGCGCCAACCTGACGCATCGGCGTCCAGTTGACCGGCGTTGCGGTGCTACCGCCCGCGCCCTGGGACTGGTACTTCGTCGTGTCGAGCGGCGCCTGCTCGATGCGAACGTTCGCCCAATCCACATCCAGCTCGTCGGCGATGATCATCGGCAGCATCGTCTTCACGCCCTGCCCGATTTCCGGGTTCTTGGCGATGATCGTGACGATGCCGTCCGGGGTCATGCGGATGAACGCGTTAGGCTCGAAGCCCGGCGCACCGGACGTAGCCGCCGACGCGCGGCCGGTGTCGAGGACGTCGAGGTAGCTGCCGAGCAAGATGCCGCCGCCGGCCAGCGCCGTGACGCGCAGGAACGAGCGGCGATCGACGCGCAAGGTATCCATCTCGCGCCTCCTCAGATGTTCGAGTCGCCGGAGCGCGAGCCGACGGGCGTCGGCATCTGCGCGGCGCGGTGGATCGCCTGGCGAATTCGGAGATACGTCGTGCAGCGGCAGATGTTGCCGTTCATCGCGGTGTCGATGTCTGCGTCGGTCGGATTCGGCTTGCTGGCCAGCAGCGCGGCCGCGGACATGATTTGACCGGCCTGGCAGTAGCCACACTGCGGCACGTCGACCTCCATCCACGCGCGCTGCAGCGGATGCGACCCGTCGGTCGACAGTCCCTCGATCGTCGTCACCTCCGCGCCGGACACAGTCGCCACTCGGCGCTGGCACGAACGAATCGCGGCCCCGTTCACGTGAACCGTGCACGCGCCGCACTGGGCGATACCGCACCCGAACTTGGTGCCCTTGAGGTCGAGGACGTCGCGCAAAATCCAGAGCAGCGGCATGTCGTCCGGGACGTCGACCGAGACGGGTTTGCCGTTCACCTTGAACGAGATGGCCATGAATCCACTCTCAGCGTTGGAGCCGCACGACTGCGCTGCGCTACACGAGGTCCGGCGTCCTCACAGGCGGAACGCGGAGCGATTCGCCGACGACTGCGTCGGCCGCGGGGTGCGACGCGGCGGGCTTGTCGAACTCGCCCTCCCACCGTGCCATGACCACCGTTGCCAGGCAGTTGCCGACGACGTTGAGGGACGTGCGCGCCATGTCCATCAACGCGTCCACTCCAAGAATGACCGCGACGGCCTGCAAGGGCAAGCCGAACTGTGCAAGCGCACCCGACAGAATCACCAGCGACGCGCGTGGCACTGCCGCCACCCCTTTGCTCGTGAGCATGAGCGTCAACATCATCACGAGCTGCGTCGAGAGCGGCATGTCGATGCCCGCGGCCTGGGCCGCGAACACCGACGCCAGCGCGAGGTAGAGCGTGCTGCCGTCGAGGTTGAACGAGTAGCCAGTCGGGAGCACGAACGCGACGATGCGCCGCGGCACGCCGAGCTGCTCCATGCGCTCCATCGCCAGCGGGAAGGCCGCTTCGGATGAGGCCGTCGTGAACGCGATGAGCCACGGCTCCTTCACGGCACGGAAGAATCGAGCGAGCGGGACGCGGAAGATGAGCGCGATCGGGATGAACACGAATATGAAGAAGAACAGCAGCGCGCCGTACAGCGTTCCCACGAGGAGGCCGAGGTTCCTCAGGATGCCGATTCCACCTTTCGACACCGTCACGGCGATCGCCCCCCCGATGCCGATCGGCGCGAACCCCATGACGAGCCCCACGAACTTGAACATCACTTCGGACAGGCTCTCGTTCAGACTGAGCATGAAGTTCTTGCTCGGTCCCTGCACCTTGGCGAGTGCCACGGCGAAGAGAATAGAAAAGAACACGACCTGCAGCACCTGATTCGTCCGAGCGGCCTCGAAGAAGCTGTCTGGAACCGTGTGCTCGATCATGCCGGCGAGCGTCGGGTGCGTCGTCGCGAGCTCCGCAACGTCCTTGGTGGATGTTCCGCCGAGGTCGACGCCGCGTCCCGGCTTCACGATGTTGACGGCGAGGAGTCCCACGACCAGCGCCACGGTCGTCACGATCTCGAAGTAGATGATCGATCGGAGCGCGAGCCGGCCGACGCGCTTCATGTCGTCACCATGTCCGGCGATTCCCACGATCAGCGTCGACGCCAGCAGCGGCACGATCATCGACTTGATCATGCGCAGGAACACGTTCGACAGAATATTCAGATCGGTCGCTGCCCAGCCGCGGTGCGCCTCTCGCGCCGATTCCGGAAATGCCCAGCCGACGAGGATGCCGACGACCATCGAGATGATGATCCACTGCGAGAGCGAGATGCGGCGGAAGAAGGACTTGGGCCGCGCGCCGGCGGCGTTTCTCGAATCAGCCTGTGTGGTCGACACGGTCACGATGTGCTTCCTCGCTCGCTCGATCGACGCCGGAGCGTCGAGTGCGTATAGCCGTACGTGAAGTAGATGACGAGCCCGATCACCAACCAGATTGCGAACCTGATCCACGTCACCGTTGGGAGCTGCAACATCAGGTACGCGCAGGCGGCAATCGAGATTAGGGGCGTCACGGGAACCCATGGCACGCGGAACGGCCGGGGCCGATCGGGATCGATTCGACGAAGGAAGATCACGCCCGCCGACACGAGCACGAAGGCGAAGAGTGTCCCGATGTTCGTCAGGTCGACCACCTCGGCGATATTCGCGAAGGCGGCAAACGCCGCAACGAAAATGCCGGTGAGAATCGTGCCGACGTACGGCGTCTTGAACTTCGGGTGCACCTTGGAAAGCACCGGCGGAAGCAGTCCGTCGCGCGACATCGAGAAGAAGATGCGCGGCTGGCCGAGCTGAAATACGAGGAGCACGCTTCCCATCGCGATCACGGCGCCGAGTGCGATGATGAATCGCGACGCATTCAGAAGCGCGGGCGGGCCCGCCGCGTATTGCAGCGCGGTGATCATCGGCTCGGGTGTGCCAAGCTGCTTCCACGGCGCCATGCCGGTCATCACGATCGAAATGGCGATGTACAGGACCGTAGTGACGAGCAAGCTCATGATGATGCCGAACGGCATGTCGCGCGGAGGATCTTTGGTCTCCTCCGCCGCCGTCGACACGGCATCGAATCCGATGTAACTGAAAAAGATGATCGCTGCCGCGGCGCTGATGCCGGCGGTTCCGTTCGGTGAGAATCCGCCCGTGGCCGGGTTGGTCCAGTTGTGCGGCTTGATGAGGAACGCGCCGACGGCGATGAAGAACAGGATGATCCCGACCTTGAGCAGCACCATCGCGCTATTCGTGTCGGCCGATTCCTTGATCCCGATGACGAGGATGACCGTGATGAGGGCGACGACGGCGACCGCCGGCAGATTCATGATGAACGGGAAGCCGAGTACGTGGGGAGCTGTGCTCCACGCGGCCGCCAGATACTGCGTGGTGGCGTCCGTCGCCCCGCCTGCCGCTGCAGTCACCGCGGCGAACGCGTCGTGCGCCGACCGGTAGTCGGTGGCTAACCACGGCGGCAGATCGATGCCGAAATGGTTGATGAGCTCCCGAAAGTACCCGGCCCATCCGATCGCGACGCCGATGTTGCCGACGGCGTACTCGATGATCAGGTCCCAACCGATGATCCACGCGACGAACTCGCCGATCGACGCGTAGGCGTAGGTATACGCCGACCCCGAGATCGGCACCATCGCGGCGAACTCGGCGTAGCACAGCGCCGCGAAGCCGCACGCCACCGCGGTGAGAATGAACGAGAACACGATCGCCGGCCCGCCCCCGGGCCGGGCGGCGTCGCCGACAATCGCCGTGCCGGTCGTCGCGAAAATGCCGGCGCCGATCGTGGCGCCGACGCCCAGTGCCGTGAGATGCCACTTCCCGAGCGTCCGTTTGAGACCACCGTGCGAGGCGACATCGGCCTCGAAATCGGCGACCGACTTCCTCGCGAAGAGCTGGCTCATGTCTCTCGAGTCAGACCGCGACGCCGGCGCCGGTCTCGATTCGCATACCGTAGAACGAGCGGTACACGAAGAAGAGTGCGATCACGAAGAACACCCCCGACAGCACGTGGCCCAACATCGGACCGCGCTGCTCGGTGAGTGACACCGCCAACTCGACGGCGAGCAGCCCGAACAGCGTCGTGAACTTGATGATCGGGTTGAGCGCGACCGACGACGTATCCTTGAACGGATCGCCAACCGTGTCACCGACGACCGTCGCCGCGTGCAGCGCCGTGCCTTTCTGCTTCAGCTCCACCTCGACGATCTTCTTGGCGTTGTCCCACGCGCCGCCGGCGTTGGCCATGAAGATGGCCTGGTACAGCCCGAACAACGCGATCGAGATCAGGTAGCCGATGAAGAAGTACGGCTCGTAGAACGCGAACGCGAGCGTGATGAAGAACACCGTGAGGAAGATGTTGAACATGCCGCGCTGCGCGTACTTGGTGCAGATCTCGACGACCTTCTTGGAGTCGGACACCGACGCCTTCTCGGTGCTCTCGAGATTCATGTTCGCCTTGATGAACTCCACGGCGCGATAGGCGCCGGTCGTCACGGCCTGCGTGGATGCGCCGGTGAACCAGTAGATCACTGCGCCGCCGGTGATGAGGCCGAGCAGGAACGGCGGGTGGAGGAGCGACAGGTTCGGCAGGTTCGTCGTGAGACCGTTCGTGAGCGCGACGATGATCGAGAAGATCATCGTCGTCGCGCCGACGACCGCCGTGCCGATGAGCACCGGCTTCGCCGTCGCCTTGAACGTGTTCCCCGCTCCGTCGTTTTCCTCGAGAAAATGCTTGGCGCGCTCGAACTGCACGGGGAAGCCAAAGTCGCGCTGGATGTCGCTGGCGGCGCTCGGGAGCTGCTCGATGGTCGAGAGCTCGAATACCGACTGCGCGTTGTCCGTGACGGGGCCGTACGAGTCGACGGCAATCGTCACCGGACCCATGCCAAGGAATCCGAATGCGACGAGACCGAACGCGAACACCGCCGGCGCGACCATCAGTGCCCCGAGTCCGGCCGTGCCGATGAAGTACGCGATCGTCATCAGCACCATGATCGTGATGCCGAGCCAGAACGCGCTGAAGTTGCCGGCAACGAAACCGGACAGAATGTTGAGCGACGGCCCCCCTTCGCGCGACGACGTCACGATCTCGCGCACGTGCCGCGACTCGGTCGACGTGAACACCTTCACGAATTCCGGAATGATCGCGCCGGCGAGCGTACCACAGGTGATCACCGCCGACAGCTTCCACCACAGCGTCCCGTCACCCAGGTCGGGAATCGCCAGCTTGGAGAGAATGAACGTGAGGATGACCGACACGATCGACGTCAGCCAAACCAGCGTCGTGAGCGGCGCCTCGAAATTCATACGGTCGACGTTCTGGTAGCGTGCCTTGGCGATGGCGCCGTTGATCAGGTACGAGACGCCGCTCGCCACGACCATCATGATGCGCATCAGGAAGATCCAGACGAGCAACTGCACCTTGACCGTCGGCGAGTTCACCGCGAGCACGATGAACGAGATGAGAGCGACGCCGGTCACACCGTAGGTTTCGAAGCCGTCGGCGCTCGGACCGACCGAGTCGCCGGCGTTGTCACCGGTGCAGTCGGCAATCACGCCCGGGTTGCGCGCGTCGTCCTCCTTCACGTTGAACACGATCTTCATCAGATCGGCGCCGATGTCGGCGATCTTCGTGAAGATGCCGCCGGCGATACGCAGCGCGGCGGCACCGAGCGACTCACCAATGGCAAAGCCGATGAAGCACGGCCCTGCGTACTCCCCTGGAATGAACAGCAGGATGACGAGCATCATCACGAGCTCGACCGAGATGAGCAGCATGCCGATGCTCATGCCGGCCGAGAGCGGGATCGCGTAGCACGGGTACGGCTTGCCGCGCAGCGAGGCGAATGCGGTGCGCGAGTTGGCGAACGTGTTCACGCGAATGCCGAACCAGGCGACACCGTAACTGCCGCCGATCCCGATCAGGCTGAACACCAGGATGATCAGCACCTTGTCGATCGAGAAGTGCTGCAGCACGCCGAAGTAGAGCGCCATCACCGCGCCGATGAACACCTCGAGGATCAGGATGAACCTGCCTTGGGTGATCAGGTAGGTCTTGCAGGTCTCGTAGATCAGCTCCGAGACCTCACGCATCGATTGGTGAACCGGAAGGTTCTTGAGTCTCGTGTACATCACCAGGCCAAAGAGCAGTCCGAGCGCGCAGACGACCAGGCCGGCGAGCAACAGCTTTCCGCCCGGCATGCCCATGATCTGGACGGAGTTGAGATCGGGGATGACGAGGTTTGCTTCACCGCCGGCGGCCTGTTGCGGCGCTGCGGCGGCAGCGGGGGGGGGCTCCTGGGCGAAAGCGCTCGAGATCGCGAGTGGTCCAAACGCGATGGCGAAGACGAATGCGAGCACGATGGGGAGGGTACGTCGGAACGCGTTCACCATCAGATTCATCGGTCTGTGTGTTCGGTGGGTGTCCGTGAGACAGCAGGCGGCGGGCAAGAAAAAAGCCCATGTAACTCATCATGGGCGCTGCACTTTACCACATCGCGTAATGATACGAACAGCGGTCGGACTTGGCT
>DATISA010000233.1:0-12248 GCA_035469245.1 Gemmatimonadaceae bacterium
AAGACCGACTCAGAATGAACCGTCGTACGATCGCGCGCCCGGTGTCGCTCGATGGAATCGGGCTGCACCTTGGCGCAGCGTGTCATCTCGCCTTCCGTCCGGCATCGTCCGGGGCGGGCATATTCTTTCGTCGAACCGATCTCGCGGATCGGCCGATGATTCCCGCGCTCGCCGAGCATGCCGTCCTCACCGAGCGCCGGACGCAGCTGGGAGAGGATCCGGTCTCCGTCCACACGGTGGAACACGTGCTGGCTGCCGTCGCCGGATCGGGAATCGACGACCTCGAGATCGAGCTGAACGCGAGTGAGCCGCCGATCATGGACGGCAGCGCGGCGCCGTTCGTCGACGCGCTTTCGGGCGCCGGGATCGTCGAGCACCCGGGCGAGGTCACGTACCTGCACGTGCGACGGCCGCTCACGCTGCGCGACGGCGAGTCGACGTACGAGGTCGTCCCGGCGCCCGAGCTGGAACTCGACGTCACGATCGACTTCAACCACGCCCTGATCGGGAATCAGCGCGCGTGCTTCCAGGTGACGCGCGATTCGTTCGCGCGCGAGCTCGCGCCGGCGCGCACGTTCGGATTCGTCCACGAGGTGGAGGCGCTCCGCTCGCGCGGACTGATTCGCGGCGCTTCGATCGAGAACGCAGTCGTGCTGAACGACGAAGGCGTGATCGGCACCGATCTGCGCTGGCCCGACGAGTTCGTCCGGCACAAGGCGCTGGATTGCGTTGGTGATCTGGCGCTGGCGGGCGCGCGGGTTCGCGCCCGCGTGACGGCGGTGAAACCGAGCCATCGCGGAACCGTGCGACTGGTGCGCGCGATGAAAGAGGCAAACGCGAAGGAGACCACTGTGATCGAGATCGACGAGATCATGAAGGTGCTGGCCCACCGTTACCCCTTCCTGCTGGTCGACCGGATCCTCGAGATCTCCGACAAGCGGGTGGTCGGACTGAAGAACGTCACGATCAACGAACCGTTCTTTCAGGGGCATTTCCCCGGGCATCCAATCATGCCGGGCGTGCTGATCATCGAGGCGATGGCACAGGTGGGCGGGATGCTGCTCATGGGATCGGTCCCGAATCCGCAGAGCAAGGTCGTCTACTTCACGACCTTGAACAACGTGAAGTGGCGGCGGCCGGTGAAGCCCGGTGACCAGCTGCGGTTCGAGCTCGAGCTGCTCCAGGTGCGTGGCATGATGTGCAAGATGTCCGGCGTGGCGAAGGTCGACGGCCAGGTGGTGTGCGAGGCCGAGATGGGTGCCGTGGTGCGGGACAAATGAGCGCATCCATTCACTCAACCGCCATCGTCCACGCGGGCGCGGAGATCGGCAGCGGCGTCGAGATCGGCGCGTTCGCCATCGTCGGGGAAGGGTGCGTCGTGGGCGACGGCTGCGTCATTGCCTCGCGCGCCACGCTCGAGCGCAACGTGACGCTTGGCGCCGGGGTCAAGGTCGGAGTCGGATCGGTGCTGGGCGGCGACCCGCAGGATCTCAAGTACAAGGGCGAGCCGACGACGGTCGAAGTCGGCGAGGGGACGACGATTCGCGAGTACACCACGATCAATCGCGCGACGACTCAATCGTTCCACACCACCGTCGGCAAGAACTGCTTCCTGATGTCGTACGTCCACCTCGCGCACGACTGCCACGTCGGCGATGGCGTAATCATCTCGAACGGGACACAGCTCGCCGGACACGTGACGATCGACGAGAAGGCCATCCTGTCGGGACTGGTCGCCGTCCACCAGTTTACCATGATCGGGCGATACAGCTTCGTCGGCGGCTGTTCGCGCGTGAACAAGGACGTTCCGCCGTACGTGAAGGCCGTGGGCAATCCGATCAAGCTCTACGGACTGAACAGCGTCGGTCTCGAACGGCACGGATTCCCGGATGACGTTCGGCGCGAGCTCAAGCGGGCCTACCGGCTGTTCTTCAAGTCGGAGCTCAACCTCTCGCAGGCTCGCGAGCGCGCGGCCGCCGAGCTCCATCAGTATCCTGAAATTCAAGAGTTCCTGGCATTCTTCGATCGCAGCGATCGCGGATCGGTGGTGTGATGACAGTTCGGATTGGCGTCGTCGGCGCGGGTGCGCTCGGGTTCCATCACACGCGGATTCTCCGCGACGTGCCCGGCGCGGTGCTCGTCGGGTTTCACGACATCAACCCCGAGCGCGCCGCGGTGGTGAGCGCGGAGCTCGGCGTGGCGGCGTTCCCGACGCTCGAGTCGCTGCTCGAGGAAGTACAGGCGGTGAGCGTGGCCGTGCCCACGCCGTTTCATTACCGGGTCGCGGCGCCCGCGCTCGAGCGCGGCATCCACGTACTGGTCGAGAAACCGATCGCGACCACGCTCGACGAAGCCGACGCGCTGTTGGCCATCGCGCGCCGAACGGGCGCCATGGTGCAGACCGGCCACGTCGAGCGGTTCAACCGCGCCGTGCGGGCCGCCCTGCCGTACGTCGACGCGCCGCGGTTCATCGAGAGCGACCGGCTGGCGCCGTTCAACGCCCGCGGGTCGGACGTGGCCGTCGTGCTCGATCTCATGATCCACGACATCGATCTGGTGCGCACCTTCGTGGGCGGAGGCGTGACGTCCGTCGCGGCCGTCGGTGTCCCGGTGCTCACGCCATTCGTCGACATCGCGAACGCCCGTCTCACGTTCGACGGCGGCGCGGTCGCGAACATCACGGCGAGCCGTGTGTCGCGCGAGCGCATGCGGAAGCTGCGCATCTTTCAGCAGAGCGGATACCTGTCGCTCGATCTCGCCGCCGGTACGGGTGAATTCTACCGATTGCGGCAGGACCTCCGCGACGACGTCGATCGCGCGCTGTTCGTGCAGCGGGCCCAGGGCGCTCAGGCCCTGGAATCGTTCGTCGAACGCATCGTGCTCGACGCGCCGGAGGGTGAGCCGCTCCGTCTCGAGCTCGAGGCATTCGTGCGCGCCGTCAGCGGCGATGCCCCGGTACCGGTGTCCGGCAACGACGGACGCGAAGCACTCGCCGTGGCGCTCACGATCGTGCGCGATATCGAGCGGACGATGCCCAGCCTCGCCGGCACGGTGGCACGCGGGCGTGCGTGAGATCCTGTTCGTCGCCGGCGAAGTGTCCGGCGACCTGCATGCGGCCGGCGTTGCCGCGCAACTCGCCGCGCGCGGCGCTCCCTATCGCCTGACCGGGATCGGTGGCGACGAGATGCGCGCCGCCGGGGTCGAACTGATCGAGCACGTCGAACGACTCGCGGTGATGGGGTTCGTCGAGGTGCTCGAGCACGTGCCCAGGCATTGGGCGCTCCTGCGCGCGCTCAAGCGGCGGATCGTCAGCGGCCGCGTCGCGCTCGTCGTACTGATCGACTATCCGACGTTCAACATGAAGGTCGCCGAATCCGCGACCGCCGCCGGCGTCCCCGTGCTGTACTACATCACCCCACAAGTGTGGGCGTGGGGATCGGATCGATTGGCACGATTGGCACGAACGGTGACGAAGGCGGCGGTCATTCTGCCGTTCGAAGAGGAACTGCTGCGACAGCACGGAATCGACGCGACGTTCGTCGGACATCCGCTGCTCGACCGGCTGGAGCGACTGCCCGACCGCGCCGAGGCGCGTGCGGCACTCGGCCTCGATGCGTCGGCCCGCGTGCTCGCGCTGTTTCCGGGCAGCAGGGAGCAGGAGATCGAGCGGCATCTCGACGCGTTCGTCGGCGCCGCGCGTGAGCTGCAGCGCCGGGATCCGCGGTTGCGCGTGATCGTGAGCGTCGCGCCGCACGTCTCGCTCGACCCGACACGCTGTCCGTTCCCGATGGTCAGGTCCGCGTCGTTCACCGTTCTGCGCGCGGCCGACGCGGCGCTGTGCAAGAGCGGCACGACGACGCTCGAGGCGGCGGTCGCCGGGTGTCCGCTCGTCGTCGCCTACCGGACGAGCCGGCTCACATACGCGGCCGCGCGGCGGCTGGTCAAGATTCCGAATATCGGTTTGGTGAACGTCGTTGCCGGCCATCGCGTGGCTCCGGAGTTCGTGCAGGACGCGTTCGAGCCGGCGGCCGTGGCCGATGCGCTCGTCCCGCTGCTCGACGACACGAGCGCCGAACGACGCGCGATGCTCGCCGAGCTCTCGCAGGTGCGCACGGCGTTGGGCGCACCCGGTGCAGCGGCGCGAGTCGCCGCGATTGCCGCGGATCTGGCGGCGATCGGCGACTCGAGCGCGCGACGCGCACATGCCGGGTGACGGGCGCTCGGAGCGCCGCATAGCGCGAATGGCGCGTGCCGGCGCGTGGCTCGTACGCGTGCTCGGATCCACCTGGCGCATTCGTGTGCGACATGACGACGAGATCCGCCGCCTGCGCGCCGCCGGCAAGCCGATCATATTCGCGCTCTGGCACGGACAACTGCTGCCGCTCCTCTATCAGCACCGGCGTGAGGGCGTCGTCGTGATGATCAGCGAGCACGCGGACGGAGAACTCGTCGCGCGCGTCGCCGAACGGCTCGGCTTCCGAACGGTGCGAGGGTCGACCTCGCGCGGCGCGGCGCGGGCGCTGCTCGAGGCGGCGCGCGTGGTGCAGGAGGGTCACGATCTGGCGATCACGCCGGACGGCCCGCGCGGGCCGGCAAAATCGTTCGCGCCGGGCGTGGCCGTGCTGGCGCAGCGCACCGGAGCGCCGGTGATCGGCGCCGCCGTGCACGCTCGGTCGGCGTGGCGTCTCAGGAGCTGGGACTCGTTTCTCATCCCGCGACCGTTCGCCCGCGTGGACTTCGCGTACAGCGACGCGGCGACGATCGGGGCCGCCGACGCGCGCGAGGCGGCGGCGGAGACGCGGCGCATGCAGCAGCTGATGGCTGTCGCCGAAGAGCGAGCCAGTGCCTGAGCGGACGCTCATCGAGCGGATCTGGTACGGAAGCGGGCCGGCAGCCGGGCTGGGTCGCACGCTCCTGACGCCGGCCGAGCGCGTCTTCGGCGGCGTCGCCGGCCTTCGCGACATGTTGTACGACGCCGGCTGGCTCCCGGTGCACGACCCGGAAATCCCCGCCGTGAGCGTCGGCAACCTGACCGTGGGCGGGACGGGCAAGACCCCGGTCGCCGCCTGGATCGCGCGGGAGCTCGCCGCGCGGGGGACGCACCCGGCGATCGTGCTCCGCGGGTACGGCGACGACGAGCCGTTGGTGCACCGTTCGCTGAACCCGGACATTCCGGTGATCGTGGGCGCGGACCGAGTGGCCGCGATCGCGCGGGCGCACGCGCAAGGCGCCGACATCGTCGTCCTGGACGATGCGTTTCAGCACCGGCGCGTGCGACGGATCGCGGATTTCGTGCTCGTGAGCGCGGATCGGTGGACTGTAACGATGCACCTGCTACCCGCCGGACCGTGGCGCGAGCCACTGCGGGCGATCCGGCGAGCGACGCTCATCATCGTTACGCGGAAGACGGCCAGCGATGCGGAGGTAGACGCGGTGAACGAACGGCTGGCCGCCGTGGCGCCGCAGGTCCGGCGCGTGTCCGTCGGACTCGAACCCTGCGACCTGGTCCGCGCGACCGACGAGACACAGCGAAACGCGCTCGCCACACTCGCGGGCGCTCGAGTGCGCGCCGTGCTGTCGATCGCCGATCCCGACTCGTTCATCCGGCAGCTCGAACGGCTCGGCGCGCGCGTCGAGCCGTTCGTGTTTCGCGATCATCATGTTTTTACGAACGGCGACGTGCGACGTGTGACGAACGGGATTGGAGCCGATGATCGCGTGCTGTGCACGCTCAAGGACGCGGTCAAGCTCGCGCCGCTGTGGCCTCGTTTTGGGCCGCCATTGTGGTATGTTTCTCAGCAGGTGAAGGTGGAGCGCGGCGTCGGGGGGACCGAGCATGTCCTCGACGACCTCGTGCGCGCGCGCTTCAAGACGCTCCCCACCGCCGGCTGACGCCGGCCCGTTTCGCTTCCCATGGCCACCGATCTTCGACTCCCTACCGATAGAATCGTCCGCCCCGACAAAGACCGTTTTCTCGACGAAGAAAATCCATTCGAAGCGATGATGTCCCGCTTCGATCGCGCGGCGGAACTGCTCGATCTCGAGCCCGGTCTCTACAAAGTCCTGCGTCACCCTGAAAAGCAGATCACGATTTCGGTCCCGGTCATGATGGACAACGGCGAGGTCGAGGTGTTCATCGGCCACCGGGTGCTGTACAACACCTCCCGCGGACCCGCCAAGGGCGGCATTCGCTTCGACCTCAACGTGACGCTCGAGGAAGTGAAGGCGCTCGCCGCGTGGATGACGTGGAAGTGCGCGGTGGTGAACCTGCCGTTCGGCGGCTCGAAGGGCGGCGTGGTGTGCGATCCGCTCAAGATGAGCGCCGGCGAGCTGGAGCGACTCACACGGCGGTACACGGCGGGCATCATCAGCACCCTCGGCCCCGATTCCGACGTGCCGGCGCCGGATGTGAACACGAACGAGCGCGTGATGGCGTGGGTGATGGACACCTACTCCATGCACATGCGTCACACGGTCACCGCCGTCGTCACCGGCAAGCCGATCGAGATGGGCGGCTCGCTCGGGCGGCGCGAAGCAACCGGCCGCGGTTGCATGTTCGTCACCGGCGAGGCGCTCAAGCACCTCGGAATGCGCGCCCAGGGCACCACGGTCGCGGTGCAAGGCTTCGGCAACGTCGGCTCGGTCGCGGCGGAACTGCTGCAGCGCGAGGGCTGCAAGATCGTGGCGATCAGCGACCGGACGGGCGGCTACCACAACGCGAACGGCATCGACATCGAGGCGGCGATCAAGCACGTCCGCCGCGTTCGTTCGCTCGACGGGTTCGCGGGCGGCGACCAGATCACGAATGAGGATCTGCTGCTCTCGGACGTCGACGTGCTGGTGCCGGCGGCGCTCGAGAACGTCATCACGAGCAAGAACGCCTCGAAGATACGCGCCAAGATCATTTGCGAGGGCGCGAACGGACCGACGTCGGCGGCCGCGGACTCCATTCTCGACGAGAAGGGCGTGTTCGTGATTCCGGACATCCTGGCCAACGCCGGCGGGGTTACGGTGTCATACTTCGAGTGGGTGCAGGATCGCGGCGGCTACTTCTGGACGGAGGACACCGTCAACGAGCGTCTGCACGACATCATGTGCCGGAGCTTCGCCGACGTGCTGCAGCTGTCCAAGCAGCACAAGGTCAACATGCGGACGGCGGCGTACATGCTGTCGATCAGTCGTGTGGCGACCGTTCACCGCCTGCGCGGGATCTATGCGTAGCGTGCAGCGGGCGGCGAGCCAGACGGCGGGCGCGATGGGCGTCGAATCGATCGCGCGCTGTTGACGTGCGAGCCGTCGCCCGATGCACTTTCTCGTGGCGGCCGTCGGCAAGCCTCGCGACGCCAATCTCGCCGGAGCCATTGCCGAATATGAGACTCGTGCGGCGCGCTATTGGCCATTGCGAGTGCAGGAAGTCCGCGAGGAGCCGGCGAGGTCCAGCGCTCCGGAGCTCGTCCGCGAGCGCGAGGGTGAGCGCCTCCTCCACGTGCTGCCGCCCGGCGCGCAGGTCGTCGCATGCGATGTGAATGGGCGAACGATGGCGTCGGAGCAGTTCGCGCGCTGGTTACAGGACCTGCGCGAGCGCGCTGTCGACGTCGTCTTCGTGATTGGCGGGGCCTTCGGGCTCGGCCACGAAGTGAAAGAGCGCGCGTTCGCGGCGATTGCCCTCGCGCCCTGGACGCTGCCGCACGAGCTCGCGCGGCTCGTGCTCGCCGAGCAGCTCTATCGTGCCGGCACCATCGTGAGGCGCGAGCCATACCACAAGTAAATCGCGGAGCCCGACTCGGTGAGTGAGCCGATCGTTCTCACGGAGCCGCTGGGCGGGTCGGCGCTGTCGCGCGCGGCGCGAGCGGGGCAGTTGCCGCAGTGGTATCCGCCGCTGCCACGCGACGAGCAGGGTTGGTCACGGCACGTCGCCCAGGTGCGCGATTCCGCGGACCCCAACTGGTTGCGGCAGCTCGAACCGGCGATCGCGCCACACGGTGCCGCCGCGGCGCGGTTGCGGAAGAGCGCCGATGGGAAGGGCATCGTCGTGACGACCGGCCAGCAGCCCGGACTCTTCGGCGGGCCGCTGATGACGCTGGTGAAAGCGCTGAGCGCGCGTGCATTCGCCGATACCCTCGCCGAGCTTGTCGACGTGCCAGTCTCGCCGCTGTTCTGGGCTGCCACCGACGATGCCGACTTCGACGAGGCCGCGGTCGTGTCGATCACGGGGCGCGACGGTGTCCGCGAGCTGCGATTGGAGACGCGCGCGGCCAGTGGCACTCCGATGGCTCGTCAGCCGCTGGGTCCCGAGACCGCGGCGCTCGCCACGGTTCTTCGCGAGGCGTGCGGGTCGGCCCCGCATCCGGAATATCTCGCGGCGGCGCTCCGAGCATATCGCGATGGCGCGACGATCGGCGGCGCGTACGTTGCGCTGCTTCGCGAGATGCTCGAGCCTCTCGAGATCCCGGTGCTCGACGCCTCGCACGGTGCCGTGGCGCAGGCCGCGGTGCCGTTGCTGCGCCGCGCGACCCGTGATGCAGAGTCGGTATCGGCGGCCGTACGCGAGCGAAATGCGGCGATCGTCGCTGCGGGGTTCACGCCGCAAGTCGAAGAGGTTCCCGGGCTGTCGCTCGTCTTTTTGAACGAAAACGGATTGAAGCGACGGCTGCCGATCCGCGAGTCGATCGGATTTGGCGAACCGGGTCCCGACCGGTTCCTGTCGGCGACAGTGCTCCTTCGGCCGGTCGTCGAGCAGGCGTTGGTGCCGACGGCAGTCTACTTCGGCGGGCCGGGAGAGATCGCGTACTTCGCGCAAGTGAGCGCCGTGGCCGACGCACTCGGCGCGGCTCGGCCTATGGCCGCTCCACGCTGGTCGACGACCATCATCGAATCGCGCGTGAGTCGCGTGCTGCGGGAGTTGGAGATCACGATCGAGGAACTCGCCACACCGAACGCGGTCGAAGGGCGGCTGGCCCGCGAGCACGTCTCACCGGCGATGGAAGGCGCGCTCCGATCGCTGCGGGGCGATCTGGCTTCGAACATGAACGCGCTGCGTCGCGCGAGCGAGGGCGTGGTCCCCGGTCCGGTGGTCGACGGCCTGGAGCGCTCGATCGAGCATCGGGTCGCGCGCTTCGAGCGCCGTGTGCTGGCGGGTGTGAAACGACACGAGGCGGAGCTCATGCGCACGGTCGCCGCGGCGCGTGGCGCGCTCTTTCCGTACGGCGCGCGACAGGAGCGCAAGCTCTCGTACATTCCGTTCCTGACACGGAGCGGACCGGCGCTGATCGAGCGCATGCTCGAAGCGGCGCGCGCGCACGCGCGCGCGCTCGTGCTCGGCGCGGCCGGCGTATCGCCGCCCACGGCCTCGACGCCGGCGACGCGATGACGACCGCCGCTCCCGACGTGAGCGGCCAGTCATCCGAATCCAGGCCAGTCCGCGGCACCGGCGGCGCGGCCGCGATCATCGCGGGCAGTATCCTGGCGTCCCGGATGTTCGGCATCGTCCGGCAGTCGCTGATGGCGACGTACCTCGGCACGACGATGGCCGCGGACGCGTTCACGGCCGCTTTCAAGATCTCGAACATTCTGCAGAACCTGTTCGGCGAAGGCGTGCTGTCGGCCTCGTTCATTCCGGTATACGCGCCACTCGTGGCACGCGGCGACGAGGAGGAAGCGGGACGCGTGGCGGGCGCCGTCGCATCGCTTCTCGTGCTCGCGGTATCGGTGTTCGTGCTCGTCGGAGTGATCGCGACGCCGGCGATCATTCCGTTCATCGCCATGGGCTTCAAGGGCGAAACGCGCGAGTTGACGATCCGTCTCACCAGGATCCTGTTCCCGGGAGCCGGAATCTTCGTGATATCGTCGTGGTGCTTGGGGATCTTGAACAGCCACCGGCGTTTTTTCATTCCCTACGTGGCGCCGGTCCTGTGGAACGTCGTCATGATCGGCACATTGCTCGCCGGCGGTCCGCGGGTCGGGGAGACGGAGCTCTCCGTGGTGCTCGCCTGGGCCTCGGTGGCGGGGGCGGGCCTGCAGTTCCTCGTGCAGCTGCCCACGACGCTGAAACTCGCCGGGCGTCTTCGATTCACCCCCCGCCTGCGAGAGCCGAACGTCGCGCGCGTCACGAAGAACTTCGGGCCGGTGTTCTTCAGCCGGGGCGTGGTCCAGATCAGCAGCTACATCGACAACTTCATCGCGACGTTCCTCCCGACCGGCATCGTCGCCACGTTCGGATATGCGAGCGCGGTCGTGCTGCTGCCCGTCAGCCTGTTCGGCATGTCCATCTCGGCGGCCGAGCTTCCGGACATGTCGCGTACGCTCGGAAGCGACAGCGAAGTCGCGACGGCGCTGCGACAGCGGCTTACGCGCGGGCTCCGCCACATCGCCTATTTCGTAGTGCCTTCGGCGGCGGCGTTTCTGGCGTTCGGCGACGTGATCGCGGCCGTGCTGTTCCAGTACCGCAAGTTCACGCCGCAGGATTCGCTCTACGCGTGGGGAATCCTGGCCGGCGCGGCCGTGGGACTGCTTGCCAGCACGATGGGTCGCCTGTACTCGTCGACGTATTACGCGCTGCGCGACACACGAACGCCGCTTCGCTTCTCGATGATCCGGGTGGCGCTCACGACCGTACTCGGCTACCTGTTCGCGCTGCCACTGCCACGCTTGCTCGGGATCGATCCGCACTGGGGCGCGGCCGGTCTCACGGCGTCCGCGGGCGTCGCCGGCTGGGTCGAGTTCTCGCTGCTGCGCTCGCGCCTCAACGCGCGAATCGGAACGACTGGCGTCCCATCGCGCTTCGTCGCGCTGCTCTGGCTGTGCGCCGCGATCGCGGTGGCGGCAGGGTGGGGCGTGCGCGTCCTCACCGTTGGACGAAACCACCTGGTCGGTGGCATCCTCGTGCTCGCGACGTATGGGCTGGTGTATCTCGCCGCGAGTCTCGTGGCCGGCGTCCCCGAGGCGCGAAGCGCCGTGGCCCGCGTTGGCCTGCGCCGCCGCCGTCCTGGCTGACCCGCGGCGATGCGAGCCGCCGAGTCGCCGAGTCGCCGAGTCGCCGGACACCGGAATACCGCTAAAGGGTATTATTCACCATGGCTGTCCCCGACTCCATCCTGGAGAAGATTCCGCATTTACCCGAGTCGCCCGGCGTGTATCTGTGGCGCGATCGGGAGGGGACTGTGCTGTACGTCGGCAAGGCGAAACGGCTGCGCTCGCGGGTCCGCAGCTACGTGGCGGCCGACCACGAGGAGAGCATCAAGACGCGCGCGCTCATGCTCGCGGCCGCTGGACTCGAGACGATCGTGGTGCCGAGCGAGGCGCACGCGCTCATTCTCGAAGCCAACCTCATCAAGGAATACAAGCCGAAGTACAACATCGCGCTCCGCGACGACAAGTCATACCCGTACATCAAGGTCACGGTCGCCGAGCCGTTCCCGCGCGTGTACGTGACGCGGCACCTCGTCGACGACGGCAGCCGGTACTTCGGCCCGTATACCGATGTGGGCGCGATGCGTCGCGCGCTCAACGTGGTGAAGCGGCTGTTCACCGTACGGTCATGCAACTACGACATGCCGCGGCAAATGCCCGAGCGGCCGTGTCTGGACTACTACATCAAGCGCTGCAAGGCACCCTGCATTCTGGCGCAAACGCAGGGTGAGTACCGGACGATGATCGACGAAGTGCTCGTCTTTTTGGAGGGTCGCACCGACGAAGTCGCGCGACGCGTGCGCGAGCGGATGGACCTCGCCGCCGAGTCGCTCGACTTCGAGCGGGCCGCCGAACTGCGCGACGCGCTGCGTCATCTCGAACAGATGTCCGAGCCGACGGTCGTGCTGTCGATCGACGGCGGCGACCGCGACGTGATCGGATACGCGCGGGACGGAGACGACGCGGCGATCGCGCTGATGCGCATTCGTGGCGGCAAGCTGTTGGCGCGCGAGCATCAATTTCTCGAGAACGTAGAGGACGAGACCGACGCCGCCGTGCTCCAGGCGTATCTCGTTGCGAGCTATCTCCCGCTTGACGATCGGGCAGCTGATTTGCTGGTCCCGTTCGAGCCGGACGAGCGCGAGCTGGTGGAGTCGTCGCTCGAGCGTACGTCTATCCACGTTCCGCAGCGAGGGCCGCGGCGCGAGCTCGTGGATCTGGCGACGCAGAACGCGCGGCATCTCCTCGAGGAACTCCGCCTCACTGGCGAGGAGGCCGAGGAGCGAGCCGGCGATCCGGTCTACGAGCTCCAGCGCCAACTGGGACTGCAGAAAGTGCCG
>DATISA010000234.1:0-46389 GCA_035469245.1 Gemmatimonadaceae bacterium
GCGAGGTGTTTTTGCGCACGGATTTCTGCTACCGTGCGCGACATTTTCGCCATTGAACTTCGATGTGCACCGATGGTACTATAGGCGTAACCTCATGAGCTGGAGGCTTGCTGACGATGGCCACCCCGTTCCTGAGTTCTGAAGAGTATGACGAGCGCGCGCATCAGCTGTACAACGAGGGACAGTATGATGAGGCGCTGAGCGTACTTCGCGAAGGACTCACGCTCTATCCGAATTCGGTAGAGTTGCACGTAGGGGTTGGATATGCCCAGCTGGCACGCGAGGAGTACGCCTGGGCGCGCCGATCGTTCGAACAAGCACTCGTTCTGGAACCGGAGCACGAGGACGGCCTTGCCGGCCTCGGTGAGACTTTACTCAAGCTCGGTCAGGACGAGGCTGCCATGCGATGCTTCCGCCGTACGCTCGAGCTTGGTTACGCGGACGACATCGATCTCATGCTCCAGGTGGGCCGTTCGCTCTTTCGCGAAGGCTCGCTGCGCGATCACAAAGACTTCTTCGACGCGGCCAAGGAATTCTTCGAGACCGCCGTGCAGCAGGCCCCCGATTCTGCCGAAGCCGTGGCCTGCGTCGGCTACGCGCAGCACCGGCTTGGCGAAGACGAACTGGCCATCGCGTCGCTGCGACGCTCGCTGCAACTCGATAGCGATCACGCCGAGGCGCGCATCTATCTCGCGAACATTCTCTACGATCAAGGCGAGAACGAGGCGGCGCTCTATCACTTCGAGCGCACCGAGCCCGACGATCACTGGGACGAGCTGGGCATTTGGCGGCTGATCGAGCTCAAGCGAGCGCTCTACAAGCTCGACGAGAACGATCCCGAGTTGAAACCGTGGGATGATCGGCTCACCGAGCTCGCGAGCGATCTCGACGACGTCGACACATTGCTCATGGAGCTCGATTCGCCTTCCGGCGCGGATACTGCACCCGCCCCCGATACGGCTCGAGGCCAGCTCGAGCTCTTCGGCACCCTTCTGAGCTCGCTCGCCGAGCAGAAGTTGGGGCCGGAGCATCAGGTCATCGTGTCCGACGGGACCGAGTTCGGCGGGACGTGGGAGGAGATCGTGCGACGGCTGCGAGACGAGCGAGGCAATCCAGCGCATTCCCTCGATGAGTTCATGACGGGAGTGTCGCAGCACGGCTTCCGCGAGACTGGTATTCGCATCCCCACCCACGACGCGGAGAGCTTCATCCGCGGCAGCGCTGTAGCGGGGCTCCTCCGGATCGTTCGGTGAGCACGCTCGAACAGCGGAGCGCGCGCGGTGCCCTCGACGCCGCGCGCCCCGCGGTGGCTCGGCTCGATTCGGCGCGCGGACCCGAGGATCTCGCGGCGGATCTGATCGACACGTGGAACGCGATCGAAGCCGCATTACGCTCGCTCACCGGCAGCACGGTGCTCAGCGGCCAGCCGCTGATTCGCGAGGCGCGGCAGCGGCAACTCATAGACTTCGATCAGGCCAACGCCATCGCCGGCTTTCAGGCGGTCCACGACCGTCTGCAGAACACCAGCTATCGGCCCACGGATTCCGACATCAACGCCGCGCGGAGCGCGTTCCTCAAGCTCGACACGCTGCTGATGGGCGACGGCGGCGCTGCGCCGCCCCCCCCGCGCCCGGCGCCGCGCGACGTGCCGCCGGCAGCGGCACCCGCCACGCCCGAAGTGATCATTGCGGATACCGCGCCTGCGCGGGGTGGACTGCCTTCGTGGGCCATCCTCGCGCTCGTCGTGGTCGTCGCCGCGGCGATCGTCGGCGGGGGGTATGCGATCTTCGGCCGTCGCGGCGAAGACCCGATCAAGCAGGGAATTCAGGCCTACCAAAGTGGGCAGCGAGAAGTCGCCGTCAGCGCGTTCAACAAGGCGGTCCGCGAGGATCCTCATGCCGCTCTGCCGCACGTGTACCTGGCGCGCATGGCCCGCGAGGTCGGCAACTTCACGCTGGCCAATCAGGAACTTCAGCTCGCGCTGACGGCCGACCCGAACAATGCGACCGCGCTCCGCGAGATGGGCGCGAATCTCCTCACGCAGGGCAACTACGAGCTCGCCCGCCGATTCTACGTGCGCGCCGTGCAGGCCGACCCCACCGACAAGACGGCGATAGGGTACCTCGGCTGTACGCTCATGCGCCTCGGCCGCGCGCCGGAGGCGGCCAACTTTCTGACCCGGGCCGGACCCGGACCGTGGTCGAACTGTACGCCCGCGGTCGGAACGCCGCCCGGAATGCCGACGGCCGGCCTGCCGAATGCAGGCGCGCCGTCACCGGTTGGAGGCGTGCCACGGCCGTAACGACTACGGTGGCGCGCTCCGTTCCGTCTCACAACTCGCTCTCGTGACAATTCCGACACTTCTGCCGACGATCGACCCGGCAACCGTCGTTCGCACCAAGCTGCCCAACGGCCTCACCGTGCTCGTTCGTCGCGATGCCTCTGCGCCCGTCGTCGCCATCGTGACGTACGTCTGCGCCGGCTACTTCGATGAAAGCGATGACGTCATCGGCATCGCCCACGTGCTCGAGCACATGTATTTCAAGGGCACGCCCACGCGCGGCGTGGGCGAGATCGCCAAGCAGACGAAGGCCGTCGGCGGCTATCTCAACGCGGCGACGATCTACGATCACACGAGCTACTACACGGTCCTGCCGTCCTCGGGGTTCGCGCACGGGCTCGACGTCCAGGCCGATGCCTACGCACAATCGCTGATCGACGCCGGCGAGCTCTCCCGCGAGCTCGAGGTGATCATCCAGGAGGCCAAGCGTAAGGCCGACAACCCCGGCGCCGTCGCCACGGAAACGCTGTACGAGCTGCTCCACGACCGCCACCGCATTCGCCGTTGGCGCATTGGCCGCGAGCCAGGTTTGCGCGCCCTGACGCGCGACGCGCTGATGGGCTTCTACCGCAATTTTTATCATCCTGGAAACACGATTCTCTCGATCGTGGGCGACGTCGATCCCGACGAGACGCTCGAACATGTGCGCCGGGTGTACGGCTCGATTCCGTCCGGCGAGCCGAACCGCCACCGCGGCCCCACCGAGGAGGGTGTTGCCGGTTTCCGGTTTCGCGAGTGGAGTGGCGACATCGGCCAGACGCAGCTCGCGTTCGGCTGGCGCACGCCGGGTACGACGCATCCCGACACACCAGCCCTCGATCTGCTCGCCGGCGTGCTTGGCAGCGGACGCGCGTCGCGGTTGTATCGTGCCGTTCGCGAACGACGCTTGGCCTCATCGGTGTCCGCCTACAACTACACGCCGACGGAAATCGGCGTCTTCGTCGCGCACGCCGAAACGACGCCCGAATCGGCCGCCGGCGCCGCGCGCGCAATGTGGGACCAGATTCTGGCGGTGCGCGATGGCGACGTTGGAGAGCTCGAGATCGAGCGAGCGAAGCGCGTGCACGAGTCGCAATGGGTTCGCCGCCTGGAGGACATGGAAGGTCAGGCGAACTATCTCGCCGAGTGGGAGGCGCTCGGCGATTGGCGGATGGGCGATCGTTATCTCGAGCGCCTGCTCTCGACGACGCGCGACGATCTCGTCGCGGTCGCGATCCGCCATCTCGACCCCGACAATGCCGGCGTGATCGTATACCGCCCCGCCGGCAGCAACGTGATTGCCGAATCGAGCGACGAGATGCGCGCGCTGCTGGACACCGCGCCTCGGCCAACGCCGGTCGCGGCGGTCCCCCCGGTTCAGCCGCAGGTGATCACACGGACCGGGGGTGCAGAGTTCGTCCGCGAAGAGGCCGGAGTGCGCGAGTACCGTTCGCCGAATGGCGTCCCGATTCTCGTGCGCCGAAAGCCGGGCGCGCTGCTCGTGCACGCCGGCGTGTACGCACTCGGCGGCGTCACCGACGAGAGCGACGCCAATTCGGGGCTGACCAACCTCGTCGCGCGAACGGCGCTCAAGGGCACCGCCACGCGCACCGCGGCGCAGATCGCCGAGGAGAGCGAGATGCTGGGCGGGAGCGTCAGCGCGGCCGTTCGGGCGGAGAGCTTTGGCTGGTCGATGTCTGTTCCGGCGCAGTACGCGCCTGCGGCGATCGAGCTTCTCGCCGATGTCGCGCAACATGCAATGTTTGAAGAATCCGTGCTCGAGACGGAACGCACCGTCGCGCTCGCCGACGTCATTGCGCTGCGCGACGACATGTACCGCTACCCGATGCGGCTCGCGGCGGAAGTGGCATTCCCGAACCATTCGTATGGTCTACCTCCTGGCGGGACCGAGGACTCGCTTCGACGCATCGACGTCGACGCGGTGCGGGCCTGGCACGCCGAGCGGGCGGTGGGAGCCGCGTCGGCGATCGCGCTGGTCGGCGACGCGGATCCCGACGAGCTGGCGGCCATCGCCGCGCGTGCGTTCGACGAGCTTCGCTCCTGCCCCCCACGGCCGCTCGAGCCGCCGCGCTGGCCCACGACGATCGCGACGCAGGTGGAAGAGCGCGACCGGGCACAGACCGCGCTCACCATTCTCTTTCCCGGACCGACGCGCGGAGATGTCGCTCGTTTTTCGGCCGGGATGATCGCCGGCGTCGCGAGCGGACTGGGCGGACGCTTCTTCGACGAGCTGCGCGACAAGCGCTCGCTGTGCTACACGGTGAACGTGTTCGCGCTCGACCGCCGGCTGGCCGGCGCGCTTGGCGCGTACATCGCCACGTCACCGGAGCAGGAGGGAGCGGCGCGCGAGGGTCTGCTCGCCGAGTTCCGGCGCCTGCGCGAGGAGCCGGTCACGCGAGAAGAGCTCGAGCGCTCCAAGACGTACGCCATCGGCACGCACGCGATCCGGCAGCAGAACGGCGGGGCCGTGCTCGCCGATCTCGTCGACGCGTACTTGCTCGGCACCCTTCTCGAGCTCATCGAGTACGACGATCGCGTGCGCGCGGTCACTGCCGACTCGATGCTTCGCGTGGCGCAGGAGTACTTCGATCCCAGCCGCCGCGTGGAAGGGATCGTGCGCGGGACGGGAAAACGGGTGTGATGTGCGTTCCGCGCGCGTCAGTCCGCGCGGAGCGCCTCAACGGGATCGACGCGAGCGGCCCGCCTTGCCGGGATAGTCGCCGCGGCGACGGCGGTGGCGACGAGTATCAATGGAACGCTTACCATAACGAACGCATCGCTCGGCGAGACCTGATAGAGCAGTGAGGCGACCAGCTTGCTGGTCGCGAACGCGATCCCCAGCCCAACCGCGACCCCGGCGACCACCGGACCGAGCGCGCGTAGCAGCACGGCGCGCACCACGTCCGTCAGCCGCGCGCCCAGGGCGATGCGCACGCCGAATTCGTGCATTCGCTGCGTGACGGTGTACGAGACCGTGCTGTATACGCCGACGGTAGCGACGAGGAGCGCGAGAATTCCAAATGCCGAAAAAAGCGTGGCGCCGAGGCGGTACGGCCGATAGGCGGGCGAGATGGCGTCCTGGACGAGATTCACTCTGGGAACGCCAGCCGGAAATGCCGAGCGAAGGATGCGTTGCGTCGCGACGACAACGCCGCCCATTCTCGCGGGATCGGCGCGAATCACCATCGAGTAACCCCCCATGCCCTTGGCCGCCGGGTGCGCGAGCGGCACGAAGTAATGGGAGTGCGGCTTCTCGATCACGCCGCGGCGGTGCGCGTCCTCGGCGACGCCGATTACCGTGTAGCACGGGTTCTCCTTCTTGTCGAGCCGGATGCACTGTCCGATCGCGTCGCCGGCGGGCCAGTATTCGTGCGCCATCGTCTCGTTCACGACGATCGACCAGCCCGGATCGGCGGAAAATCCCCGCCCGCGCACGATACGGATTCCCGTCGTCGCGAAGTAGTTCGCGGACACGGACATGAACGAAGCGACATCGTCCATATCGTGACGCGCGAAATCGCCGTGCGCCGAATCAGTCGCGGTGTAGAATCGTGCGAGCAACACGCCGCCGCTGAGCGGAGCGTACGTGGCCATTGCGACCTGCTCGACTCCGGCGATGTGCCGTACGGCCTCGGCGGCTCGGGCGGCGGTTGCGCTGTCCCATGGCTCAAACCCAGGGAGTCGCACGCTCGCCGATGCCAGTCGTGGGACGTCGAAACCCAGGTGAATCTGCTCGACGTTCCGCAGGCTGCGAACGAAGAGGCCGGCGCCAACCAACAGCACCGCCGAGAGCGCGGCTTGAAGCGCAACGAGCAGCGGGCGCAGCCGGGAACGCTGCACCACGCCCTCGCGAGCGCCGGCCTTGAGGAAACTCGTAACGTCGGCGCGGCTTGCCTGGACGGCGGGCACGATCCCCGTGATGGCCCCTGCTACGAGCGCCGCGAGAAATGTGTACGCGATGGGCCGCCACGAAAATGCCGGACCGGCGAAATGCACATCGGGAAGCAACCGGGCGCGAAGCAGCGATCCGGTGATCCCGGCACTGGCCGCGGCAACCGCTCCAGCCACCAGCGCGAGCATCACGCTCGGCGCGGTCAGCAGCCAGACGAGTCGCGCTCGAGAGATGCCGAGCGCCACACGGACGGCGACCTCCCGGCGCCTCGCTACGGCATCGGCCAGCAGCAGGTTGATGATGTTGGCGCAGGCGATCAGAAGAACGATGATCGCCACTCCACCAAGCCGCGTCGCGATGGAGACTTCTTTTCGCTCGCGCCCCGGGCCACGTGCTTCGACGATGGGTCCGGTGGCGACGCGCTCGAGCGAGTCGAAGTCTGGCCGGCCAAATCCGACCTGTCGCCTGATGGCGGCCGCCTGTGCATCGAACTGCCGCATGATGCTCGTGGCGACAGCTTCGAGTGATGCGTCACTCCGCGAGTCGGCGAGTCGCGCGACCACCTGATACGTAGGTCCACCTCCTGCCGGCCACGACATTCTGTCGTCCATGCCGATCGGCCGTTGGCCAAGCGGCACCCACACGTCGGTCCGCTCGAGGTCCACGCCGGTGAATCCCGCGGAAGCCACGCCGATGATCGTGAACGCGACGCCGTCGAGGTCGAGTCGCTTCCCCAGGACCGAGAAATCCCCGCCGAATCGCGAACGCCACATCGCGTCGGAGATGACCGCCACCTGGCTTGGCGCCTCGAGGCTGGCTTCCTCGCTCGAAAAGAATCGCCCTAGCTGGGCCCGCACGCCCAGCAGCGGCAAGTAGTTCGCTGACGCACGGATCACCGTCGATCGACTCGTCAGGCTGTCGCCTCCGACGCCGAGCTGCTGGTCGTCGTACAGCGCCAGCGAGGCTTGTCCACGCAGCGCCGTCTCGAGCGCGGCGAATGCGTCCGCACTTACGCCCATAGGGGTCGCCTCGATGGCGCCCTTGTCGTCGTGGCGCATCAGCCACAACCGGCGCAGCGAACGCGCGTCGGCTACCCCTGTCGGTGCGCGCAGGAATACCCGATCGAGAAAAGAGAACATCGCCGCGTTCACGCCGAGTCCGAGTGCGAGCGTCACGATTACGGCTGCCGCGAGCGCTGGCCGGCGCGACAAGCGGCGAACGCTCGACCGCAGGTCGTTTCGGACTGCGTCGGCCCAGAGCCACGCGTCATGCCGGCGTGCAATTCGCCGATCGATCCGCGTCAACTCGGCACGCACGGCGCCCGTGTCGCCGAACCGCGCGCGCACCGCGACGAGCGCGTCTTCTTTCGACATGCCGGACCGCTCGTATTCCGCGACTCGCTGAGCGAAGTGGAACTCGAGCTCGTCGTCGACGTCCGCGGCGGGATCAAGTCTCCAGAATCGCAGGTAGCGACGCCAAACCGGTCCAGCCATGGGCCACCTCCTCGACGACGGCTACGCGGGCTCGGTGGTCGCGCGCATCACGCGCCCGACGGCCAGTACGTACTGCGACCAGTCATTCGACCCAGCAGTGAGCTGCTTCTTTCCCGCCGGCGTCAATCGATAGAACTTCGCGCGACGGCCCGAGGGGCCGAGTCCCCATTCGGACGCGATCCAGGCGCGTTCCTCCATTCGATGCAAACCGGTGTACAGCGCGCCGTCGAGCACGGTGAGCTCGCCGTGCGAGCAGTCCTCGATCCACCGCGCCACCGCGTAGCCGTGCTTCGGTCCCCAGGACAGCCCACGCAGAATCAGAACGTCGAGCGTACCAGGCATGATGTCCATGGCGCCAGTATACATCAATAATTGATGTATGTCCAGTTCCGCGGCCGCCATATCAGCCCGCGCTCCATTGCGCCGCGGTCGGCGGCTTCGCAGGTTGCGTTCGACCACACCTCACTCCGCTTCCAGCATGCTGCACATCGACCGCATCACGCTTCGCGAAATCCACCTCGAGCTCAAGGAGCCGTTCCGCATCTCCTCGGGCGTCGAGTCCACGCGCCGGATTCTCCTGCTCGAACTGTCCGACCGCGACGGCGCCTCGGTATGGGCCGAGTGCGTCGCCGCCGCGCTCCCCAACTACAGCCCCGAGACGATCGACACGGCGTGGCTCGCGATCCGCCAATGGCTGGCGCCGCGCGTGCTTGATCGTACGATAGACGACGCCTCGACGGTTCACGCGCTCCTCGCCGAGAACATTCGCGGCCACAATATGGCCAAGGCATCGCTCGAGATGGGTTGCTGGGCACTCGAGGCGTTCATGCGAGGCCTGCCGCTCTCGATGCACCTCGGTGGCACGCGCAGTCTCGTGCCGACCGGCATCTCGCTCGGAATCCAGTCGGCGCCCGAGCGGCTCGTCGAAAGAGCGCTCGCGGCGCTCGCCGCTGGATATCGCAAGATCAAGATCAAGATCCAGCCCGGCCAGGATATCGCGTACGCGGGCGCCGTCCGTACCGCGATCGGCCCCGACGTCGAGCTCATGGCCGACGCCAACGCCGCGTACACGATCGAGGACGCGGACCACCTCGCCCAGCTCGACGATTTCGATTTGCTCATGCTCGAGCAGCCCCTCGGCGCCGACGAGCTGCTGCAGCTCGCCGAGCTGCAGCGTCGCATGCGGACGCCGCTCTGTCTCGACGAATCGATCACCGACGTGCGGCGCGCCCGTGACATGATCGCGCTCGGCAGCGGCCGCATCATCAACATCAAACCGGGAAGAGTCGGCGGCTTCACGGCGTCGAAGGCGATTCACGACGTCTGTCAGGCCGCGGGCGTTCCCGTTTGGTGCGGCGGCATGCTCGAGAGCGGAGTGGGGCGCGCCTACAACGTCGCGCTCGCGTCGCTGCCCAATTTCTCGCTGCCGGGTGATCTCTCGCCGAGCGCGCGCTACTGGGCGGCGGACATCGTGGACCCCGAGTGGACGATGAACGCCGAGGGCATGGTGCGCGTCCCGCGCGAGACACCGGGACTCGGCGTGCGTGTGGACGTCGATCGCATCGAGTCGATCACGGTCCGGCGCGAAACGCTCGGACCGTCCCGGGTCAGCGTGCCGACTCCCGCAGCCCTCTGATGGCGCGCCTCACGGCGTTCGTCGCGGGCCGCAGCCGCCCGTCGGGCGCGCGAAGCCCGCGCGCCTGGCCGTAGTCGCCTGCCTCGAACACGATCGTCCCTTTGATGTTGGGATGGTCGGTCGCCCAGGCCAACACTTCCCAGATCGCCGCTTCCTGGCTGCGTTCGCCATAGGACAGCGGATAGCCGCCGGTGGCGAAGACCCACACGGGTTTTCGGGGAGGCGTCGCGCGCATCCACCGATCGGCCGTTCGCGTGTCGGCCTGGATTCCGCCACCGACGTACGGAGACGGAAAGAGCGAGAAGCCGAGCAGGTCGACCGCGGCGAGCGGCGAGTTCGCCCACGCAAAGAGCGCGCTGTCGTTCCGCGTATACGCCGACACCGACAGGCCGATGCGTACGTTGGGATCGATCGCCTTGGCGGCGCGAATGGCGTCGATGTAGTACGACTCCCAGCGGGCGGTGGTGAGCACGCCGTGCGCGCGCTCGCCCGCCGTGTAGGGATCCTCGGCGGGAAGCAGAATGTCGGGATGCAGGCGTTGCACCACGCGTCGGACGGTCGCCAGACGCTCCTGCACGTCGAAGGGCGTCTTCCTGAGCTCCGGCACCAGCACGCCGCGATAGCCGATCGATGCGATGATCGTCGTGCTGTCGCGCCGTGTCGGCTCCAGTACGCGCGCGAGGGAATCAAGCGCCTGGCGTGAGATTCCCGGTACGACGACGACCTCGATGGCGTCGCCGTCGATGAGCGCGACGAGCGCGGAGTCGCTGCGAATGGCCGGCGCCGGAGGCGCGTTCAACATGTCGGGCAGGATCTTGATCCCCACCGCGAAGTCCGCGTTCGGCCGTTCACGCAACTGATCCCGCGTGTGCGCCTCGTAGTTGCGGAGCTGAATGACCGCGCGCGGCAGCCCGATCGCGATGATGAACGCGCACCAGAGCGCGGCGTACACCGACATGAGAAAGCGGAACGACGCCGTGAGGCTGTGCAGCGCGGGAAAGGCCGGCGATACCATCGGCACGTTCAGATACAACGGAGACGCGAGTACGCCCGACGTGCCGCCGGCGAACACCATGGCGAGGCTCTGTGCCGCGATGAGCGCGACGAACGGCTCGGCCGGCGAATGGCCATGCGCGACGAGAAAGCGAATGATGCCCACCATCGCGATGAGCAAGTTATAAATGGCGATCGGCAGTCCCCACGCCGGGTTCACGAGACGCCGCGTGAACGCATATACCGCTTGCACCGCGAACAGCACGAGCACCGCCGGCCAGAGCCAATCCATGCTCGAAACGGCCCGGCCCGTGATCACGGTCGACGTCGCGAGCTGGAACAGCAGGCCGGGGATCAGGAGCAGCGCGGCGAGGCCGCAAATGGCCTGGAAGGGGCGCGGCGCCTGGTTGTTCTGCGCGATGCGCCCGGCCAGCACGACGTCCCACATCAAAATGATGATCGTCAGCGCGAGATGCGCCGGCGCGAGAAAGGTTCTCATCCGCGTCCGCGGGTCACGGTCTTGACGTCGCGCGTCGTGAGACGCCGCGACAGGACCTCGAGGGCTTTGCGAAAGTCGTGCGCGGCCGGCGCGACGATGTCGAACAGGAGCACCTGACGCCTGGGCACCGAGTGAATCGCGATGTGCCCGGCGTCGAGCAGCAGCACCGACGACACGCCTCCGTCGGCGTGCTCACGCACGATGGGCACGCCGAATGTGCCGAATCCGGCGGCGCCCGCGACGGCGATCAACAAACCCCCGAGCAGCTTCGCGTCGCACAGTTGCTCGCTCGGAACGCCGACAAATTCGGCCGAGAGGTGAGAATGAGACGGTTCCAAGCGCGCACCGGCGTCAGCGTCCGGCGCCGCACGCCGGCGGCGGCCCCGCTGGTTGACCGCCGCGACCGCCGCCCGCGGCCTGCGGGGCAGCGGCGCCTGTCTCGCGGACGGGCGCCGGTGGAGCGGGCATCGAGGCCGCCATCGAGCGACCGCCATCCGCGCCCACGGCGCGCACGCCGGCCCATTCATCATCGAGCTGGCGCGCGAGGGTGCAGCGCGTCGTATTCCCAAGCGGGATGATTTGCTCCCAGGTCGGAGACGTCGTACGGCGCACGAGCAACTCGTAGCCAACGGCGCCCGCCGAAGCATCCCAGCTCAACGTCCATGCCTGGCCACCCGAGCCGGAGCGCATGACGTTGCCCTGTGCATTCGCGCCCGCGCGGCCCTGGCGCGCGGCGCGCGCGTTCGCCGGCGTTGCCGGAGCGGCGGCGAGCGAGGCCACCGCGATCGCGTTCACGCGCGCGACATTCGCGACGTACCCGAAGTTGACGTGAGTGAAATCATCGGTCGGCAGATGCTGCCGATTGTAGTTCTCGACCCGCTCTGTGAACCGCAGACCGGCGTCGCCGAGGGAGACGTACGGCTCGTGATCGCCACCGCGCCCGATCCGGTCGAGACGCCAGACGGGGAGCACTTCGAAGTCGGGCACGTACAGGCGATCGAGACTCCACACGTAGCGTCCGAGCTCGCGGCTCGGCGAGTTGTCCGGATCGGCCGCGAAGATACGCATGCTCGTCGAATCGGCGTAGCCGCCTTCGGCGAGCACGTTGCCCACGATGTCGTCGGTCATGCCGGCGACGACGGTGTAGTGATGCTCGTGCAGCCACTCGGCGAGCTGGCGGGCGCCGAGCAGTCCCTGCTCCTCGGCCGCAACCGTGACGAAGATGATCGACGCGTCGAGGCCTTTGGGGTAGCGCTTGGAGAACACGCGCGCCAGCTCGACCACGGCCGACGTGCCGGATCCGTCGTCGTCGGCGCCAGGCGCGGTGGCGAGTGAATCGCTGCTGCCGCCCGGCATGCCGCACACGCACGAATCGTAATGGCCGCTGATCACGACCACCCGGGACGTGTCGCGCCCCGGCAGCCAGGCCAGCACGTCGACGATGTTCACCTGGCGACCCTGCGCGCGCGCCACCGACTGGACTTTGCTGTTGTACTCCACGCGCAGGCAGCCGCCGCAGTCCCGGGCGTACTGCTGAAATTCGGCGAAGATCCAGCGTCGTGCCGCGCCGATCCCGCGCGTGCTCGACATCGTATCCGAGAACGAATTGCGGGTTCCGAAGGAGACGAGCGCGGAGTCGATTCGACGAATCCGCGACGGGTCGATGTCGCCCAGTGCCGCGGCAATTGCGTCATTGCGCTGCAGTCCGGCAGTCGCGTTGAGCGGCTGTGTGCTTCCGCCGGCGGTCGGTGCGGGAGTCGGCGAGGTGGTGCGTGCGACGGTCGCCGGAGCGCCGCACGCGACCGCGAGGGCGGCGAACAGGCAAGCGGTGGTTCGTAGTCTCGTCATTGCGCCATTGGATATAGGCTGGGCGAAGCTATGAACGCCCGCGTGTGCTGGCAAGCGTTCGAGATCGCACATAGCTTTGGGGATGGCCGCGCGCGCGACACTTCGCGCTCTTCCGAACATCATTTCGTCGTCACGCGTTCTGCTCGCCGCGGGCTTCGCAGTCTCCGCCGATCCCGATCGTCGGCTGGGGCTCGTGGGTCTGGCCGCGGTCACGGACTTTCTCGACGGCTGGGTCGCGCGTCGCGGGAAATGGACGTCGCGGTGGGGCGCGTTGATCGACCCCGTCGCCGACCGTGTGTTCGCGATCGTCGCCGTGTCGACGTTTCTCATCATGGGCGCGCTGTCGATCGTCGGGTTCTTCGTGATGATCTCGCGCGACATCATGACGGCGGTCGGGTTCGTCGTGGCGAAGATCGTTCCCTGGCTCCGTCCCGTGCAGTTCAAGGCGCGCCCCTGGGGCAAGATCGTCACCACATTTCAATTGATGACGTTCATGGTTCTTTTGCGCGCTCCCGAGTGGGCCACGCCGTGTCTCTGGGCGGTCGGCGTGACGTCGGCGATCTCGATCATCGACTACACCATCGCGCTCTGGCGCGCGCGCGTGCGGTGACGCGTCCCAAACTCACGATCCTCGTCGTCGTCGTGACGGCCGGCACGTTCGTGCCGGCCGTCACGCGCGCTCAGCGAACGCCGCCGCCGTACGCGGAGCTTCGCGCCGATGCGATCGTCGCCCGGGCGGCGTCGGTGCAAGGTGGCGCGGGCCTGGAGATTCCGGCCGGGATCTACGTGCGGATTGGTGTGGATGGCGCGGCGGGCGCGACGTGGCGCGACGGCCGCGCCGCAACGAGCGGCCGCGCCGACGCCATCGCTCGCTTTCTACTCGATCCGTTTCGCGAGGTCCCCGTTGGGGTCTCGCTCGGCGGAGGCGTGAGTGTTCCCGTCGGCGCGCCGGCGGGGGCTCGCTCGCCCTACCTGACTCTCGTCGTGGATGTCGAAGGAAAGTCACGGAATGGCGTGAGCCCAGCGCTCCAGATCGGGCTCGGCGGCGGCGCGAGAATCGGGCTGGTGCTGCGACGATCGTCCCGGGTGTGGCGCTAACGAAAACGCCCCCGAATGGGGGCGTCAAACGCTTGGACTGCTAAGCGGCCGCGGTGTCGTCGCGCTTCTTGGGCGGTTGCGAGAACCGCTCACCGAGCTTTCGCAGCTCATCGATCTGCTCGCTCGCCAGTTCCGGGTACCGCCCCGTCATGTACGCCATCGTTTCGTCGAACCACTCGGCCTGGTGCTCAGGAGCAGACCCGACCACGCCGCACCGCATAATGTGCTGGAACAATTCATCGCGAGCTTCCTCGAACGGCGAGGGTGTCGCGGGAGCTTTCGTCGATCGGTTCTTCTGCTTGGCCATGTAATGGAGTTAGGGAAAGAGACAAACAAATCTAGCGATTTCCTGGCGCCGATTGCAGCGGACGCGTCCGCGCTGGCTGGCACTCGACTTACGCCCAGACATGCGCAATCGTTGCGCCGCAACAACGATTTTACACTGAAGCGCGGGAACCGCCTCATTCGGCTCGCGCGATCGCCCCCGCCGCGCCCACGAACTCGAGAATCATGTTCGTCAGCGTTTCCGGCGCTTCCTCGGGCACGAGGCGGCCCGTGCCCGGGAGCCTGATCAGGCGGCTGCCGGGGATCGCGTCGGCGAGGCGATCCCCGAGCTTTGGCCCCACGAAGCGGTCCTGGTCGCCCCAGATGATCAGGGTCGGGCAGTCGATCTGTCCAAGTTCGATCTCGGCCATGTCCTTGTCGTCCACGGATCGCGCGAGGGCAAGAAGGTGGTTGAGCCCCTCCTGGCCGACGTAGGGCGCGAGATAGCGGGCGAGGAGTGGGTCGGGCATGTGCTCCCGATCGGCCACGCTTTGTTCGAGCAGCTCGCGAACGAGCGGCGCCGCGCCGAGCACCCCGCGCGAAATTCGCAGCGCGTACCGCGCCGTGTTGCGCTGCATGGTCTTGATGTCTTCCGCGGGAACGTCTTCGAACGCGATCGCGTTGATCAACACGAGCCGCTCGACCCGCTCCGGCCGGCTGTACGCGAGGTGCATCGCGATCGCGCCACCCAGGTCGATTCCGACGATGGTCGCCTTGGAAAGTCGGAGCGCAGTCAGCGCGCGATCGAGGTAGTCCGATTGTGCCGCGATGCCGAATTGCGCGTCAAATGGACGGTCGGACTCTCCGTACCCGAAGAGATCGACGGCGAAGGCCGTGCGGTTCGCCAGCGCGAGGCCAGGACCGACGTCACGCCACAGGAAACTGCAGGTCCCAAATCCGTGTACAAGCAGGATGGGAGCGCCGCCGTGACCGTACCGCTCCACGTGCATGGAGCCGGGTCCCACCGGTATGCGAAGAAGGTCAGCGTCCATGGCGTAGAATAAGCTTGCGCAACCCAGGTACCATCATAGCATCTTTCGTGGCGTTTGAAACGAGCCGAACCGGCGCCCTTCTGGAGCACCAGCGGTATGGCGGAGCAGGAGCAGACGTACGACGATGGGCGGGCGCGCAACCTCGAAGCGCTGCTCCGCACACTTGCCGAGCGCATTCGGGAGCTGGACGGACAGGGACGCCTGCTCGAGCAGGCGGGCGAGCTCATGAAGCTCATCGGCGACGTGCGCAGCGAGCTCTTTCACTACGAAGTCCGCATCACGTACGACACGCCGGAAGTGGCTGAAAACCGGCGAATCGTACGCGAAGCCCAGGAACCGGATGACGACAAATGGCAAAAAAACGAGTGGACGCCGGACGAGGACGAAAGCCCGGAGTGGTGAAGGCGAGCAAAAAATCGTCGGCCAGCAATAACGCGTTCTATCTCATCATCGCGGTGATCGCCGTCGCAGGCATCGCCGCGCTGACGTATGTATCGACGCGCAAGACCAACGTGGCGACAGCGAGCCCCATCGATACAACGTTGCCCAAAGTCGAGTCGAACGGCTACGTGATGGGGAGCCCCACCGCGCCGGTCGAAGTGACGGAGTTCGGCGATTTCGAGTGTCCGGCCTGCGGCACGTTCTCGCTGCTCACGGAGCCGGAGCTCCGAAAGCGATTCGTCGACGCCGGTCAGGTTCGCTGGCGGTTCGTCGACTTCCCGCTCTCCATGCACAAGAACACCTGGAACGCCTCGCGCGCCGCAGCCTGCGCGGACGAGCAAGGCAAGTTCTGGGCGTACCACGACATGTTGTACTCGCGGCAGGATCAGTGGAACGGCGAGGCCACCGACAATCCCGACAAGTTCATGAAGCAGTACGCGCAACAGATGGGGCTGAACACCTCGCAGTTCGATCAGTGCGTCGACACCAAGAAATACCAGGCCAAGATCCAGGCGCACGAGCTCCTTGGCGAAAAGAGAAAGATCGGGCAGACGCCCACGTTCCTCATCGGCACGCAGCAGATCGAGGGTGCGGTGCCGTACGACGGGTTCGCGAAGACGGTCGCCGAGGAATTGGCGAAGGCTGGCGCCAAGCCCGGCGTTGGCGGCGACACGGCCAAGGGCGTACCGGTCAAACCCGGCACATGACGCGTCGCATGTGGATCGCGGTGATCAGTCTCGCTGGACTGTTCATCGGCATCTACCTCACGCTGTACCACTACGGCATGATCGGCACGCTGGCCTGCGGCGTCAGCTCCTGCGAAAAGGTCCAGACCAGTCGTTGGGCGATGTTCCTCGGCGTGCCGATCGCGACCTGGGGCGCCGCGTACTACGCGCTGATGCTCGCCGCCTCGATGGCTCGCATCCAGCCACGCTTCGAGGATTCCGCGGGGCTCACGCTCGCCACGTTCGTGCTCGCCATTTGGGGCATGATCTTCTCGGCGTGGCTCAACTATCTCGAGGGATTCGTGCTGCACGCCTGGTGCGAGTGGTGTCTTGGATCCACCGCCCTGGTGCTGGTGCTGTTCGCGCTGGCGTTCCTCGAGTGGCGCGATTACCGGCGGGCCGGCGTGGTCGATCTCGAGGGCGCCGACAACATCGCCGACTGATGCGACACGGGCCGACAGCGCCGGCCCCCCCCGTTGCTCGTTCAGGCGCGCTTGATCGTGCGCTGCTGGCCGCGTCCCTGTGACGCCTCGTTTAGCCGCAGCTTGGGGCGTTCGGCCACCGTCTCGCCGGCATCCACCGCGCGGCGTCGGTAGGGCACGAGATCCTGGCCGAGCACCACGAGCGTCCGCGTCGCCACCGTGCTGGCCAGTGGCTCGGGGATCGCCATCTCCCGGATGTAGCTGTCGATCGCGCGATCGAACGTCATGTCCTCGGCCAGCGTGTCGACGAACATCAGCGCGTTGTCGACGTGCGCCCGGATGATCGCCTCCTCGGCGCGCGCCTGGGCGAGCCGCAGCCGTCGCTCGGCAGCGGGCTCGAGCTTGTGGCGGAAGATTCGATCGGGGAAGAAGCGGCGAAGAAACGCGAGCATGGCTGACCGGACCTGCTTGGATGATCGGCAGTTAGACGACTCTTCGCAACAGTTGGCACAACATGTACCAGGAACGGCCCCTGAAACGAGCCCGGTCAGCCCCTTGTGTCAGCTTTCTTGCGCCTCGTACTGATCCTTGAGTGATGCCACAACGTTGGGGTCGGCCAGCGTCGTGGTGTCGCCCAACGCACGTCCTTCCGCGATGTCGCGCAACAAGCGCCGCATGATCTTTCCCGACCGCGTTTTGGGGAGGTCGGCCGAGAAAAGTATATCGTCCGGCTTGGCGATGGCTCCGATTTTTTCCGCAACGAAATTGCGCAGCTCGTCGCGCAGCTCGGAATCGTGCTTGAATCCCTCGCGAAGTGTGACGAACGCCGCAAGCGCCTGACCCTTGAGCTCGTGTGAGCGTCCCACGACGGCCGCTTCGGCGACGGCCGGGTGTTCCACGAGCGCCGATTCGACTTCCATCGTGCCGATGCGGTGGCCCGCGACGTTCAGCACGTCGTCGACGCGGCCCAGAATCCAGTAGTAGCCGTCGTCGTCGCGCTTGGCGCCGTCGCCGGGGAAATAGAGATCCTTCCGGCCCGGCCACTTGGTGAAGTAGGTCTGCACGTAACGGTCGTCGTCGCCCCAGATCGTGCGCAGCATCGATGGCCACGGCTTGGTGAGCGCGAGCAGTCCGCCGCCCACCTTGATCTCGTTGGCCTTTGCATCGAGGAGCGCGGCCTCGTATCCAGGGAGAGGCATGGTCGCGCTGCCCGGCTTCGTCTCGGTGACGCCGGGGAGGGGCGAGATGACGATCGCGCCCGTCTCGGTCTGCCACCATGTGTCGACGATGGGGCATCGCCCGCCGCCGATATTGTGATGATACCACATCCACGCTTCGGGATTGATCGGCTCGCCCACGGTGCCGAGCAACCGCAGCTGCGACAGGTCGTGCTTCGCCGGCCATTGGTCGCCCCACTTCATGAAGGCGCGAATCGCCGTGGGCGCGGTGTAGAGGATCGTGACGCCGTGCCGCTCGCAGATCTCCCAGAAGCGATTCTTCTCCGGCCAATCGGGCGCGCCCTCGTACATCACGCACGTCGCGCCGTTCGCCAACGGACCGTACGCCAGGTACGAGTGGCCGGTGACCCAGCCCACGTCCGCGGTGCACCAGAAGACGTCGTCTTCCTTGAGGTCGAAGACGAGCTTGGACGTCGCCGCAACGCCCACCAGATAACCGGCCGTGGTGTGGACGATTCCCTTGGGCTTTCCCGTCGTCCCCGACGTGTACAGGATGTACAGCACGTCCTCGGCGTCCATCTTGGCCGGCTCACAGTGGGTCGGCGCATCGTGCATCAGCCGATGCCACCAGTGGTCGCGCCCTTCCTTCATTTCGGCGAACGCTTCGTCGCCGCCCGCGCCGGGACGCCGCTGCACGACGATCACGTTCTCGATCGACGGGCATTCCTCGATCGCCTTGTCAGAGTTCCGCTTGAGCGGCACGATACCGCCACGCCGATAGCCGCCGTCGGCGGTGATCAGCAATTTCGCCTCGGCATCGTTGATTCGATCGCGCAGCGAGTCGGGCGAGAATCCGCCGAACACGACCGAGTGAATGGCCCCGATGCGCGTGCAGGCGAGCATCGCGATCACGACTTCGGGGATGAGTGGCATGTAGATCGCCACGCGATCGCCGCGCTTGATGCCGAGCCGCTTGAGCACGTTCGCGAACTTCTGGACCTCGATGTAGAGGTCCCAGTAGGTGAGCGTGCGGCGGTCACCCGGCTCGCCCTCCCAAAGCAGCGCGGCCTTGTTGCGCCGCGGCCCGCGGACGTGCCGGTCGACGCAGTTGACCGAGATGTTGATCTTCCCGCCCACGAACCACTTTGCATACGGTGGCTTCCACTCGCAGACCGTTCGCCATTTCTCGAACCACTCCAATTCATTCGCCTGCGATTCCCAAAAGGCTTCCAGGGGAACGTTGTACAGCGAGTGGTCCGACACGAGCGCGTTTTCCCGGAATTTTGCGGGCGGCTCGAACTTGCGGTGCTCCTGGAGGACGACGTCGATCTCGGTCATGGTCGATGATGCGAATCGGGTCTGAAACGAGTTGCGGTGAGCGGCATTATACGGCGGCGGTGCCGGGCTGGTAAGCTGAACGAAACCAATCGCGTGTGAACGCCGCCGCTGTATCTTTTCCTGCATGCTTCCTGCCTCGCCGGCGATCGAGGTCGCCGGCGTCTCCCGGACCTTCGGCCGCCGCCGCGCAGTGGACGGCGTCACGCTGTCCGTCCCCGCCGGCGACTGTCTGGCGTTATTCGGGCCAAATGGCGCCGGAAAGACCACGTTGCTTCGCCTCATCGCGGGCCTTCTCAAGCCGTCGGAGGGAACCGTCCGCGTAGGCGGCCGAGCGCTTCGCGACGATGCGAGCGCGCGCGGGCAGGTGGGCCTGATCTCCCATCAGAGCATGCTCTATCGGGCGCTGACGGCGCGCGAGAACGTGGAGTTCGCGGCCCGCCTGTACGGAATGGGTGATCATCACGCCGCGGCGAAGCGCGCGCTCGAGCACATGCGGGTGCTCGACCGCGCGGATACGCCGGTGCGGGCGTTGAGCCGCGGGCTGCAGCAGCGCGTCTCGATCGCCCGGGCGATCGTGCACGAGCCGAGCGTGGTCCTGTTGGACGAACCATATACCGGACTCGACGCGGCGGGCGGTGCGGCGCTGACCGGGATGCTTCAGTCGTTGCGCTCGTCCGGTGCCGCGCTCCTCCTCGTGACGCACAACGTCGACGAGGGGCTCGCCGTCGCGTCCCACGCCGCCGTGATGCTGGCCGGGCGCATCGTCAGGGTGGAGGATTGCGCCGCGCTCGATGCCGCCGCCTTTCGCGAGGAGTATCGGGCGCTCGTCGTCGGTGGCGCCCCAGATGCGGCGCGAGCGCCGCTGGGTCTTTCTGCGTGATCGAAGGTCATCCGCCGGGTACGCTGGCCGCCGCGTGGCTCATCGCGCGCAAGGACCTGGCGATCGAGTTCCGCAGCCGCACCGCGTTTCTCTCCGCATTGGTGTTCGCGGTGCTCGCCATCTGCATCTTTTATTTCACGTGGGATCAGTCCGTCGTGCCGGCGGCCGACCGCGCGCCGGGCGTGCTGTGGGTCGTGCTCGTATTCTCCGGACTGCTGGGACTCCAGCGCTCGTTCAGCGTTGAGGAACACGACCGCGGCATCGACGCCCTCCTCGTCTCGCCGATCGGGCGTGAATCGATCTACATCGGCAAGGCCGTCGGGAACCTGGTCTTCCTGTGCGCGATTCAGCTCATTGCGGTGCCGGCGCTGGTGCTGTTCTACAACCTCGCCGTGGGCCGTGCGTTATTGCTCGTGGGCGGCATCGTGCTGCTGGCGACGATCGGAATCGTAGCGGTTGGCACGCTGTTCAGCGCGATGGCGGTGAACACGCGCCTGGCCGAACTGCTGCTGCCGATGCTCAGCCTTCCGTTCTTCGTGCCGGTTCTGATGAGCGCCGCGCAGGCGACGACGCTCGTGTTCGCGGGGCGGCCATTGGTCGAAGCATGGCCATCGTTGAGAATCCTCATCGCGTTCGACATTGTTTTCCTCGTCGCGTGCACGCTCGCGTTTCCCTACACGCTGGAAGAATGACCACCGTACCGGTCTCCGACGCTGCCCCAACGCATGCTCGGCCGCGCGCGATCTTCGATTGGTTTTCGGCGATCGCGGCGCTGGCCGTGGTCGGGATCTACATTCGCGCGATTTATTTCACGCCGATCGAGCGCCTGCAGGGTGCGGCGCAAAAGATCTACTATCTCCACGTCCCCGCGGCGCTCGGCGCCTACATTGCCGTCGGCATCACGGCGCTGATGTCGCTCGTCTACCTCTGGCTGCACGACGAGCGCTCCGACCGGCTCGCCGAAGCCGCCGCGGAAGTCGGACTCGTCTTCCTGACCGTGGTGCTCACGACCGGGCCGCTCTGGGGCCACCGCATCTGGGGCGCGTGGTGGGCGTGGTGGGACATGCGACTCACGCTCACGCTGTTCCTCTGGTTCATCGTGGCGGCCTACCTGGTGGTGCGCGGCGGCATCGAGGACCGCGCGATGCGCGCGCGGTATTCGGCGGTGCTTGCGATTCTCGCCGCGTTGCTCATTCCGTTCATTCATCTGAGCGTTTACCTGTTCCAGGCGCGGCTCCATCCAATGCCCGTCGTGCTCAAGCCGGACAGACCATCACTTCCGCCCGAGATGCTCACGACGTTCCTGCTCTCGTTCGCCGCGTTCTCGGTGCTGTGCATCGCGCTCATCCGGGCGCGCTACCGCGTGGGCGTGCTGCGCGATCTGGCCGCGGAGCTCGCGTCGTGATCGACACCACGAGCACCTATCACGCGGCCTACATCGTGGTCGCGGTCATCTTTGGAGCGTACGCGGTATCGCTGTGGCTCCGCGCGCGAAAGCTGCGTGAGCGCCTGGCCGCGGCCCAGCCGGAGCCGCGCCCCGAATGAGGCCCGGCGACTCCTCGGTCGACGGGGTGGTGTACCTCGTGGGCGCGGGCCCCGGCGATCCGAGCCTTCTCACGCTCCGCGGTGGCGAGCTTCTCGTCACCGCCGATGCGATCGTGTACGACGCGCTCGCCAATCCCGCTCTCCTGGCGCTGGCTTCGGTTCGGGAGCGCGACGAGCCGGTCGAGCTGCACGCGGTGGGGAAACGTGGCGGCGCGCCGGAATCGGCGAAGCAGCACGAGATCAACGAGCTGCTCATTCGATTGGCGCGAAAAGGGAAGCGGGTTGTTCGGCTCAAGGGCGGCGACCCGTTCGTGTTCGGCCGCGGGAGCGAGGAAGCGCAGGCGCTCGCGCGCGCCGGCATCCGCTTCGAGGTGGTGCCGGGCGTGACCGCAGGCATCGCCGCGCCCGCGTACGCTGGTATTCCCGTCACCCATCGCAGGGCCGCGACATCGGTGACGTTCGTGACCGGCCACGAAGATCCGACGGACGAGAATGGCGCAGCCGTCGACTGGTCGGCGCTCGCCCGAGCGGGCGGCACGATCGTGCTGTACATGGGCGTGACCAAGCTGCCGCAGATCGTTTCCGCGCTCGTGGCCGGAGGAATGCCGGCCGACACACCCGCGGCCGCGGTGCAGTGGGGAACGTACCCGCGACAACGCACGGCGACCGCGACACTCGCTACGCTCGTCGCCGAGATCGAGCGGGCCGGGATGCGTCCGCCCGTCATCACGGTGATCGGGCCGGTCGTCTCGCTGCGCGACGAGATCGCGTGGTTCGAGCGCCGGCCGCTCTTCGGCAGACGGATCATCGTGACGCGGGCGCAATCGCAGGCGGCCACGATCAGCGAGCGACTCGCCGCCGCCGGCGCCGAGGTACTCGAGATGCCTGCGAGCCGCATCGAGCCGCTCGACCCGGCGCCGCTCCAGGGCGCGATCGCGAATTTGAGTCGGTATCGATTCGTCATCTTCACGAGCCAGAACGCCGTTCGAATCTTCTGGGACGAGCTTCGCGCCAGCGCGCGCGACGCGCGCGCGTTGGCCGGCGTCGAGATCGCGGCGATCGGTCCAGCGACGGCAGCGGCGCTCCTCGAATGCGGATTGTCGGTCGACGTCGCCCCCGAGCGGTTCGTCGCCGAGGCGCTCCTCGACGCACTACACGATCGGCGAGATCTCCGCGGCGCACGCGTGTTGTACGCCGCGGCGGCCGGCGCGCGCGAGACGCTGGAGGTCGGTCTCCGCGATCTCGGTGCCGTCGTCGACCGCGTCGAGCTCTATCGATCCGTGCCGGACGGTGCGGGCGGCGCAGCGCTGCGCGAGCGGCTGCTCCGCGACGAGGCGGATCTCGCGACGTTCACGTCGGCGTCGTCGGTAACGAATTTCGTCGCCGCGGTTGGCGCGGATGCAGCCGCGCGCGTTCCGGCGGCATCGATCGGTCCCGTGACCAGCCAGGCCGCGCGCGATGCCGGCCTGCGCGTCGACATCGAGGCGACGCAGTCGACGATCGCCGGACTCGTCGACGCAATCGTGGCTCATTACGCCGCAACCCCGGTGAACGCGTGAGCGCTTCCAATCAGCCGACGACGCCTTTTTTGATCGCGACCCGCGCATCGGAGCTCGCGCTGCGCCAGGCGCGCCTGGTGCAGGAGCTCCTGGCTGATCGGGGCGTCGTGTCCGAGTTGAAGACCTATCGCACCGTGGGCGACAAGCGGCTCGACGAGCCGCTGAGTGCGATCGGCGCCAAGGGGCTGTTCACCAAGGAGCTGGAATCCGACCTCGCGCACGGCAAAGTCCACTGCTGCGTGCACTCGCTCAAGGATTTGCCGACCGACATGCCACCGGGCCTCGAGATCGCGGCGCTGCTGCCTCGCGAGGATCCGCGCGACGTGCTGGTGGTGAACAGCGTGGTCGGCGCGACACGATTGGAGGATCTGCCGCCAGGCTGCCGCGTCGGCACCTCGAGTCTCAGGCGCCGCGCGCAGCTCCACGCGCTGCGCACCGACCTCGAGGTGGTGGATCTCCGCGGCAACGTGCCCACGCGCATCAAGAAGGTCGGCGACGGAAACGTGCACGCGGCCATTCTCGCCGCCGCCGGGCTGCGGCGCCTTGGCATCTCGCAGGAGATCGCGTCGTACCTGGAGGCGCCGGGTTGGCTCCCCGCGGCGGGCCAGGGTGCGATCGCGATTCAAATCCGCGCCGACGACAGCGCGACGCGCGCGATCGTGGCGCCGCTGTCGGACGCCGAGACGCTTGTCGCCACGCGCGCCGAGCGTGCCTTCCTCGGCGCGCTCGAAGGCGGATGCCAGGTGCCGATCGGCGCGCTCGTCACGGGAAAGGACGCGGAGCGTGAGCTCCACGGGTTCATCGCCAGCGTCGACGGCCGGCGGATGTTGCGCGGAATGCTCCCGCTCGACGCGGCCAATGCCGAGCTGACGGGGGTCCGCCTGGCGAACGAGCTGCGGCATCGCGGGGCGAGCGACATCCTGGATGCGCTTCGCCGTGCGGAACATTTGCCGTCGCCGCAGCCGGAGTAAAAAGGAGTAAAAAGGGTCAGAGTCGAATTAGTGGCCCAGGTAGGCTAAAAAGGGTGTAAAAAGGGTCAGAGTCGAATTAGAGGTTCTGGTCTGCTGCGAGTCCTTCAACATCGCAATTCGACTCTGACCCTTTTTGCGGTTTTTTGCCTCGTGGGCCTCGACGCAACGGGCTTGCTCGCCGGCCGGAATCGCGCGATACCATGTCGCGGAAATGGTCACTCCCCAGGGCCCATCCTTTGTTGGTGGCGGATCGGATGTCGCGGAGTGTCTCGTCGTCGATGCAGTCGGCATAGAGCGCGGAGTACGCCGCCTGTCGTGACCGTGGATCCCCACCCAGGGCCTGATAGGCGTCGTGAGGCGTGAGTAGCGCGTCGGACTGTCCGAGCGCGTTGGCACGATGACTTGACCAACGGTGCTGCGCGGGATGCGCTGTCATTCCGGCTCGAACGGGATTGAGCTCGATGTACCGGTAGCACGTAAACAGATACCGTTCACTGTCGATCACGACGGCTTTGTAGCGTCCCTCCCAGAGTGTCCCGGTCCGATCGTATTGGGAATTGAAGATCTGGACGTAACGCCGGCCGACCGATTGCATCATTTTCCCAAGACCCGACGTATCGCGCGGCGTCGCCAAGAGATGAACGTGGTTTGTCATGAAGACGTACGCGTGTATCGCGCAGCCGTACCGTTGGCAGGCGCGTAGCAAGCAGTCTCGGTACAACAGGTAGTCCGAATCAGCAACGAACATGGCGCAGCGGTTGTTGCCCCGTTGGACGACGTGTTGTGGCTGGCCTGGACAGGCGTAGCGTGGCATGCGAGGCATTCGTTCCTCGGGAGGTCGTAGAGAGGCCTCGACCATAACGTCGGGACGGTGTGCGCAGTGATCGTTCGCATGCCGGCCGAATCAATCGGCTCCAGGCTCGCAAAAAGGGTCAGAGTCGAATTAGCAAACCGCTAATTCGACTCTGACCCTTTTTTCGGCAAACGGCTAATTCGACTCTGACCCTTTTTCCCCGTTGTTACCGCCAAGCCTCACCCCGGCCGCTGCCGCGCCTCCACCTCGTCCAACCACGCCAGCTCCGTCTCGAATTGCCGGATCGACAACCGCACGACCATCGCGGCGTCGGAGCTTGGTGATGTCTCGGCGATCACTTCGCCGAGTGCCGTGCGATCTTCGGCGAGCTGCTCCTCGAGGAATCGGCGGCGCCGCGCAAGCTGGGCGGCGACGTCGCGCGGACGCGCTTGCCACGCCAGAACGAGCCAGGTCGCGAACGGATCGGGCGGCCGTTGCGTCGCCCATTGCGCGCGCGCGAGCGAATCGGCGAGCAGGCGGCGCCCCGATTCGCTCGGCTTGAAGACGCGGCGCTCCGGACCGAGCGATGCATCGTCGCCGCGGTCGAACGCGAGGTGTCCAGCGTCGGCCAGCTTGCGCAGCGAATAGTAGACCTGGGGCTTGGAGATGCTCGCCCACTTCTCGACCTGCCGCCGCTCGAGCTCGGCCCACAGCTCGTAACCGTGCATCGAGCGCTCGCAGAGCATCGAGAGGACGACGAGATCGGCGAGCGTGACGGCAGTGGTACGCGCCATGGACGAGGTGGAGGGCCGAACTCCGTGCTTGACCAGCGAACTAGTATCAATTATACTAGCGCCATCACTTCAACGGGGCAAGCGCCATGACCAAAGCTGCATCACCGGCCGTTACGGCCCTCGCGCCGGTGCTCATCGTGGACTCGGTGGAACCGTGCATCGAGTTCTGGACCGATCGTCTGGGGTTCAAAAAGGAGAACGAGGTCCCGGGCGACGACGGGAAGCTCATCTTTGCCAGCGTGAAGAAGGCGGGCGTGGAGATCATGTACCAGACCAAGGCGAGCGTCCTCGCCGACAGCCCGTCGCAGGCATCGGAGCTCGACGGCCACAGCACCACGCTGTTCATCACCGTTCCGTCCACGGCTGACCTCGATACCGCCGAGCGAGCGGTCTCCGGCGCGCCAATCGTGAAAGCGCGGCACAAGACGTTCTACGGCTCGGACGAATTCTACGTCCGCGAGCCGGGCGGCAACGTAGTCGGGTTCGCCGCGTTCTGATGTCCTCGGAGCCCGCGACTCAGGGTCTGACCCCATTTGCAGAAAGGGTCGACCCTATTTCCGCAAACCTGAATCTCGATCGTGAGGAAAGGGGAGTCATGCCAGCCGTTCAACGCCCGACCCGCACACCGCGCATCCGCCAGGGGATCGAGAACTTCGAGCAGATTCCGAACGTCGGGCCGCGAATTGCGGCGGACTTTCGGCGGCTTGGATTGCACGAGCCGCGCGCGCTCGCCGGCCAGGATCCGTACGTGCTTTACGAAATGCTGAACGCGGAGACCGGCGTTCGGCAGGACCCATGCGTGCTCGACACGTTCATCGCCGCGGTCCGCTACATGGAGGGCGCGCCCAAGCGCCCGTGGTGGCACTACACGGCGGAACGCAAGCGGAGGCTCGCCGCGGGGTGAGCCGGCGGGGTGGGGCGTTAGCTTTCGAGCATGCCGCAATTTCCCGCTTACCGGTCTCGTCGCCTGCGCCGCACGGCCAGTCTTCGCCGTCTCGTTCGCGAGACGTGGCTTGCGCCCTCACAGCTCGTGCTGCCGCTGTTCGTTCGGTCCGGCACGGGCGTGCGGCAGCCAGTCGAGTCGATGACAGGAGTGTTCCAGACGTCCGTCGACGAGCTGGTTCGGGACGCGAAAGCCGCCGCGGAACTCGGCGTGGGCGGCGTACTCTTGTTCGGGATTCCGGATCGAAAAGACGCCGTGGGGTCGGAGGCGTGGAACGACGAGGCACCGGTGCAGCAGGCGGTGCGCGCGCTCAAGAGCGACGTTCCCGACCTCGTGGTGATGACCGACGTGTGTCTGTGCGAATACACCGAGCACGGCCACTGCGGCATCATTCGCGACGGCGACGTCGACAATGATGCGACGCTCGAGGCGCTCGCTCGAGAAGCGGTGTCGCACGCCAGGGCTGGCGCCGACGTCGTCGCTCCAAGTGACATGATGGATGGTCGCGTACGCGCCATTCGGACCGCGCTCGACCAGAACGGCCTGACCGGAACGCCGATCCTGTCGTACGCCGCAAAATATGCCGGCCCCTTCTACGGACCATTCCGCGACGCGGCGGAATCGACGCCGCAGTTCGGCGACCGCCGCACGTATCAGATGGACTCGGCGAACGCCGACGAGGCGCTGCGTGAAGTCTGGCTCGACATCGAGGAGGGCGCCGACATGGTGATGGTCAAGCCGGCGGGTCCCTTTCTCGACATCGTGCATCGCGTCAAGAACGAGACCGGCTACCCCGTCGCCGCGTATCAGGTGAGCGGCGAGTTCGCTATGATACAGGCTGCGGCCGATCGAGGTTGGATCGACCGTGACCGCGCGATGATGGACTCGCTGCTCGCCATCAGGCGCGCGGGAGCGGACGTCGTCATTACCTACTTCGCGCGAGAAGCCGCGAGCGTACTGCGCGCGGAACGCTAATTCCTCCAAACATGAAGCATCGAGTCTTTCCCGGCACCTCGATCTCGGTGAGCGAGGTCGGCTTCGGCACCTGGACGATCTCCACCGGCTGGTGGGGCGAGAAATCGGACGACGACGCGGTCGCGATGCTGCGCCGTGCGTTCGACGACCACGGCGTCAACTTCTTCGACGCGGCCGACGCCTATGGCAACGGTCGCGCCGAGCGGCAGCTTGCGAAGGCGTTTCGCGGCCGACGTGATCACGTGGTGATTGGGACCAAGGTCGGGTACGACATCTACGACGAGGCCGCACGCGCCGCGCGCCGCGGCCAGTCGGAGCTGCCCATGCGCACCGATCCGGAATTCATCCGCTTCGCGGTCGATCAATGCCTGTCGCGGCTCGAGACGGATTACATCGACGTGCTGCAGATCCACAACGCGAAGATGGAGCACGTGCGCGATGCGGAATTGTGGGGCACGCTGCGTGACCTGCAGCGCGAGGGGAAGATCCGCGCGTGGGGCGCCGCGTTCGGCCCGGCGATCGGTTGGTTGTACGAAGCCGTGGAACTCACGGAACGCGAGCCCGACATCAACACGATTCAGATGATCTGGAACATTCTCGAGCAGCATCCCGGCACGGCGATGCTCGAGGCGGCCAAAGCGCGCGCGCCCAACTGCTGCTTCAACATCCGCGTGACGCACGCGTCGGGCATGCTCGAGGGCAAGTACACCGAAGACACGGTATTTCCCGAGCACGACCATCGGCGGCATCGGCCCCGGTCCTGGCTCATCAACGGCATCAAGAAAGTCGAGACGCTCGACTTCCTGGCTGGGCAGATGACGCTCGGCCAGGCGGCACTGAAGTGGCTGCTCGCCGAGCCGCGCGTCGTGACGACGCTGCCGAACATCTACGACGACGAGCAGCTCGCCGAGTTCGCGGCGGCGAGCGACGCGCCCGATTTGTCGGCGGAGGATCTCGCGCGCGTCGCCGAATTGTACGAGACCAATTTTGGCGTGGACGAGTCGCCGATGGCGTACAAGGGAACGATGACGCGCGCCGTGCCCGCATGATCCACTTCTGGCACGATCTCCCTCCGGGTCCGCATCCGCCGGAGGAGGTCACCGCGGTCATCGAGATCCCGTTCGGCAGCCGGAACAAGTACGAGCTCGATAAGAAGACCGGCATCATGAAGCTGGACCGCGTGCTGTACTCCGCGGTCCACTACCCGGGCGACTACGGGCTGATTCCCCGCACGCTGCACGAGGACGGTGATCCGCTCGACGTGCTGGTGCTCGTCAAGGAAGAGACGTTTTCCGGCTGCATGATCGACGTGCGGCCGCTCGGCGTGCTGCGCATGCTCGACCGCGGCGAGCCGGACGACAAGATTCTCGCGACGGCGCTGCGCGATCCTTATTACGAGGAGATGTTCGACATCGCCGACGTGCCGCAGCATCTGCTCAAGGAGATCGAGTACTTTTTCTCGACATACAAGGATCTGGAAGGCCGCCGGGTGCAGATCGTGGGTTGGGAGAAGAGCGAAGTGGCGATGCGCGTGATCAACGAATCGATCGCGCGCTACGACGCGAGCTACCTGCGGGTCGGGCCCTGACCCGGCCTCGATCAGTACTCTACTTGGCAAAGTACTTGACGACCGGCGCCGTCGAGCCTATTCTGGGGAGACACGCACCGGACGCGCGGCATCATGATCCTCGGTGAAATCCTCTTTCCGCCAGCCGACCACCGGCGGACCACGCTGTCGCTGCTCTCGTGGTGGGAAGCGCGGCGAGGCACGTTCAACCTGATCGTCGGCGCGACGGGGCTGTTCACGCTCCTCGTGCTTCGACTGATCTCGTGGATCCCGCCGTTCGTCGACGTGCCTTTGGACTGGCGGCCGGTCGCGGTGTATGGACTGCTGGCGAACGTCTGCTACACCTTCGGCTGGGGGATCGAGTCTGTGGCGCAGCGCGTGTGGGGCGATCGATGTCCGGCATTCGGGCCCGCATTGTTCCGGCAAGGCGTCGCGTTCTCGGTGGGGCTTACGCTGCTGCCCATTCTCCTCGTGTCGTTTGCCTGGGTGGTGAGGGTGGTGGGGTTCTTCGTGCGGTGAACGAAGGGCGCGACGGCTCACGGTCTGCCTCGAGGCGCGGCGGCAGCGGTCAAGACGGGCCCGACGACAGACGGCGGATTTCAGACATCAGACGGCAGACATGCTGTCAGCCAGTGAGTTTAAAAAAGGGTCAGAGTCGAATTAGCGTCTCGCTAATTCGACTCTGACCCTTTTTAGCCTTTTCAGCCCTGAGCCGATCACTCCTGCTCGACCGGATCCTCCCTTCGCCGCACGGTCACCTTCACCTCGGCCATGAAGGCCGTGCCGGTGAGGCGGATCGTCGGCGCGTTCATGCGCGACACGCCGGGCGGATCCATTTCGTCAGCGTTGCTCGTCGCGCTCGCCATCACCGCGTGCATCTCGTTGATCACACGCATCCCGGGCGGAACGATCAACCGGCAGGATGACCACATCGCGGTCACGTGAATCTCGGCGACTCCGCTGGCCATCACTGCCTGCGTGAGATCGAGCTGCGTATCGGACATCAGCGACAGGACGCGCAACTGACTCGGGACCAGCCAACGCCCGGTGCGACGCGACTCGCCCATGATCGCCAACAGGCGGCCGTGCCGGGCTTCCATTCCCGTCATGACCTGCTGGCGCGGCGACGCCGGGGCCGGCATCATGCCCGCGGACGTCGGCGTGAGGCGGAGATCGGCGGTGATCGAGTCGAGCTCGGCGACGCTCCCGGCCTTGTACACGAGCTCGATCCGTCGCTCGAGGTCGTCGAGCGACAAATCGTCATTCGCGAAATGCTGCGACAGTTCGGTGATCTTCTGCTCGCGTGCTCGCGTGAGCGACGGAACGGGAGCGTCTGCCATTCACGGAAGATACAATCGCCAGGCTCGCGTCAGGGCGACGGCTGAACGGTGCCGTGGTCAGCCGGCTCGGGCTCTCGTGGCAGAAACAGCCGGTCGTACAGCAGCGCCGCGACGATGCCGCCGAGCAGCGGTCCGACCCAGTACGCCGTCTGACCCTCGAAGATCTGCATCACGAGCGCGGGCCCGAACGAGCGCGCCGGGTTCATGGAGCCACCGGTGAGCGGGCCGATGCCGAGGATCCCGGCAGTCACCGTGAGGCCGATGGCGAATCCGCCGACCTTCGGCCCGCGCGGATCGACGGCCGTACCGAACACGACGAACACGAGGAAGAACGTGGCAATCGCCTCGAGCGCAACCGCCTGGAGCAGGTTGATGTCCGCCGAGATGGACTGACCGCCGAGCCGCGTGACGGCGACGATGTTCGCGGGATAGAGCGCCTTGAGGAGATACGCGGCGACGACGGCTCCGGTCAACTGCGCGATCCAGTACACCACGGCCATCATGGGCTCGATGCGCCGCGTGACGAGAAACCCGGCGGTCACGGCCGGATTGAGGTGCCCGGAGATTCGCATCGTCGCGGTGACCATCAGCGCGAGGATCAAGCCGTGCGCGAAAGCGATGTTCACGACAGCTGCCTGCACCTGCAACATCGGGCTCGTGATGATAGCGCCGCCGCCGATGAACACGAGTGCAAACGTGCCGATGAACTCAGCGGCGAAGTGTCGCCAGGCGTCTTTCATGGAGGCGGGAGGGTTGGAGGGATGGAGGGCTCGAAGGATGGAGGGCTCGAAGGCTCGAAGGCTCGAAGGCTCGAAGGCTCGAAGGCTCGAAGGCTCGACGAAACCTATCATCCCCGGCGTCGACGTCCACATCGAGCCCTCGAGCCCTCGAGCCTTCCAGCCCTCGAGTCCCCTTCAGCTCAATCCGCCCGCTTCAACACCAGTGCCGCGTTGATGCCACCGAATCCGAACGAGTTGCTCAGCACGTATTCGGTCGATGCCTCGCGGCCGACGTTCGGGATGTAATCGAGGTCGCATCCGTCGTCGGGATTCTCGAGATTGAGCGTGGGTGGAAGCCACCCGCGCTCGAGCGAGAGCGCGCAGATGGCTGCCTCCATGGCGCCGGACGCACCCAGGGCGTGGCCGTAGTACCCCTTGGTGCTGCTCACCTGGAGCTTTGTGGCGTGATCGCCAAACACCGACTTGATCGCACGCGTCTCCGTCGGATCGTTGAGCGGCGTGCTGCTGCCGTGTGCGTTCACGTAGGAGATTTCGTGCGGCTCGACGCGCGCATCGGCAAGCGCGCCGCGCATGGCGCGGGCCGCCTGAGAGCCGTCGGGGCGCGGGGCGGTCATGTGGTGCGCGTCGTTGCAGAACGAATAGCCGCACACCTCGGCGTAGATGTGCGCGCCGCGGGCCTTGGCGCGACCGTACTCCTCGAGCACGAGGATGGCGGCGCCCTCGCCCATCACGAAGCCGTCGCGGGCGCGGTCGAACGGCCGCGATGCGCGCTCGGGCGTGCCGTTGCGCGTCGACATCGCGCGAATGATCGAGAAGGCGCCAAAACACAGTTGATTGAGCGGCGCCTCGACGCCTCCGCAGATCATCACGTCGGCGTAGCCGTCGCGGATTTGCCGGAAGCCATCGCCGATTCCCATCGTGCCGGAGGCGCAGCTCATCGCGTTGGTGCTGTTCGGACCCTGCGCGCCGAACTCGATGGCGATGTTGCAGCTTGCGGCGCCGGCAAACACGTTCGTGGCCAGAGTCGGCGACACGCTGCGTATGCCTTCCGTCTTGAATACGAGGAACTGCTCTTCGGCGTAGCCCACGCCACCGAGTGCCGTTCCCATCGACGAGCCGATTCGCTCGCGATCTTCGGCGGCGAGATCGAGGCCAGAGTCGTCGACGGCCAGTCGGCCGCAGGCGATGGTCAGTTGGCCGAAGCGATCGAGCCGCCGAACGCGGCGCTCCTCGATGAAATCGCTCGCATGAAAATCGATCTCCGCGGCGATCTGGCTGCGGAAGATCGACGCGTCGAAGCGCGTCACGCTGCGCACCGCGGACCGGCCGGCACGCAACCCATCCCACATCGCATCTCGCGAAATGCCGATCGGAGTCACGGCTCCGATCCCCGTCACCACCACACGCCGCCTGTCACTCACTCGACACCTCGCTTACTGAAGCGCCCTCCATCGAGCGCTCGGCGACTTTCGCCAGGCCGGCCAGCGTGCGCGAGGCAATCCCGTGCACGAACACCGGCGCAATCACCACACGGGCCGCCAATTCACCAATCAGTGGTATCGCCGGACCGTTCCACACATGCACGATTCGCGCGACTGTTCCGCCGGTCCGGGACTCGAAGCTCCATTCCACGTCCATGCCCGCCGTGACGCCGCGTACGTGCCGAAAGCGAATCGATGGCCGGGTCCCGTCACCCGGACGCGACACGGTCATGAGCGAGGTCCACCACGTGGGCCAGTCGACGATGCCGAACGGTCGGTTGGCCGACATCTCGACCAGTCCACCATCCGCCGTGCGCTCGAGCATGCGAACGTAACGGTAGTGCGCGAGGTGGACAGGCCAACGCTCCACGTCGGCCGCCAGATCGAAGAGGATCTCGAGCGGCGCGCGAACGAAGTGCTCGTCGACCGTCGTCACCCGGCGGTTGGTGGGCAATGGGCCGAGCGAGCTGGTGGCGGTCATGACGCGAGCGGCGCCCAGCGCGCCGCGATGCGGTACCCCAGCCGACGGGTCACGCTCGGCGACGCCGACACGGCGCGGTACACCAGAAGACTCAACTCGCCGGGTGTGAAGCCGCGCATCACCGAAACGCAGCCGTCGTGCCGCGTAATGCGATGGAATCGCAGCGGGAACGAGACGAGCCAGAAGCCGATTGCCGCGAACCAGCTGCGTCGCAAATCGCTCACGATCACGGCGTGGCGCGCCACGCGATCGAGCTCGCGCACAAGGCGCGCCGCGTCTTCGTCGGCAAAGTGGTGGAGGAGCTGCGAGCACATCACGACGTCGACCGAGCGATCGGCGAAGGGTAATGCGAGCGCGCTCGCGCACACGACGCAGCTCGTACACTGTTTTGCCTCGCCTAGCACCGACACCGCGCCATCGACACCGATCGTGGCGAGCTCCAATCCCAACTCGCGCGCCGTTCGCGACGCGTCGGCCGGAATGTCGGCCAGCCCCGTACCGACGTCGACCATGGTCACCCGGGTCCCGCGCGGGAACTCACGCAGCACGTCGCGGAGCTCGGCTGTGGCGGCGCGCAGTCCGCCCAACCACCGATTGGATCGCGCGACATCGGCCATCGAGCGGAGGCGCAGCACGGCATCGACCGTCGGGTCGTCGAGGATCTCGGATCCGCGTCGTCGGGCCGGCGTCAGCACCGAAGCACCACGCGGCGCATCATCGCTCGAGCTGCGCGTAGCCGCCGCGATAATACAGAAGCGGGCGGCCTTGCCGTGGCTCGGCGCGCTCGACCGATGCGACGAAGATCGTGTGGTCGCCGGCGTCGTGATCGTCGACGATACGGCACTCGAGGTGAGCGAGCGCGTCGTCGAGCAGTACGACACCGTTCTCGCCGCGCGTGTAGGCGATCCCGTCGAACCGCTGCTGCTCCTGGTCGGCGTCGGCGAACCGTCGGGAGTACGCCTCCTGGTTCGACGAAAGAATGTTGATGCCGCAGCCGGGGTGCGCGAGCAGCAGCTCGTACATCGAGGCTGCGTGGTCGACGCAAAAGAGCACGAGGGGCGGCTCGAGGCTGAGCGACGAGAAGGCGCTTACGGTCATTCCGTGATCGGCGCCGGCATCGTCGACGATGGTGATGATCGTGACGCCGGAGGCGAACCTGCCGAGGACGCTGCGAAAGGTGCCAGAGTCGATCATTGCGGCGAGCCGATGAATACGTTCCAAAGATACCCCGTGCGTATGATCTCGTGAGGCGGAACGAAATTCCCGGTTACGCCGATGAGCAGATCGGCCAGGTCTTTTCGCGCGGCCAGGTTGCGCGCCGCGCGATTGATCAGGCTCGGCGATCCGACCACCGCCCCGATCACGCGTTCGACGAGCCACTTCCCGCTGAACTCGCGGCGCCGCGCCGCGTCGTACGACGCGAGCGCCGCGTCGGCGCCACGCTCGCTCGGCGCCGAAACGGCGTCGTAGAGCGATGCGGCGAGCAACTCGCCGCCGCGAAGCGCGGCGTAGATGCCCTCGCCGGTGAATGGATCGAAGAAGTCCGCCGCGTCGCCGACGAGCGCGGCACCCGGCGCCCAGGCGCGTCTGGCTCGCGAGGCGAACGGCCCCGTCGCCACGACCGGCGTGACGCGCGTCGCGTTCGCGAAGCGGGGCGCGAGATGGGCGCGCCGCGCGATCCATTTGTCGAGAAACGCCGCCCGATCGTGCGACAGTTCGCGCGAACGCGACGCTGCGACGACCAGGGAGACCGTCGTCACGCCACCGCCGACGTCGGCGATCCCGACGTAGCCATCGTTCTCCACGTGCATCTCGGCTTGCTCACCGATCTCCGCGACGCCGGTGTAATGCGTCACGAGCGCGAGGCGCCGGGGGCCGCGGATGCGGTGCGCCAAGCCGAGCCGATGCGCCACGACGGAGCGCAGTCCATCGGCCGCGACGACAAAGCGCGCGCCGAGCTTTGAATCCCCCGCATCGGAGAGCGTCCGAACGCCTCGCACTCGCCCGTTCTCGCTCAGCACATCGGTCACTCGCGAACGCTCCAACACGCGCGCGCCGGCAGCGCGCGCCGAATCGAGCAGGATCGCGTCGAGCACCTCGCGCCGCACGGAGAGCCCGCGATCGCGGTAGCCGCGGTAGCCGTGCGACGCGACGAAATCACCGGCGATCACGGCGCCGTTCGGCGCGCGCACGCGCACGCCGGCAAGCATCGCCGCGCCCGAGCGTTCGACGCTCTGTAGCGCACCCATGTCGTCGAGGATGCGCGATGCCTGCGGGCTCAAGTACTCCGCGCACGGCTTGCTCCGCGGAAAGCGGGCGCGGTCGAGGACGAGCACGTCGACGCCTTGCCGCGCGAGCGCGAACGCCACGGACGCGCCGGCCGGTCCTCCGCCGACGACGACTACCTCGGCGTCAGTCATCCCCGTGCGTAGCTGACGAGAACGACCGACAGGAGTCCACCAAACGCACCGCTCAGAAAATTCACCATGTCGTTGTCGATCCAGCGCACGCCCGCGACGTGACGAGTCGCCGCGCCGCAATCGTGCACGTCCCGTTCGGTGCCGCGGTTGCAGACGTCGCACCAGCGGCGCGATTGCACGGACGCGCCGAGCACGGAATCCGCGAACGCCCCCGCGATTCCGCCGATCGAGATCCAGGCCGCGAGCGGCAGGACCCAGCCGAGCGCGAGCACGAGTACCGCGACGAACGCGCTGCCGGCAATCGCCACCAGACTGCCAATCGCCGAGATGCCTCCGGAAGTTCCCACCGGGACACGCCGCCAGGTAAGGATCGAGCGTGGGGCGCCGCCGTAGAGCGTACCGATCTCGGTCGCCCACGTGTCCGCCGACGAGGCGGCAAGCGACCCCGCGCCGAGCACGAACCACCGCGCGTCGGGATGGATTCGCATCGCGAGCGCGGAGGCGGCGAAGACGCCGCCGTTGGACACGACCTGCCAGGCGTCCCGCGGGCCATGCTTGGCGACGATCGACGAGGTCCGGCGCTCCTTTGCCGCGCGTCCCTGGTGTGACAGCGCGCTCGACACCACGAAGTACCCGATGATCACGACTGCCCACGACCAGCCTGCCACGACCGAAAGCGCACCGACGACCGTCGCCGCGACGGCGCCACCGGCCGTCAGCGCTCCTGCGCGGCGTGCCCCAAAGGACACGAACAGGGCGAGCGCAAGGCCCAGCAACGCGCGTGTCACCACTACGCGCCGCCTTGAAGGGGCATTCGCCGACGGCTACCTTCGCATCTCGCCTTCCCGATTTCCAAGACCGACATGCTAGCCACGGTAGATGCCCTCGTTCCATTAAGTCTGCTCGAGGCCGTCCGCAACGTCGACACGCCGAACGACCAACTCGACACCGAGTACGCCGATGAGCTTCGGAACAAGCGCCTGGGGCTGAGCGATACAGTCTACGCCCAGATCAAGCGACACACCGAGGCCGTACGGAAAGGACAACGCACTGGCCAGGATGAAGTGATCGCGCTGGCTAAGCTCATCGGGCGGCGGCCGGATGCGGAAGCTGTGTTTCGCGCGGCCGGTCGCATCGTGGGTCGTCAGTCATACCAGACCATCTCGCCGGTGAAACGGCAGCTGGTACGGTTCCTTCCCGCGAGCATAGCCCGGCCGGTTGCGTACGGACACGCGCAGAAGATCGCGGCACGATACCTTGGCGGCAACTTGCGCCGGGTGGGCAGCTTTCTCCTGCTAGAGGTTCCGCGCTCGATCACCGTCGGTACCGCACCGGGCAGCGTAGGTTGCACGTACTACGAGGCATCGCTTCGCGAGCTACTGCTGCTGCTGATCGGCAGCGTGGGCCCGGTGGAACACGTCCGCTGCATCGGGCGCGGAGAGGGAAGCTGCGAGTGGCGCGCCGACTGGCGCACCTTCGATCGAAACGCCGGACTGGAATAGCTCCTCATGCTCAACCCGGAAACTCTGCCGGCCGTGCAACGGGCGTTGGCTGACGCCGGTGCAGACGGTTGGTTGCTGTACGACTTTCGCGGCCTCAATCCCATCGCGGGCGGTCTTCTCCGTCTGGATGGCATGACCACGCGGCGGGCATTCGCGTTCGTGCCGACGCGCGGCAAGCCGGTGGCCATCAAGCACGCGATCGAGCAAAGCCAGTGGAAGCACTGGCCGCGCGAATGGCAGTCGGAGGTCTACGCATCGTGGCGCAGCCTGGAAGCGCTGCTCGCCAAGTACGTCGCCGGCAAGCGCGTCGCGATGGAGTACTCAGCGGGCGACGCCGTTCCGTACCTCGACCGAATCCCGGCCGGTGTGATCGAGATGGTGCGCGAGGCCGGCGCCACGATAGTGTCGTCCGGCGAGCTGGTGACGCGCTTTTACGCGACGTGGAACGCTGAGCACATCGCGTCGCACGAGCGCGCGGCAGAGGAGATTGCCGCCGTTGCCCGCGACGCGATGACCACCGCGGGGGAACGGGCGCGCGGCTCGGAACCGCTCGCGGAACACGAGTTGATGGCGTGGATCCGCGATCGCTTCCGGCGCGCCGGGCTCGTCACCGATCATGGTCCCAACGTGTCGGTCGGTCCCAACGCGGCCAACCCGCATTACGAGCCGTCTGCCGAGGAGCCGCGGGTGATTCGCCCAGGGGACATCCTGCTCATCGATCTGTGGGCGCGTGAAGAGCCGAACGGTGTCTATGCCGATCAAACGTGGATGGCCTCGATCGGCAAGCCGTCGGCCGAAGCGACGTCCATTTGGAACGCCGTGAAGGATGCTCGCGATGCGGCCATCGCCCTGGTACGCGAGCGGGCGGGCAGCGGCGAGCCGATTCGCGGCGCCGACGTCGACGATGCCGCTCGCGCCGTGATCGAGGCGCGAGGCTACGGTGAGTACTTCACGCACCGCACCGGGCACTCGATCGACTCGCGCGAGTTGCACGGCTCCGGTCCGCACCTCGACAACCTCGAGACGCGTGAGGAGCGGCTTCTCGTGCCGGGCGTCGCTTTCTCCATCGAGCCCGGGATCTACATTCCCGGTCGCATCGGGATGCGGAGTGAAGTGAACGTCTATCTCACACCGGGCGAGGCGGTCGTTACGCCGCGCGAGTATCAGACGGATCTGCTGATCGTTTGACCGCCGCCACTCAGCGCGGCACCGACCAGCGTGCGATGAGCGGCCATACGCCGGGGTCCTCCTGTCCCAGGCGCCAGAGCGCAATCCGCGTGACGCCGAGTGTCGCGACCTCGTGACGCAAGGCGCTGAGCAGCTCGGCGTCGGCGCTCCAGAGCTCCCAACTCCCGGGTTGGATCGCGTGCAACGAGCGCGAAGCCGGGTCGCGCACGATCTCGACGTTCGCCTGAGCGGCTGCCCGTCTCGCGTCGGCAAAGCCGAGCGCCTCGGCGGGACGACTGCCTCGCCACAGGTAGCCGTACAGAGGAAGCGCGGCGACGATGTGCTCGACGCCGACGTCGGCGATGCGCTGCGCGAGCGTGCGCCGCACCCAGTCCGGCGTGGCGACCGGCCCGGGCGCCGAGGTGGACCAATGCTCGTCGTACAGCATGATCAGCGCGAAGTCCGCGGCGGGAAAGAAGGCGCGCGTGGGGTATGCCGCCGTGTCGGCGGCTGGCAGCGCGACGACGATGGTCGACGCGCCGTGGCCGCGGGCGCTGTCGGCCAGTGTGCGGACCACACGCGCCGTGAGCGCCGTATCGGCGGCCGACTGCTGCTCCAGGTCGAGCACCAGTCCCTGGTACCGGTGGCTGGCGACGATCCGGCCGAGTCGCGACGCGACGGCGGCCAGCGCTTTGGAACTCGCGCCGAGCCGTCGGACGACTTCGGGGTGGAAGCCTTGACCGTGCCACGTGGTCACGAGCGCGAACCGGCTCACGGGCGCGCCATTACGCGGAGGATTGTCCGGGTAGAGCAGCTCGGGCCGGCCGGTCAGGCTGTCGAGCTGTATCCAGCCGGTGACGGCCGCGTGGAGCTCCGATCGGTGGGCGCGCAGGCTCGAATCGCTGCGGGCGTCCCAGGGCGCGGTGAAAGCCCAGAATTGCCCGAGCGGCAAGTCCGCCGGGTAAGGAGGCGGCGTCGGGGGGGAAGGCGCTGGGGCCGGGCTCGCGACGTTCGTGCGGCAGCCGTTCACGAGCAGTGCGCCGGCGAGAATCGTCATCATCAGCGCGGCGCGTCGTTTGCCCCCGGAAAGGTCACCGCGCGTCATCACTCATCGATCCCAGGTTCGTGATTCGGACTCTCATCGTACCACGGTTTGCCGCTCTGCTCGCTTGCGTGGGCGTCGTGGCCTGTTCCAGCGATTCGGCGGCGGCCAAGGCCCGCGAAGCTCGGAGAGCCGCCGACACCGCGACAAAGCCGACGACGACCAAGGCAGCTGCGACCGGTTCGATCGACCTGAACAGCCGTCCTTACAAACCCACCCAACTCGCGTCCTTTGGCTCCGTCCATGGGACGATCGACTCACCACGCCAGCCACCGGTCGACTCCGCCACCGTTGTCGGAAGGAAGTGTGCCGGAAAGCCCATGCCGGCTGCGACACCGGCGAAAGCAACGCCAGTGATCGTGTGGATAGCGAATGTCCCAGCCGGCAAGCCCTACCCCGTCGAGAAGCGTGGGGATTTGGCGAGCGACGACTGCGTGCTGGACCCGCCGGTGCAGGCGGCAATCGTCGGAACGACGTTCAACGTCTTCAACGACGACAAGGACATTCACCGGTTCATCTTCATGCCACACGGCACCAAGGACACGCTCACGGTGATGCCGTTCTTCAACGCGGGTCAGGTGGTGGCAAGCGAGCGTCTCGCGAAGACGCCGGGGGTGGTCGACGTGCGATGCGCGCGGCATCCGTGGATGCACAGCTACATCGCGGTGTTCAACCATCCGTACTTCGCGGTGACCGACGACAAAGGCGCCTTCGCGATCGATTCGCTCCCGCCTGGCACTTACACGATGATGGTCTGGCGCGAGGGAATGCCAGCACCCAAATCGCAGGCCGTACAGGTCGCCGCGAACGGTACGGCGACGGTGCACTTGAGCGCGGAGTAGCCGGGATCGCCGCCGCTCAGCGGCGCGCCACCGTCCACTCTCCCGCGCGGTACAATCGGGCGTACAGGCCGTTCTCCTCGAGCAGCTCGTCGTGCGTGCCCTGCTCGATGATGCGTCCGTGCTCGAGCGCGATGACGCGGTCGGCTCGTCGGACGGTGCTCAGCCGGTGCGCGATGATCAGCGTCGATCGCCCACGGAGCAGGTCGGCCATGGCCGCCTCGATCGCGCGCTCGCTCTCGGTGTCGAGACTCGAAGTGGCTTCGTCGAGCACGACGACGGCCGGATTCTTGAGGAACACGCGGGCGATCGCGAGCCGCTGTCGCTGGCCGCCCGACAGCTTGACGCCGCGTTCGCCCACGCGGGTGTCGAGCCCATCGGGCATGCGCTCGATGAACTCCCAGGCATGCGCGGCGCGCGCCGCGGCGACCACTTCCGCTTCACTCGCCGGCGCCCCGACCTCGTCCGGGCGGGCGAAGGCGATGTTCTCGCGCACCGTGCCGCTGAACAGCGCCGGCTCCTGCGGCACCATGCCGATGGCGCCGCGCAGATCGACGAACGAGAGATCTCGAACGTCGATCCCGTCCAGCGTGATGCGCCCCGCGGTGACATCCCAGAAGCGCGGCAGGAGCGAGGCGACGGTGGTCTTGCCGGCTCCGGACGGGCCGACGAGCGCGACGACCTCGCCAGGCTCGATCCGGAAGCTGACATCCGTCAGCACGTCGACGCCGTCTTCACTGTAGCGAAAGCCGACGTTCTCGAGAGCGACCTCGCCGCGCACGGGCCGGCGCAGCGGCCGCGGACGCTCGGGCTCGGCGACGGTCGGTCGCGTGTCGAGCAGCTCGAACGTACGCGATGCGGCGCCGAGCGCTTCCTGGTAGCTGCCGAAGAGCGACGCGAGCGATCCCACGGCGGCCGCGACGGTGATGGCATAGAGCAGGAACGACACGAGCGCGCCCGGGGTGAGCGCGCCCTCGAGCACGAGCTGGCCGCCCTCCCACAGCACCGCGACCACTCCGCCGAACGCGATGAAGCCGACCACGCCGAAGAAAATCGCGCGAATCCTGGCGCGATTCACCGCGGCGGTGACGACGCTGCTGAGCAACGACGAATAGCGGCGCGTCTCTTCGGCCTCGCGGTGAAAGCTCTGCACGGTGCGGATCTGCGCGAACGCTTCATCCGCCGTCGCCATCGCATCGGCGACGCGATCCTGCACGCCGGTGCTCGCCCGGCGCAGCCGGCGGCCGAACAGAAACGCGGCGCCCACGACCACCGGAACGACAGCGAGCGTGGTAGTCGTCAAGCGCGGATGCGTGAGCGTCAGCAGCACCAGGCCGCCTATGAGAAACAGCACCTGGCGCGACATCTCGGAGATCCAGGTGCTGAGCAGCGACTGCAGGACGGCGAGATCCGCCGAGAGGCGGCTCGTCAGCTCGCCCGTGCGCCGCTCGGTGAAGAATCCGGGTGACAATCGAACCAGATGCGCGAACACGTCCTCGCGCAGCTTCGCGACCACCCGTTCCGTGGTCGACGTGAGCAGGTAGACCTGCACGAAGTTCATCACACCCTGAAACGCAAAGAGCCCGATCAGCAACAGCGCGATGCGATCGAGCAGCGCGGAGTCATGCCGCTGGAAGGCTGCATCGAGCAGCTTGCGCACGATCTGCGGGAACGCGAGTCCCACCGCGGCCGCAGCGACGAGGCACACGCCTGCGATCGCGAGCTGCCCCCGATACGGCCGCAGGCGCGGGAGGAGGCGACCGAGTGGTCTTGGTGAGCGAAGGCGCCGCGTGCGCTCAGCGGCTGGCGACGTCACCTGAACAACCCGGCGAGCAGCACGCGATCGAGGACCATCGCCGCAAAGAGCAGGGCGAGGTAGAGCAGTGAGAACTTGTACAAGCGCCAGGCGTGGCGGGTCCACTCCTGAGTCGCGCGAACCACGCGCAGCACCTCGATCAGGAACTGCGCGCCGAGTACTGCGGCGCAGACCAGATAGATGGCGCCGAGTCCGCCGAATGCGTACGGAAGCAACGTCAGCGGCAGCAGCACGACGGTGTACCACAGCATCTGCCGCTTGGTCTCCTTCTCCCCCCACACCAGTGGCGCCATCGGTACGCCAGCGCGGCCGTAGTCGTTCTGCTTGAGCAGCGCGAGCGCCCAGAAATGCGGCGGCGTCCAGTAGAAGACGATCAGGAACAGGTACACCGAGAAAAGGTCGACGCGGTTCGTGACCGCTGCCCATCCGACCAGCGGCGGAAACGCGCCCGCCGCGCCGCCGATCACGATGTTCTGCGGCGTGCTGCGTTTGAGCCAGCGCGTGTAGACGAAGACGTAGAAGTAGAACCCGGCGAGCGCCAATGCCGCGGTGAGCACGTTGGCCGTCTGCGCGAACAGCCAGGTCGCGGCGGTTGACAGCAGGATGCCAAAAGCCAGCACCTCACGCGGTTGCATGCGGCCGCTCGGAATCGGCCGCAGCCGCGTACGCGCCATGCGATCGTCGATGTCGCGGTCCATGTACATGTTCACGGCGTTCTCGCCGCCGGCCATCAGATAGCCGGCGACGAACACGGCGAGTACCAGTCCCCAACTCGGCCGGCCGGCGACGAACATCGGCGCGATCGTCGTGACGAGCAGCAGCGAGATAATGCGCGGCTTGGTGAGCGTCACCAGGTCGCGGGCCAGCGAGCGCCCGCGCGTCTCGACGATCGTCGCGTCGGTCACGAGTCGGCGACCGGCGCAGTGGCGGAGCGTTGCACCGGAACCGTTCCCCCTCGCGCCGCGACGGCTGCTTCTGCCGCGGCCTCCGGCGCCCGGGCGACGCGCGACGCCAGATACGCGAGCGCGAAACAGCTCAACCAGATGGCGATGCCCGTCGCCTCGTGCAGCGAGCGGTACACGGGAGGCATGTGGAGGAGGATCATCGCTGAGGCCACGCCGATCTGCAGGATCACCATGGCGAGCGCGATCCATGCCGCTCGCAGCACGATCGGAGCTTCAGCCGACCGACGCTTGCGCAGCATCATCACCACACCGACGAGGTGCAGCACGAGCAACACCGCCAGCGTGCGATGCGTGAGCTGGATGTGAATGCTCGACGGCACGACCGACGGATTGGGGCCGCAGAGCGGGACGGTCGTGCATCCGACCGCGGCACCGGGAAACTTGGCGGTGAGGCCGCCGAGGGCGACCGCGAGAATCGCGAGCGCGGCGGCCACGTACGCCGCCCGAGCCGCGCGCGTCGAACCGCGCTGCACCAGCGCCGCCGATCCGCCGAGCGTTCCTGACCGGATGGCGGTCGTGGCAATCATCGCCAGAACCGTCATCGCGACGAGCCAATGCGCGACCGTCGCCCACGGCGCGTTCCCGAGCTTCACGGTCACACCACCCAGCACGGCGGCGAGCAATACCGCGCCAAGCGCGCCGAGGGAAGAGCGCAGCGCGCCGCCGCGGCCGCCGACACCCTGCTCGGCCCGATGTCGAAACGCGACCAGCGCCATCGAGGCGACGGCGATCACGAGGATCGACGCGAGATAGCGATGACTGACTTCGACGACAAGGTCCATGCGGCTGAACGGCGGGAACCAGTAGCCGTAGCACTTGGGCCAATTGTCGCCGCAACCCATTCCCGAACCCGAAATTCGGACGATGGCCCCGAAGATCAGGTGGAGGCACGCCACCGCGAGCGCCGCCATCGACAGCCGACGAACGGCTTTCATTGCATCACGCTCGGCGACGCGGCGGACACGTGCGTACCATGCATGACGCGCCAGGTGAGCACGAACACGGCCACGAGCGCAACGCCAGGGAGCACGGCCCAGGCGATCTCGAGGGCGCGTCGCCCGGGCGAGCCGGCCGGCCCGCCGGAGGCGCGCGCCGGAGCGATGATGACCGAACGCAGAATCGCCGCCTGCGCCAAGGCGCATGAGACGGCAGAAAACCAGAATATGACGTCGGTCAACCGAAGAGACATCGAGCGGGAAGACGATACGATCCATCGTGTGCGCGACCCATCGTGCGGTTCGCGTACACGCAACAGACGTGAAAGGTAACGATCGTGACGCACGCTGTCGCGCCGTTGGCGGCTGCCCACCGAGCCTGCATCCGCACGGGCGGGCGCGATCATTCCCCCTGATGCGCCTGCTCGAAGTTGGCGCTACCATTTGGAATGACCGAATCCAATCGGCACGCACCATCCGATTCAGCGGCCGCGCCGGGCAAGCTCCCGAGGCGTTTGGGACTCGGAAGCGCAATCGCCGTCGTCGTCGGCATCACCATCGGCTCGGGAATCTTCCGAACGCCGGCGAGCGTGACAAATCGGCTTCCGGGGCCGCTGCCGCTGTTTTCGGTCTGGATCGCCGGCGGAATCGTCGCGCTCTTCGGCGCGCTGACGCTGGCCGAGGTCGCCGGAGCGTTTCCCGAGACGGGCGGCATCTTCGTCTTCATTCGAAAAGCGTGGGGCCGGCTCCCCGCATTTTTGTTCGGATGGGCGGAGCTGGCGATCATTCGCGCCGCCGCCGTCGGCGCGATCGCAACGACGTTCGCCGAGTATCTGCTGCGCGTGCTTGGCTTCGATCCCACGATTGCGCCGTACGACGGCTGGGTGCACTACGTCGCCGCGGTCGCGATCGCGGTAATCGCGGGACTCAACTACGTCGGCGTGCGATGGGGCGCCCTCGTGCAGAACGTGACCGCGATCGCGAAATTCTTCGGCCTGCTGTTCATCGTGGTGGCGGCGATCGCGATCGGCATTCCCAAGAGCGGCGGCCACTTCACGCCCGCGATGCCGCCGGGGAGTTTCTCCATCGCGCCGTTCGGGCTCGCGCTGGTGTCGGTGCTCTGGGCGTACGATGGTTGGGCGGACCTCGCGTTCATCTCGGGGGAAGTGAAAGATCCCGGCCGCAACCTTCCGCGCGCCCTGATCTGGGGAACAGTGGCGGTGATCGCCATCTACATCCTCGCCAACGTCGCGTACCTCGGCGTGATGCCGGTGGAAGAGGTGCGGCACTCGAAGCTCGTCGCGGCCGACGTCGCGCTGCGGCTCATCGGCCCGATTGGCGTGACGTTCATCTCGCTCACGGTGATGCTCTCGACGCTCGGCACGCTGAACGGATCGATCCTGACCAATCCGCGCGTGTTCTTCGCGATGGCGGCGGATGGATTGCTCTTCCGCAAGATCGCGGCGGTCCATCCCCGGTTCGAGACGCCGTACGTGGCGATCGCGCTGACGGCGGTGCTCGGCATCATCTTCGTCCTTCTGCGAACGTTCGAGCAGCTGGCCGACACGTTCGTCACGGCGATCCTGCCGTTCTACGCGCTCGGCGTGGCGTCCATCTTCGTGTTCCGCCGGCGATCCGCCAAGGAGTACACACCGCCGTTCCGCGCCCCGCTCTATCCGATCGCGCCGATCGTGTTCGTGCTCGCGACGCTGTATCTGCTCGTGAATGCGTTGATCGATCCGGGCAGCCGGTGGGGGACGCTGGCGATCTTCATCGTCATTCTGCTCGGCATCCCCGTGTACTACGCCACGGTCGGGCGTCGTCCGGCGGTGCGGGAGCCCGTTGCGGCGCAGGGAGACTGACGCCGCCGCCAAGCGGCGCGGACTCGCGCTCTAGAAGATCCTAAGGTTGATGTACTTCTTCGGATTCTTCTTGATGTCCGCGATCAGCGAATCCAGCTGCTGCACGGATTTGCGGACGTCCGTGTAGAGGAGCGAGTCGCTGAGCAGCTTTCCGACGGTGCCGTTGCCGGTTCTCGCCTGGGTGAGCAGTGCGGCGATCTGCGCGTTGGTCGAATCGATGTTCGCGACGAGCCGCGCCGAGTTCTCGCTGGTCTGACGCAGATTGGCCATCGTGGCGGAGAGTTGCGCCGAGTCGACGGCGTTGCTCATGTGAGTCGCGGCGTCGCGGAACGCGGCCATCGTCTGCGTGAGATTGCGATTTTGCTGCAGCACCACATTCTGGAGTTGCGCCGAGAGCGCGGCCGCCGAGGCCATCGTGCGGTGGATTTCCTTGAGCGTGCCCGCTTCGACCACCTGCTGCTGGAGCGCGCGCGTGAGCACCGAGATGCTCTG
>DATISA010000235.1:0-18000 GCA_035469245.1 Gemmatimonadaceae bacterium
TGAGAAGCACACTCGCATCGGCGAGTTCCGAGCCGTAGGACTGCACGAAGGCCTCGTGCTTACTGCTGTACGCATTGCGGCAAACATCGGCGTGAATCTCGTCGCGAATGGACCGCCAACGGTCGATCGGTCCGGCGAGCCGGAACTGTTCGGCGCTCTTGATCACGCGGTCGAAGGCGACCCATGCCATCACCTTGGAGTGCGTGAAGTGCTTCGGCTCGCCGCGAACCTCCCAGATACCCTGATCCGGCGTGCGCCAGATCTTCTCGAGCTGCTGGATCAGCGCCTTTTCCAGTGACCACGCCTCGGGTATCTCGCGAATCTTGCCGATGCGCGCCTGATGCAGGGCGTCCATGACTTCGCCGTACACATCGAGCTGCAACTGCTCGTGCGCCGCGTTCCCGCATCGCACGGGTTTAGAGTTTTCGTAACCAGGAAGCCACGGGATATCCCATTCGCGGAGGAGGCGTTCGCCGGCCAGACCGTACATGATCTGCACCTGGTCGGGACTGCCGGCGGCGGCGCGGAGCAGCCAGTCGCGCCAGGCAGCGGCTTCGCGGAAGTAGCCGCCGTCCATGAGCGCGAGGAGGGTGAGGGTCGCGTCGCGCAGCCAGCAGAAGCGATAGTCCCAGTTGCGAATGCCGCCGAGCTGCTCGGGAAGGGAAGTCGTGGGCGCCGCGACGATGCCGCCGGTGGGCGCGTACGTGAGCGCCTTCAGGGTGAGCAGTGAACGCATGACGGGCTCGCGCCACGGGCCGCGGTACGTGCACTGACTCGCCCAGCTCGTCCAGAACTGCTCCGTCTCCTCCAACGCCTGCCCGGGATCGATCGCCTCGGGTGGAGGAAGGTGGGACGGTCCCCAGGTCATGACGAATGAGTATCGATCCCCCTCGGCGACCTCGAATTCGCCGACTGTCGTGAGTCCCTCGCCTCGCAGTGCGACGTCGGCGCGAATGGCGATGAGATCCGGACCGGCCACGGCGCGGAGCGTCCCATCATCGCCCCGGCTCACCCATGGGACGATGGCGCCGTAATCGAATCGCATGATCAGCTGCGTCTTCATCGTGAGTCGTCCGCGATTGCCGACGACGGTCCGAATGACGTTCGACTTGCCGTCACGCAGGGGCATGAAGTCGATGACCGTCACCGAGCCATCGACGTTCTCGAAGGTCGTTTCGAGAATCATCGTGTCGCCGCGGTAGCGACGTGAGGCACGTGCCTCTGGGTCGGCCGGAGCGACGATCCATCGTCCGTGTTGGGGTCCGCCGAGCAGTGCCGCGAAGCACGCGCCGGAGTCGAAGCGCGGCCAGCACAGCCAGTCGATCGAGCCATCGCGCGCGACGAGTGCCGCCGTCTCACAGTCGCCGATGATGGCGTAGTCCTCAATGCGCGTCGCCATGGCCGGCCTCGCTACGAGATCGAACGTGATGCGCCGGCAAGCTCGATCACCGTCTTGACGTCGTCCTCGCCGCGGGCGAAGGCTTCGTGATAGCGGTCGATGGAAACGCGGCGCGTGATCACGCGGCGCAGCCAGCCAGCGTCGGCGGCAGACAGGGCGCGAATCGCCGCTTCGTAGTGCCGGCGGTTCGCGTTCACCGACCCGAAGATGACACGATTGCCAAGTACGATCGCTCGCGCGAGGGCGCCGAGGTCGATGTCGCGGGGCGAGCCCGGTACGGAGACGCCGGCGAGGCAGACGATGCCGTCAGGTGTGATGCGCGAGATGACCGACGCAATGACCGACGGCGCGGCCGTGCATTCGATCACGACATCGAACAGGCCCGGCACGTCATCGAGTGCGCCAGAGTGGTACGTGGCGCCAACGTCTCGCGCGAGTTGCGGTTTCGGTCCGTCGACCGCGCGGTCGAGAACATGAACCTCGAGTCCGCGCTGCACGCCGAGCAGCGCGGCGAGCAGCCCGACGGGACCCGCGCCGGTCACGAGCGCGCGACGCGGCGACCACAGGGCGCGCCGACCGATGCGCTCCGTGTGCTCCCAGGCCTTGGCAACGATCGACGCGGGTTCCGCGAGCACGCCCAGCTCGCCGAGCGACGCATCGACGCGCACGAGATAGTCCGGCTCCATGCGATACCATTCGCAGCCGAAGCCATCGAGTGCCTTTATGCCATGCTCCGTGTATTGTCCGTTGCGGCACATGTCCCACTCACCGGCGGCACAGTTTTCACACGGCACGGGGTCGGGATGGCGAACGATGGGAACGACGAGATCGCCGGCACGCAGGCCCGAGCCGTCGGGTGCCTGCTCGACACGGCCCAAGGCTTCGTGGCCGAGTATGAGGCGCGCGTGTCCCGGCGGAGCGGTGCCGTACTGACCAGCGATGATTTCGCGGTCCGTGCCGCACACGCCGAGCAGGAGCCCTCGAACCAACACACTTCCCGCAGTGACGGCCGGGACGCGAAATTCCTCGAGCCGCAGAGAATCCGGCGTGCCCGGTTGGATCGTGATCGCGCGTCGCGCGGCCGGAAGCGAAGGTTCATGCATTGGCTGGCCGACAAGATGCAGAAATCGCACCCTCACCAGCCAGCGGATACGTTGCACGCATGAGCAACGAAGGGAAGACGGCGGTTCGCGTGATCATCGTGATGGGTGTCGCGGGTGCCGGCAAGACACTCATCGGGAAAGCACTCGCTCGCGCGCTCGAATGGCCGTTCTACGATGCCGACGACTTCCACTCGCGCGACAATGTCGAGAAGATGCGACGCGGCGAGGGCTTGACGGACGAGGATCGCCGGCCGTGGCTTGCGGCGATGCGTGGCTTGATCGCCGGCATCCTCGAGCGCGGCGAGCGCGGCATCCTCGCGTGCTCCGCGCTCAAGCAGTCGTACCGAATTGTTCTCGTGCCGGAGGACGCCCCCGACGGCACCGTGCGATTCGTGTATCTGAATGTCCCCGAGCAGGTGCTCCGAGAGCGCTTGGCCACTCGGACGCACCATTTCGCGCCGCCGGCCCTGTTGCCCAGCCAGTTGCAGACGCTGGAGGAACCAGCCGACGCCCTGTGGCAGGACGGTACGATGCCGCCGGACGAGATCGTCCGATCGATTCGTGCCGCGTTCGGGATTTAGAGAAATCTCACTGCAGGCAGACGGCGCCGCGCCCTGGCCCGGTGCGGGGGCCCGTGGGCACCGCTGACGCCGCGCGTGGCCACACGTTGTCGGTTGGATCGCGGTCAGGGAACCGGCAGTGCGGATCGAGTACCACCTTCGTGATCCTGCGGCCGCCGAAATTCAATGCGGCGTCGAACGTCTTTCGGCCGCCGAACCATACGTCGACCGGATAGGTGACGATCGCGCTGTCGCCCGTCACAACGCTGTTGGGCATGCGCTTGATAGCTGGGCCGCTGGGTGCGAGCAGCACCTTCAGCACGACGGGGGACGGCATCTGGCCGTCCTGGCGCACCGTGACCACGGTCCGTCCGCCGCTTGTCGCGACATTCTGAATCGAGCCATCGACCGACTCCGTGGTGAACAGCCAGTAGTACCAGAACCAGCCGAGGTCCCGGTGCAGTGCGTTGTTCATGAAGAACATGTAGTCCCACGGCGACGGGTGCTTGAACCGCCACGCCTTGGCGTACTCGCTCTGCGCGCGCCACACCGCGCTGTCGCCGACGATGCCGCCGAGCATCGAGAGCATGAGCGGCGTCTTGGTGTACGCCTGGAACGAGTAGAGCGGTCCGCCGTAGTTCTCGTCCCACATCAGCGTTCCTTCGCGCTCGTCGCCGCTCGTGCGGCCATAGGACTGCCCGAGGCCGTCGAGGTCCGGCGCGCGATGCGCGGCGTCCGCGGCCGACAGGATGTTCATGTAATCGTTGAATCCCTCGTCCATCCAGCCGTACCACGTTTCGTTATTGCTTACCGTCATCGGCCACCACTGGTGACCGGTTTCGTGATCGGCCGGCCCGTCGTTCGACATGACGAACATGGGATACTCCATGCCGTTATCGGGGCCATCGACCATGGTGTGCTGCGGGAACGGGTCCGGCATCCATAGCCTGGAGTAGAACTCGAGCGCGTGGCGGAGGATCGGCCCGGCGTCGGTGAACTGCGCTTTCGAACCAGGCAGGTAGTAGATGTGGACCGGGATCGGTCCGCGGCCCGGGATCGTGGCGCGGGTCGCTTGCCAGACGAAGTGCTCCGCCGTGGCCCAGGCGAAGTCGTTCACGGTATCGGCAACGAAATGCCAGACTTTCCGTTCGGCGGACGCCGCGCCTGGGGCAATGGACTCACCGGGGCCGACGATAGTACGAGTGGAGTCCGATTCGAGCACGTGCGACAGCCGCTCACGAGCAGCCGGCGACCACACGTCCTGTGGATTCTGCAGAACGCCGGTGGCACCGACGAGCCAACCCGCCGGGACGTCGATGCTGACGTCGAAGTGCCCGAAGTTGTTGTAGAACTCGGCGGGCCCGAGATAGGGGTCGGTGTCCCAGCCGCGCAGATCGTCGTAGACCGCCACGCGCGGATACCACTGCGCGACCTGATAGAGCGTGTCGCCCCACCGGAAGGTCATGCGGTGGCCGGATCCTCGACCGCCGGCCAGCTTGTTATGCCACTCGATCTCCAGATTAGCGGTGGCGTGGGGCGCGACGGGCGCCGCTAGATTGACGCGCGCCGAGGTCGTCTGGAGGCCGATCACGTAGGGCGGCTGCGGCGGGGGCGCTCCACGGGCCGACCGCCCGAGCGACCGCGGCGCGAGATCGACGGGCGCGCCATCGACCGTCATCCTGGTGATGACAAAACCCTCATGGTTCTCCGCCGGAACCGAATTGCCGCGCGGCACCTCGCCGCGGAAAATGTTCTGGTCGAGACGCAGCTGGATCGAGGAGAGCGCCGTGTCGCTGTCGTTGCGAAGACGGATGGTCTCGCTGCCGGTGATTCCGGATTGAGCGGGATCGAGTCGCACGTGAATGGTGTAATCCATCCACAACTGCCAGTATTTGCGGCCGGGACGTCCGGTGGAATCGCGCATTCCGGCGGCGAACGCGCGGCGGATGCTGTTGGTGAGCGGGATGTCACGGCGGATGGCGCGCTCGGGCATCTGCCGCGACGCGGGCGCTTGCGCGACGGCTGGCGAACCCGCGGCGCAGAGGAGCGTGATGACCAGCGATCGAATCGACATGGTGGGATCTTAGTCGAATCGACCCGCGGCGCCCAGCAGCCCGCCACTGCCGCAGGTGCTTGACAGATCCAGCGGGCGGTCGCAGCGTCGATCCCTCCACGCTCACGTCGTGCCATGAAGCGCGGCACTCAACGATCAGCAAAGTCTAATTGATGAAGCTCAGCCGCCTCACCCTCCCGCTCGCGGCGGCTACGCTGCTCGCGGCGCCCCGGCCGTCCGTCATTCCGTCGGGCCCGAACCGCTTCGGACAATCGGACCGCGTCGAGCGTCACATGCTGCCTGCCGTGACGAGCGGCCCCATGGATCCCGCATGGAGCCCGGACGGGCGCTGGATCGCGTTCTCGATGCGTGGCGACATCTGGAAGGTTCCCGCAGAGGGAGGCGAGGCAGTGGCGCTGACGCAAGGGCCAGCGTACCACTTCGAGCCGGCGTGGAGCCCGGACGGCAGCCGCATCGCACTGTCCATGGACACGAACGGCAACCTCGACGTCGGCGTGGTCAGGGCTACCGGCGGTGATGTCGAGCGCGTCACGCGCGACTCGAGCATCGAGGTCGAGCCCGCGTGGAGCCGCGATGGGGCCGGTCTCTATTTCGCGAGCTCTCGGCGCCGCGGATTTGGCATCTATCGGCACGACTTCGCCACCGGCTCGGACACACTCGTGACGTCGGGAATCCAGCCCGCCGTGTCGCCGGACGGCAAAGAGCTCGCATTCGTCGCGCCGGTTCGCGGCAAGGTGGGATCGGGCGGGCTTTGGGTGAAGGACCTCCCGGACGGCGAGCTGCGGTTGGTGCATTACGAGGAAACGGAGTACCGGATGAAGCCCGTCTGGACACCCGATGGTCGGGCGTTCCTCTACGACACCGACCAGCTGGGCTCGAACGACGTCGCCATCATCCCCGCTGACGGTGGCAACGAAATCGTGCTGACGAACGAGAGCGCGCCGGAGGATCGGGAGCTCGCGCCCACGCCGAGCCCGGACGGCTCGCGCTTCGCCTTCGTGTCGACGAGGACAGGCCCGACGAAGCTGTACACCGCCGACATCGGGGGCGGGCCGTTCGCGTCGTGGCGCGAAGTGCGCATCACGAGCCGCCGCTCGCGCGTCCCGACGGGACGAACGCGCATCCGGCTGATCGGTCCCGACGGCCGGCTCATGCCGGGCCAGATTCAGCTCGTCGCGAGCGACGGACGGTCCTACGCGCCCGATGGCGGCTTTCACCGCGTGATCGCCGCGACGGAGACGCACTACTTCCAGACGATGGGCCAGGACGACGTGGAGCTGCCGGCTGGGACCGCGTCGATCGAGGCGATGCGAGGCTGGGAGTATCGGCCGCATTCCGTCAAAGTCGACGTCATACCAGGCGCGACGCGGACGGTCGACATACGCGTCGACCGCCTCGTGAACCTGCCAGCCCGCGGCTGGTACTCGGGCGACACGCACATCCACGATCTTCATCAGGGCGAATTCGGACTTTCGCACGAGTGGTTCTTCAGGCAGCTCGTCGCCGCGGACCTGCATGTGACGAACGCTCTGGTTCACATGGACGGGACGCGCCTGATGGGTCGCTGGAGCGATCTCACGGGTAAACCGAGCCCGCTCTCGACGGCCGACTACATCCTGCAATACGGGGAGGAATTCCGCGGGTCGCTGGGACACATCAACATGCTGGGGATCCACGAGTACGTTCTTCCGCTGACGGCGGGCTCGCCCAACACACCCTATGCGCCGCCCACGCTCGAGTCGCCGTATCTGGCGGGCGCCCGCGAGCAGGGCGGCCTGGCGGGCTTTCCGCATCCCTACCTTGGCGCGGTGGACACCCCGGGCGGCGTTGGCGCGGATCTCATACCCGTGGATGTCGCGCTCGGCCTCGGCGACTTCTACGATGTGGCGTCGCTCTACTCCGACGAGAGACGATCGACGGAGGTGTATTACAGACTTCTCAACAGCGGCTTTCACCTGCCCGCCACCGGCGGCACGGACAACTTCTCGGACGTGTGGCGCGATCCTCCGCCGGGCGCGGACCGCACGTACGTGCAGGTGCGCGGAGCGCTCACGCTGCAGAGTTGGCTCGACGGGATCCGGCGCGGGCACACGTTCGCATCGACTGGTCCGATCGTGTTCCTGGACGTGGGCGGCCACGAGCCGGGTGATCAGATCGAGCTGCCGGCGGGCGGGCCCGGGACTGTGCACGTACGCGCCGAGGCCGTGTCGATCGCCCCGATGGACAGCATGGTGATCGTGGTGAACGGCGCGGCCGCCCGCGTGGTTCCGGCCAAGGATTCCCTCCATGTCGTCTTCGACGGACAAGTGCAGGTGCCCGAGGGCGGCTGGGTGGCCGCGCGGGTAGACGGGCCGTCGTCGCGCTACGTGTCCGACAGCTATGCATTCGCGCAGACGAGCCCCGTGTACATCGTTCGCGGCGGCAAGCCATGGCGCTCGGCGAAGGATGCGCAGTTCCTGGCGCAGGCGGTGGAAGCGACGTGGGAGCGGGTCAAGAATTCGCCGTGGCGTACAACTGCGGAGCGCGATCGGTTTCACGCCGCGGTGGAGCAGGCGCACGCCGTGTTCGACGGGATCGCGGACCAGGCGAGCACATCGCCGGAACCGGGGCAGGGCCCACGCCCTCTCCTGCTCGATCCGCAGAACTCCGAGTGGCGCCGGACTTCGCCCCCAATCTGGTATGCCCGGTTCGAGACGACCAAAGGAGCGTTCGTGGTGGAATGCGTGCGCGTGGACGCCCCGAACGGGTCGGACCGGTTCTACAACCTGATACGCCTGGGCTACTACGACGACGCTCGCTTCCACCGCGTGCTGCCCCGGTACATCGCGCAGTGGGGCCTGCACGGCGATCCGGGCGTGAATCAGGCGTGGCTGCACGCGCAGTTCCCCGACGATCCCAAGTACGGCAGCAATCTTCGTGGCACATTCGCGTTCGCTCGCGATACCGTTCCGGGAACGTCGAACACGCAGGTCTACGTCAACCTGCGGGACAACACGCGGAACGACGGCGATCCGTTCGCGGTATTCGGGCGAGTGATCAGCGGGATGGATGTTCTGGACAGCCTGTACTCGGGATACGGCGAGCGGTCGGGAAGCGGGGTGCGCCAGCGCCGGCAGGGCGAGATCGCGAAGGGCGGGAATGCGTATCTCGATCGGGAGTTCCCGCTGCTCGACCATGTGATCCGGGCGCGAATCATCGACAAGCCGAAACTCGACGAACAGAGCAAGTGATGGCGGCGGCGCGATCATCCAAGGAGTCCGCACGTGGCCCGATGTCACCGACGTTCTTCGAGACCGCCGCGGCGTTTCGCGCCTGGCTTGCGCGACACCACGACTCGGCGACGGAAATTCTCGTGGGCGTCTTCAAGGTTGGCTCGGGCCGCAAGAACATGACCTATCAGCAAGCGCTCGACGAAGCGCTCGCGTTCGGATGGATCGACGGTGTCCGGCGGAGGATCGACGACGAGCGCTACACGATTCGCTTCACTCCGCGAAAGCCGACGAGCATCTGGAGCGCGGTGAACATCAAGCGTGTGAAAGAGCTCGAGGCAGCGGGGCGGATGACGCAGGCCGGCCTGGCCGCGTTCGCGAAGCGGAACGAGAAGCGTTCCGCGATCTACTCCTACGAGCGCGGTCACGCGGAGCTCGACGCCGAAGCCCTCAGTGCGTTCGCGAAGAGCAAGAAGGCATTGGAGTTCTACCAGCGACAAGCGCCGTGGTACCGGCGTACCACGGCGCATTGGGTGCACGGCGCAAAGAAACCCGAGACGCGCGAGCGCCGATTGCGAACGCTGATCGCGCACTCGGAGCGGGGCGAGCGACTTCCAATGGTCACCCCGCCGAAATTGACGTAGTCGTCCTGTTCAGGGAGTCGCGCGGGCGCCCGCTTGCGGCTTGGGACCGAGCTCGTACTCCCTGGGCGGATCCATGCCGAGCAGGTTCTTCACGAAGTAGTCCCAGCGCCGGCGCGTCATGTAGTTCGATTCGTTGCCGTAGCCGTGCGGCTGATTGGGCAGCATCAGCAGATCGAAGTCCTTGTTGGCTTTGATCAGCGCGTCGACGACGAGATACGTGTTGTACGGCGGCACGTTGTTGTCCATCGTGCCGTGCGCCAGGAGCAACTTGCCCTTGAGGTTCTTGGCCATGTTTTGATTGGCCTGGTCGTCGTAGTTCGTCGTGCCGCCAGGCCCGCGCTCGAGCAAACCCTGGTACCGCTCGCCCCAATCATCCTCGTACTCGCGATTGTCGTGGTTGCCCGATTCCGAGATGCCGACCTTGAAGAAGTCGGGATATCGGAACATCGCGTCGGCCGTGGCGAAGCCACCGCCGGAGTGGCCGTAGATTCCCGCGCGGTCGATGTCGATCCACTTGTACCGGGACGCGAGCTCCTTCATGCCGGCGATCTGATCGGGAAGCGTGTTGTCGCCCATGTTGGCGTAGTAGAGATCATGAAAGGCCTTCGAGCGCCAGGGCGTTCCCATACCGTCGATCTCGACGACGACGAATCCGAGCTCGGCCAGTGACTGTGCGTCACCGCGCGCCGCGGAGAACGAACGGCCGCCGACGGATCCCGTCTGCGGGCCGGGGTAGATGTGGTTGACGATCGGATACTTCTTCGTCGAGTCGAGCGTGGTCGGAACGTACATCAGGCCATAAAGATCCGTTTTGCCGTCACGCGCCTTGACGGTGATCGGCACGGGCGGCTTCCATCCGGTGGCGAGGAGCCGCGAGATGTCGGCTTTCTCCACGTTCAGCACGAGCTTGCCGCTTGCGTCGCGCAGCACGGTGGTCTGCGGCACCTCGGGGCGGGAGTACGAGTCCACGAAGAACCGGCCGGACGGCGACAATGTGATGTCGTGGTCGGCGTCTTCGGGCGTAAGCAAGGCCAGGCCTTTGCCGTCCATTCCGATTTTGTAAAAGTGCCTGAAGTACGGGTCGCGCCCCTTCTCCTTGCCAACGCCCTGGAAGTAGAGCGTTCGAGTTTTCTCATCGATGCGGAGCAGCTGCGTGACGTTGCCCTCGCCGGTCGTGATCTGCTGCTTGAGCTTTCCCGTCGCGAGCTCGTACAGGTAGAGCTGGCCCCAGTTGTCCCGCTCCGAGAACCAGATCACCTCGTTCGAGGCAGGCAGGACGTGCCAGTTGACCCGTCCGTTGCCGGACTCGAATTGCGTCTTCACTGTTTCCTCGAGCACGTCACGCACGGCGCCCGTCGCGGCGTCGGCGACGCGCAGCGCTTCGTGCCGGTGGTCGCGCGACGTCGAGACGAAGGCGAGATGCGAGCCGTCGGGGTACCACTCGACGTCCGCCCACTCACCGCCGCGACATGCAATGTGATCGCACAAGCTCGAGCGATGCTGATCGGGCGGCATTTGCAGCCGCACGATCCGCGGCGCGGCGCCGCCCACGTCGATGATCACACGCTGGATCATCGTGACGACGCTGTCGCCGGGGAGCGGGTACTTCCACGCGCGAAGCTCGGGGTGACCGACCTGTGTGGAGACGAGGTACATATCGCCGACCCCGCGCTGGTCCTGCTGGAACGTGGCGATCTTTCTGGAATCCGGTGACCAAACGAGGATGGCCCGATCGCTGGCGGTCCAACCCGCGTTATCGGTGGCGTAGCCGAAATCCTTGACGCCGTCGTGCGTGAGCTGCGTCTCGCGACCCGTCGCGACGTCCCGGACCCACAGATTCCAGTCGCGAATGAAGGCGCCGAGCTTGCCGTCGGGCGACATGGTCTCGGGCGGCCGGCCTGCGCCGCCACGTCCGCCTCGAACGCCGCCGCGGCCGCCGCGGCCGCCGCGACCTCCAGCGTTGGCGCGTTCGCGATCGTCAACGGCTGCGCCGCAACGTGTCGTCTCGATGTCGCACTCGACGCGTCGCCCGCCGATCGAGACCGTCACCATGCGGCCGTCGTTGGCCAGCTCCGACTGCGTGCTCGCCTGCCCGAGCGCTGCGGGGGCGACGCCGAGGGCGGTCGCGATCGCGGCGGCAAGGCCTCGGTTGTCGAATACACGGGACCGCGCACCGCGCGCGGCGTCGACGATCAGGAGGTCGGCGCCGGTCGGCGTCACGTCACGATACCAGAATCGGTCGTTCGGCAGCCACGTCGCACGCACGGCCGTACCGAAGACCAGCGGAGTCGTATTGAAATTCATGAACCGCTCGGCTCGCGCGTAATCGGCGCTCGTCATGGCGCGCTGCGCGGTCGTGGCAGCCATCGGGGCGGCGACGACGACGGCCGCCGCGATCAACGTTCGGAAACGCATTCACGTCCTCGGGAAGTGCAGGGGTGATGCTGAAGTTGTCCGGCCCGCCGCCGCCGAGCAACGGGCATTCGTGTCAAGGCGATTCGGCATTCACCACGAACGAGGCGACCGAGATCGGGTACAAAGGTCGTTGCCGCACGCCGATCGTGCTCTCATACTTCGATTCTCGCGCCGCTCAGCTCCTCAAGCCCCGCCAGCCATGTCTCGTGGAATTCTGCCCCTCGCGCTCGTCGCCGCGCTCGCGACTCACGCTGCCGCGCAGCAACCCAAAGCGGCGGCCCCGGCCGCAGCGCGCGGGCCCGGACTTTCGGCTCCGCTTCCGGTCGATCCCAAGGTACGAATCGGCACGCTGCCGAACGGGATCCGGTACTACATCCGGCAGAACAAAAAGCCAGAAAAGCGGGCCGAGCTGCGTTTGGTAGTGAACGCGGGAGCGGTGCTCGAGAACGACGAGCAGCTCGGACTCGCGCATTTCGTCGAGCACACGGCGTTCAATGGCACGACGCACTTCGCCAAGAACGATCTCGTCAAGTACCTGCAGTCGATCGGCGTTCGGTTCGGCGCGGACCTGAACGCCTACACGGGGTTCGACGAGACGGTGTACATCCTCCCGATCCCGACCGACACGGCGCGCATCGTGGAGCAGGCGTTCACGATTCTCGAGGATTGGGCGCACGGACAGGTGTTCGACTCGACCGAAGTCGTGAACGAGCGTGGCGTGGTGCGCGAAGAGTGGCGGCTCGGCAAGGGCGCGGGCGACCGCATGCTGCATCAATGGCTGCCGATCGCGTTGCGAGGGTCGAAGTACGCCGAGCGCCTGCCGATCGGGAACGAGCAAAGCATCATGTCCGCGACGCCGGCGCGATTGCGGTCGTTCTACAAGACGTGGTACCGACCGGATCTCCAGGCGGTGATTGCGGTGGGCGACTTCAATCCCGCGCAGATCGAGGCGCAGATCAGAAAGCACTTCGCGTCGATCCCGAAGGCGGTGAACGCCCCCAAGCGCGGGCTCGCGACGGTGCCGGCGAACAAGGAGCCGTTGATCGCGATCGCCTCGGACAAGGAGGCGACGAGCTCCGACGTCGATCTCACGTTCAAACTGCCTGTAGAAAAGACGCGCACCGTGGGCGACTATCGGCGCGATCTGATGGAGCGGTTGTACCTCACCATGCTCAACAACCGGCTCGAGGAGATTTCGCAGAAGCCCGACGCGCCATTCCTTGGCGCGAACGCGTCGAAAGGCAACTTCATCGGGCGCGCGACGGATGCATTCACCTTGTCGGCGAACGTCAAGGACGGCGCGATCGAGCGCGGGCTCGAGGCTCTGCTTACTGAGGCCAAGCGGGTCGACGAGTTCGGATTCCTGCAGTCGGAGCTGGACCGCGCGAAGCAGAACATGCTGCGCGGATACGAGCGCGCCTACGCCGAGCGTGACAAGACGCAATCGGCGGCGTTCGTGGAGGAGTACGTCGGCCACTATCTGAACGCGGAGCCGATACCCGGGATCGAGTACGAGTACAAGCTCGCCGAGCAACTCGTACCGACGATTAACCTGGCCGACGTGAACAAGCTCGCCAGCGGATGGATCACCGACGAGAATCGGATCATCATCGCCCAGTCCCCACAGAAAGACAGCGTCAAGATTCCGACACGCGCCGAGCTGCTCGCGGTGTTCGACCGTGCGGCGCGCGAGCGCGTGACCGCGTACACGGAGAACCTTTCCGGCCAGGCGCTTCTCGATCGCGAGCCGCAGTCCGGCAAGATCGTGAGCGGCCGGACGATTCCGAACGTCGGAGTGGCGGTGTGGACGCTGTCGAACGGCGCGCGCGTGCTGGTGAAGCCGACCGACTTCAAGGCCGACGAAGTGCTGTTCGGCGCGTCGAGTCCGGGTGGCACGTCGCTCGCCGCGGACGCTTCGTACATGTCCGCCGCGCTCGCGTCGCAGATCGTGTCGCTGAGCGGTATCGGAAGCTTCAACCTCGTCGATCTGGGAAAGAAGCTTGCCGGCAAGGTAGCGAGCGTGAGTCCGGCGATTGCCGCCACGAGCGAAGGATTGAACGGGCGGGCGTCGCCGAAGGACCTCGAGACGCTCTTCCAGCTGGTCTATCTCAGCTTCACCGCACCGCGTCTCGACACGGCAGCGTACCAGGCGTTCAAAAACCAGGTCGGGCCGTTCCTGGCCAACCGCGGCGCGGATCCCGATCAGGTGTTCAGCGACACCGTGGGCTGGACGATGTCGCAGCACAACTTCCGCGCGCGACCGATCACCGCCGCCACGTTCGCCGAGGTGAATCCGGACAGCGCGCTCGCGTTCTACCGGACGCGCTTCGCCGACGCGAGCGACTTCACCTTCGCAGTGGTCGGAAACGTCGACACCGTGGCGCTCAAGCCGCTCGTCGAGCGGTACCTGGCGTCGCTTCCCGCGACACACCGCAGCGAGACCTTCCGCGACAATGGCGGCGCGCCGCCCACGGGAATCGTCGAGAAGGCGGTCCACAAGGGCGTGGAGCCGAAAGCGAACACCATTCTGGAGTTCACCGGGGCCTGCAAGTACGCGCCGGAGACGCGGTTCGAGATCCGGGCGCTGATGGAATTGTTCCAGATCAAGTTGAACGAGACACTGCGGGAGCAGCTCGGCGGCGCGTACAGTCCGAGCGCCGGCGGGTCGTGCGCTCGCACGCCGCGACAGGAGTACGCGATCTCCGTACAGTTCAACTCTGCACCGGACAACGTCGAGAAGCTCACGAAGAGCGTGTTCGCGCTGATCGACTCGCTCAAGGCGAACGGGCCGACGGCGGCCGACGTGGCGAAGGTGAAGGAGCAGCTCACGCGCGCGCGTGAAGTCGAAGTGAAGCAGAACGGCTACTGGCTGGTGAATATCCTCGGCCGGGACCAAGCCGGCGAAGACATTGGCGGCCTGCTCGACGTGTACGATGCGATGGTGAAGAACCTCACCGGCGCGCAGATTCAGCAGGCGGCCAAGACCTACTTCAACGAAAGCAACTACGCCCGGTTCGTGTTGCTGCCCGAAAACGCCAAATCGAATCCATGACCAGACCAAAGGCAGGCGCATCGCGGTGCTCCACAGTGTGGCGACTCGTCGTGTTGACGCTGGCCGCCGCGCCGGTGCTCGGGGCACAAATCACCGAGCGTGAGTTCGCGACGCGCCGTGACTCGCTGGCCAATCGCATCGACAGCGGTGTCGTGATCGCGTTCGGCGGGCGGACGCCGATCACGGATTTCGGCCCGTTTCATCAACTGCCAGCGTTTCACTACCTGACGAACTTCGATGAGCCCGACGCGGCGATGCTGATGGTCGTACATCAGGGCCGCGGCACAACGACGTTGTTCGTGACACCCGCGGACCCCCGCGCCGCGTTCTACTATGGATGGCGTCCGGATTCGGCGGCGGTGCGGGCGCAGCACGGCCTGCTCGCGAGACAATTCGCGGCGCTCGCCGCCGTGGCCGACTCGCTCGCGGCGACCGGGCTGCCGTTTTATACACTGGACGACTTCGAGGACGCCGACTTCGCCCGCGCCGACAGTCTCACCCGCGGCCGAATGTTCGTGCGTCGGGCGGCCGAGCGTCATCCCGGACTGACGGTGAAGAACGCGCACCTGATCGTCGACCAGCTCCGTGCGCGCAAATCGGACGCCGAGATCGCGCTCCTGCGCAAAGCGGCGGAGATCAGCTCGGAGGGCCATCGCGCGGCGATGACGGCGCCGTTGCCGCATCACGAGTACGAGTTGCAGGCGGCGCTCGAGTACACCTTCACGCGGCTCGGCGGATCGCGACCCGCGTACGGCTCGATCGTCGGCTCCGGCCTAAACGGGACGCAACTGCACTACATGAAGGACCACGGTGAGACGAAACCGGGCGATCTCGTCGTGATCGACGCCGCGACCGAGTACGAGGGCTACGCCGCCGACATTACGCGCACGATTCCGGTGAGCGGCACGTTCACGCGCGAGCAGCGGCAGATGTATCAGATCGTCCGCGATGCGCAGGCGGCGGCCGAGAAGATGGCGGGACCAGGGAAATCGGCACAGGCGGCGCAGGATTCATCGGTCGCCGTGCGGGCGCGCGGGCTCGCCGCGCTCGGCCTCATCGAGAGCGTCGACGCCGCGTTCGATCCGCCCTGGACCGCTGACTGCACGCGCACGCCCGCGTCGTGCCGGCAGGCGATGCTCTGGATGATCCACGGCATCAGCCACGGCCTCGGGCTCGCCGTGCACGACCCGGCGCAGTTCTCGTACGGCGACCGCACGTACAAACCGGGGGACGTGTTCACGATCGAACCGGGCGTGTACGTGAGCTTGCGGATGCTCGACGCGCTGCCGGACACGCCGAAGAATCGTGCGTTCATCGCCAAGGTGAAGCCGATCGTCGCGCGCTACGAGAACACGGGCGTGCGCATCGAGGACGACTACGTCGTCACGCCAACGGGACTCGAGCGCATCAGCAGCGCGCCGCGGGAGATCGCCGAGATCGAGGCGCTGATGAAGAATCGTCAGCGCCCGATCCCGTGATGAGAGATCTCAGAACAGCAGCCCGAACGTAACGGGAATCGACTGGATCGAATTCTTGTTGACCAATCCGCCGCTCTTGGTGTAGACGTTCTGGATACGTCCTTCGACGAAGGCCGCGATGCGGCCGATCTTGATCTCGACACCTGCGCCACCGTCGACGCCGAAGTTGGTCTGCGACGTGGTGGTCGATCCGCTGGTGGCGTTCACCAGCTCCCGCACGTTGAACGCGCCGAGCCCGGCCATCACGAACGGACGAACCGGGCCCGGAACCAGGTGCAGCTTGATGCCGGCGGTACCGCCGAGGACCTGGCTATGACCCGCATCGTCCTCGCCGGTCGCCGGCGTGACGCCGCTGATCGGTTTGAGCTTGAAGCGATCGTAGCTGAACGCGAAGCGAAGCGCGGGCAATCCTTGCGTCAGATGCACGAGCACGAAGCCCGTGCCATTCACACCGTCCTTGAACGCATCGCGCGCGTCCGACACGGGCACGGTCACGCCCCCACCGAAACCAACGCGAACCATGTGTTGCTCTTGCATCGTCGACCCGACCTGGCCGTATGCGGGCGACGACAACGCGACGAGCGCGGCAACCGCCACGCACGTACGACGTGCGAAGGCTCGATCAAACGATTCGATCCTGCTCACGACGGCTCCTGGGATGTCGCGATCTGGGAGGGACGCCGGCGGCTGATCGCGAGAACCGCCAGCGGGCGGCGCTACGGCGCACGTGGGATTTGACGGACCGAGGCTGCCTTTTCGACGAGCCGGCGGAGTTCCTTGATGGGCTCAGGATTGTCATCGACTTGCAGGCGGAGCACGGTGTCGTTGTGCAGCCAGACACCGCCATTCTTCTTCAGGATGAGCATCGCGGCCGATTCCATTCCGCGCGAATCCCCGCCGGCGAGTTGCCCGCCTTCGAGCGCGGCGAGCAAGCGGTACGCGAGATGGCCAGGGGTCCGCTCGTAGAATGCCACCATGCTGTCGACTACGGCCGAGCTGGCGAGAATGTTTCCTTGCTTTGACCAGTCCTGCGGTCGCGGATCCGGATCGCGGTCCCACACACTCTTCACCACCTGCTCCGCGCTCATACCCTGTCGCAACAATTCCAGCGCCTGTCGGCCGTAGCTCACGTCGACAATCGCCTGCGTCGCGGCGGCGCCGACTCCGGCTTCCGCCCATAAGACCCCGTTACCGGCGGAAAAGACACGAGACTGCACCGCGCCGCCGATCTCTCCAGTTTGCGGATCGTACGCCAGAATCGAAAACGTCCCAGTCGGCCACGGAAAATCGGAAGCATCAGAGGACCGGGGAACATTCGCCGGCACCGCGGCCCCGTCGCCGCGACGATAGTTCACGTCGAGTGCATCGAGTCGCCGTTCGTGCGTTGCCAGGCGGCGCGTGAAGTCGGGAAAGCCCCGACGATCCGCTGGCGTCCACAACACCTCGGCCAGCGCGGAGACGCGCGGATAGGCCATGTACTCGACGTTCTTGGGACCCTCGATGTACTCGGTCCAGACCTGGCCTTGCGCGCCAAGGATGTGCTTCGCGAACTGCGGCTCGAGCCCAGCCGGAACAGGCTCGTACGCGTACACGGAGTCGATCGGCAGGTAGCCGTCGATGGCAAGCGGCTCGGCGCTTTGGTCGAGAGACTGGTACTTATCGAAGTAAGTGTGGCTGCCCGGCGCCATGACCGCGTCATGACCGGCGCGCGCGGCGGCGATTCCGCCGGCCGTTCCGCGCCACGACATCACGACCGCGTTGGGAGCCAGTCCACCCTGAAGGATTTCGTCCCAGCCGACGAGCCGCCGGCCGTGCGACGCCAGGAAGTCGTCGATCTGCTTGGTGAACCAGCTCTGCAGCTCGTCTTCATCCTTGAGCCCGAGCTCTCTGATTCGCGCCTGCGCGCGCGGGCTCGCTTTCCACTCCGTCTTCGTGGCCTCGTCCCCGCCGGTGTGGATGTACGCGCCCGGAAAGAGCGCCATCACTTCCGTCAGAACGTCTTCCATGAATTTGATCGTCGTATCCGACGGGTTGAGAATGCGGCTACTGACGCCCCATTGATCCCA
>DATISA010000236.1:0-7262 GCA_035469245.1 Gemmatimonadaceae bacterium
CGCCGCAGCATCGCATCGACGACCCCCAGGTCGCGCGGCGCGGAACCCGATGTCGCGCGCGCGAGCGCGAGTCTCGCCACGGGCACGATCGGGTCGCATCCTTCGACGGCTGGACGCAGGAGCCGTTCGGCGTCCGAGCGAAGCTCGATCGTCGCCGCGAAGCCGTAGGCCTCGGCCGCCAGCACGGCGTTGGCGAGCGCGGACCCGAGACTGACGGTCGCCTGGCGACCGACCGCATCCGACTGCGGCAGGATGGCCCGGCGGTCCAGCGCGAAATCGAGCGCGCCTGCCGGAGCGTCGACGCGCATGCGCAGCGGGACGGTGTTGTGCGTGCTCGGCGCGAGCAGCGCGAGGGACGCGAGGTAGCGGAGCTGTGCGTCGGTTGGCGACGCGCTCCCGCCCGCGGTCACGAACTCGTCGGAGGCCAGTACCGCGAGCCGCCACGAATCGAATGCAACGCCTTCGGGGACGTCGCGCGTCTCGTCGGTCTGCATGCCCTAGGTGCGCACCTCGCGATGCAGGAGGTCGTACACCACGCGGCCCGTAGGCGGCACCGGGTGCCCGAGCACGCGAAGCGCGATCTCCTTTCCGCCGATTGCTCCCGATGCCATGGCCGTTGCGCCGGATTGCGGAAGACTCCCGGTCGGCTGTTCCCCTTCACCGGCGATCCAGGCGGCGAACTGATCGCTCGCGAAATCGGCTCCGCACAGGCTTCCCACGAACTGGAAGACTTCCGCGCGGCTGCCATGCTTCGTGGCCTCGAGCGCGCGGAGCAGCGACGCATCGTCGGTGCGAAGCCCAAGGGGCGCGTCGCGGCGCTCGCTATATGCGTTCCACATCAGGTGGGCCTGGTGACCAAAGTCGCTCAGCATGATCACGTCCACGCCCCGTTCGCGAGCCACCTGCCTGACGAGGATCTTGAGATCGAGGTTGTCCATCTCCTCGACGAGGATATCGATCGGTGGCTCCCCGTTGTCGCCGCCGAAGAAGCGCTCGATGTTCTCGCGCGTGATCCCTTCCCTGTAGACGTCCACGTCGAGATACGGATCGACCAGCTGCTGCTCGTACGCGATGTACTCGGCTTTGGCGATGCGCGGGACGTCGTATGGGTTCGCGGGATCGAACCGTGCCGACCGTGGGGCCACGACGTGGCGGAGCGACATGCGCTCGCCGCGATTGAGGTTCGTGAGCTCCACCCAATCGGGGTCCGCGACCTTCACACGGCGCGGCCGAGCCTCACGCAGCCACCCCTCGAGGAGATTGCCGCCGACGCTCACGCCGACGAATCCGATCACGGCACGTTCCAGCCGTGCACGAATCTCCGCCCAGGTGAGCGCGCGAGCCGGATCCGTGAGCAGCTTCGAGTTGCTCGTGACGAGCGCAAGGCGGTGCCATCGCTCGGGCGCAACGAGATAGAGATCGCCGCGAGCGTGGTCCAGGACGTACGTGCCGTAGTCCGGTTCGAGCTTTCCGCCGGCCTGCGCCTGTGCGACGAGCTGTTCGTAGCGCTCCACTTCTTCGTCGTAGAGCTGCCGAAGCGTTTTTCCGTCCTCGGCGCGCGGGGAGTTGGCGAGCGAGGATAGCGCCTTGTTCAGATCATCGAACGTCGCGCGCACCGCCGGGTACTGACGGTCCGGCGTGACTCGCATCACCGGCTTTTCCGTAGCGCGCGTCAGCGCCTCGCACGCGACCACTGCCGTGCTGTCGGCCTCGTACGTCACCCAGCCGCGCGCGTGCGCCTCGGCCGCATCGATGCAGAGCGGCCGTAGGCTGTGCGCGCGCCGATCCTGCGGTGGCGCATCGGGGAGCGTGGTCGACATGCGGAGTTCCTGCGCGAGGGGAAGTGCCAAAGGATAGCGAAAATGGAAACCGTCGGCGACGGCGGCCAGAGTCGCGACCGGCTTTGACGCAATCTTAGTTGCCCCGCCGCGTGGCGCAGTGCGAGTGTCGGTGGTATGATCCGCCCGGAAATCGCATGGATACTCTCAGCCACCTCCTCGCCCTGTACGCCGGGCTGGTGCTCATCAACACCGCCCTCTCGGCCGCCCTTTGGCTGGGCAGTCGCGAACGTTTGCATCGCGACCTCCTCCTCGTGTGGGGATCGACGCTGCTCTCCTACGTGCTGCAGGGCGCGCTGACGCAGAACGCGCTCGTCATGACGTACGCGTACACGTCCGTCTTCCTGGTGAACCTCGCGCTCGCGTCGCTCGTCGCGCGCAGCGTGGGTCTTACGCAGCGTTGGCGACGGTTCGCCTGGGTCGTGCTTGGCGCCGCGGCGGTGAGCACGGCGGTCTGGCTCGCCGGCGGTCGGTTCACGGCGGTGGCGCTCCCGGTGGCGGTCGCGGTTTCCCTCCCGGCACTGGTCGTAGGGTGGCGCGTCATCCGCGCCTGGCGCCGAGCGTCGATCGCTCTACGCGCGCTCGTCATCAGTTGCGTGCTCTTCTCGCTCCACAACATCGATTGGGCGTTCCTGCGTGATCGGCCCGAGACGGCGACGCTCGGCTTCACGGTGGCGACGCTGATCATCTTCGCGCTGTCCATCTCGGCGCTGGCGGTGGTGCTGGAGAGCGTCACCGAGCGTCAAACGCGCATCGACGCCGAGGTCGAGGTCGCGCGCCACATCCAGACCAGACTCCTCCCCGCCGCCGTCGCCGTTCCCGGGTTCGACGTCGCGGCGCACACGCGTCCCACCGAGGTCGTCGGCGGCGACTACTACGACGTGCATGCGTCGCCCGAAGGCGCGTGGTTCTTCCTCGGCGATGTCACGGGTCACGGGCTTGGCGCTGGCCTCGTGACGCTGATGGCGCAGAGCACTGTGACGTCGATCATCGAGGCACGGCCCAGCGTGCGCCCTCGGGAGCTCAACTACATCGCCAATCGCGTCCTCGCGGCGAACCTCGCCAGACTTGGCGAGGATCGTCATCTGTCGTTCGTTGCGGTCCACCGCGTGGGGACCGACGAATTCGCCGTGAGCGGGAGCCACGACACGGCATTCATCTATCGCGCTCGGAGTGGCACGGTCGACTCGATCGAGCTTTCACACTTCCCCTTCGGCCTCGGCTTTTCGCCCAATCTCGAGTTGGAGGCGTTCACCGAGGAGAACATCCGCCTCGATCCGGGCGACGTGCTGTTCATCGGCTCCGACGGTATTACCGAAGCGGCGCGTGAAGGCGACGTGGCAAAGGGGATGTTCGGCGAGGAGGGACTTGTTGGATTCATCACCGAGCACGCCGGACAATCGGCCACCGAGATGCGCGCGGCGCTGCTCCGCCGGCTGGAGGCATTCACCGGCGGCGCCTACTCGGACGATGTGTCGTTCGTGATTCTCCGCGCCCTTGGTACGTCGGAGCTCACACCGGTGACGGGTCCCGAGCGCGTCGTGACCGCAACCGGGCGCCGCGCATGAAGCTGCTGCTGCGCCGAGCCGAGTCGCGAGGCGACATCCTGCGATGCCGCCAACTCATCGCCGAGGTCTACAACCGCGACTACGACGTTGTGTTCTCTGAAGACCGGTACGATCTCGAGGCGAAGGTCGAGCCGTGGCCGCACCGTTACCTGATGGGATTGTGCGCCGGCGAGCTGGTCGCGGCGGGCGGGCTGTACATGCACGACACGTACGTCGAGCGATTCGGCCAGGTCACCGACCGCGACCTGCACTGTGTCCTGGAAGGCGCGGCCGTGGCGGCCGACTACGACGTCACGTGCCGTCGAGAGTTCACCAAGATGTCCGTGCGCCACGACTGGCGAGGACGCGGCATCGCCCCATGGCTCACGGGCGCGGCGCACTCGCGCTACTTCACCGAGGTCGACACCGATCGCGCCGTCATGGTGTTTTGCGCGAAGCTCTCGATCATCGACAACATCTTTCACCGCGCCGGCCTGCGCACGCGCACGATCAAGGAGTTCCCGTTCTACAAGGTCCATGAGCTGTATCGTTCGGCGAGCGATCCCATGGAGAGTCGAATGATCATCCCGAAGCTGGACATCCCGGAGCGCTGGTACGAGCTCACGCTCCCTGGTGAGTACGAGCTCGAGCGACTCGCCCGGTCATGACCGCGCCTCGCCTGTTCGGCAGCTTGGCGGCCAACGGCTCCAGCTCGGCGAATCGCTCCGACAGCGAGCGACCGCTGAGCGAGCTCTCGCTGTCGTTCGTGCCGCTCGCCGTGGTGGCCGAGTGGACCCGCTGCAGCGAGGCCGCGGACTTCGTGGCGCGCTACTTCGCGCACGATTTTGGCGACCGCGAGCTTGCGGGCAACGTGTTGTCGACGGTCGTGAACGAGCTTCTGGAGAACGCGGTGAAGTTCTCGAGCGACAAGAGCATTCCGGCCGGCCTCACCGTGCGCGAGTACGCCGAGCGCATGAGCATCGTGAGTCGAAACGTTGCCTCCCCCTCGCAGGCGGTGGCGTTCGGCGATGCGGTGGCACGCCTGGCCCACGGCGATCCCGAGCAGATGTTCGCGGATCGCATCGCATCGCCGCCCGAAACCGGCGGCGCGGGGATCGGCCTCATCATGCTGCGCAAGGACTACGGCGCGAGAGTCGGCGTTCGCGTCACTCCCTCGGATGGCGATCGCGCGGCGATCGTAGACGTCGAGGTCGAGATCGACAATCGAGAGGTCGAGGGAGCATGAGCCTGTTCGAGCGAGAGCAGTACTCGGTGGAGTGCACCGTCGGGAGTGACGTCGCGGTGCTGCGCGGCGTCATGCGGCTGGCGTCGCCCGCCGCGTACGACGCGGTGTTCGCGCCCGTGCGCACGCTCATCGAGAGCGGACGCGCATCGACGGTGGACATGAGCGACGTCTCGTTCATGAACAGCTCGGGCATTCGCGCGCTCGCGTCGCTCGTGCTACTTGCCAAAGACAAGAGCACGCCACTCCAGATGGTCGCCAACGAGACGATTCCCTGGCAGAAGAAGACGCTGGCGAGCCTTCGGGCGATCAGCCCAGGATTGACGATCGGATCGCGTTGAGCTCAGAGAAACGTGGCCGTCAACGCCAGGTGATCGCCGTTGTCGCACGGCGTCAGCGCGACGCCGTCGTGAGCGACAGGCTCGCGCTCGCCGAGCAGCAGTACCGTCGCCGTCGATGCGCGGATCGAGACCTGGCCGCGTCGCCCCCGCCGCCACGCTCGAACGAGCGCCACGAGGACAGATCGCGCGTCGTCTGAAAGATCGCGAACGTCCCGCGCATCGAGCTCTATCGCGCGCACGTGCGCCGGAAGCGCCAGGCAAAGTCGTACGGCGCTCGTCGCGTCGTCCTGACGAACCGTTCCGTGCAGGACCAGCGTGGCCCGCCTCGCGGTGCGTGCCACGGTCAGATCAAATGCTCGCTCCATAATACCTCCGGCATGGACGTGCACTGACTCTGTGCGGCCGAGGTCACGAGTGTGCCAATCACACCGTAACAGTTTGACCGCGACAGACCCGGCCGGCCGCGTGACGGAGCATCTTGGACGCCGGCCTCGAGTGCGAACGGTTCGGACACGTGCGCTTCGCCAGCCCGTGACGTGGGCATGACACCAAGGTCATCGGCTCGTCACAGGCGCAACGGAGCTTTGGCGCTTCTCCGCTCGATGAACGATCCAACGAGTAGTCACATGCGCCCAACAGCGATCCAAAGGTCGATACCGCCGTCCACCTGGGCGACATCATGGCCGGCAAGAACAGCCCGTGCACCGACGAGTACTTCGCGACGATTCGCGCACAGTTCGACCGGTTCGAGGATCCGCTCGTGTACACGCCGGGCGACAACGAAAGGACCGACTGTAACGTGTTCAGCAAGAACAACGGCCTCTACACCCCGACGGAGCGGCTCGCGGCTGTGCGCGCTCTCTTCTTCCCCGTCCCCGGACAGACGCTTGGTGGCCGCAAGAAGCGTGTGCTGACGCAGGCCGACGATCCCGCCAACAGCACCTTCGTCGAGAACGTCATGTGGATGGAGTCACAGGTCGTGGTCTCGGCGCTCAACATCACGGGAAGCAACAACGACCTCGCGGCATGGGGCGCGCCGCTCCCCGCGAACGCGGGACAATTTCCGTCGCAGGCCGACGAGCAGGCGGCACGAGCGCAAGCCAACGCTGCATGGCTTCAAAAGACGTTCGCACTGGCGAATACGAACAACGCCGCCGGCGTCGCGCTGATGCTCCAGGCCGACATGTGGGATCCGAGCGAGCCGACGCTCGCCGGTTTCGACGCCATCGTGCAGCAAATCGGCGCACTCGCCGTGAGCTTCGGCAAGCCAGTACTGCTTCCCGAGGGTGACTCGCACCGGTTCGAGGTCCAGCAGCCGTTCAGCGCGAGCTCTCCGCTCCGCGCGATGCATCCGAACACGCCGGTCGCCGAGAACGTGACGCGGCTTGTGGTCGAAGGATCCGATGGACGTACCGAATACGTCAGACTGACGACCGATCCCAACCGCGGCAGGCAGCTGTTCAGTTGGGAGCGGGTGCCACTCGAGCCGTAGTCGAGACGGAACGCATCGTCCGGCTCTGGAAGGTCATAGCGCTCGTTACCGAGTCGTGAAGGTGAGGATCATGCCGTATCCCCACATTCCGCTCCCCGCCTGCCATCCGGGGCCAGACATCGTGCCCTGGCCGCCGTTGCCGCCCATCATTCCACCATTCATCATGCCGCCGGGGACCGCCTCTCCGCCGACGAGCTGCGCACAGGACGCGAAGTTGATCGTCTGCCCTGAACTGGCTTTCAGATTGGGCGACAGGTGCAGGACGTAGGTCGTGCTCGACCTCAGTGTTTGCGATGACGTGAAGGTGAGCAACGTCCGGTCGGTGGACCATGTCGCGGTGCCCGGGACCGCCGGCCCAGTCACGCTGCCCTCGTGGAGCAACACCAACAACTCCATCCCCGGCATCATCGAGTGGTTGAAGCCGATGGTGATCGGCGCGGCGGGATCGACGCCCGTCGCGCCACCCCGCGGCACCACACTCGACACGGCGACGTCAGCCAGCGGTGCGAGCGGTGGTGCGGTTGACCCGTTGCATCCGCTCAGAGCGAGCGGCGCAAGCAGAAGGACGACGGCCGTACGCGCATTCATGGATGTAGCCCGGCTCTGATTCAAGAATCATAATTGGCAACAATTCCCGAAATGTCTGTCGGGTGATGGCGCGAGCATTGTCAGGGTTCCTGCTCGACGGTCGTCCCATCACGGGAGTTCGAATAGATTGTTTGCCGTGCTCATCCATCGTATTCACAGCCGGTCCTGGTTCGTCCGAACCGCGCTCCTTGTCGCGGCCGCTGCCTGCGCGCG
>DATISA010000237.1:0-54189 GCA_035469245.1 Gemmatimonadaceae bacterium
CCGCCTCCGCGGGCGAGCGCCGCGCTCCTCGCGCGGCATCTGCTTGACCCCGATTGCCACCCTCGGCAGTCTCCTACCCATGGCCCCCTCCGGCGACTATCGCGACCGAATCATCCTCGACCCGCAAATTCGCTTCGACAAACCGGTGATCCGGGGCACCCGAATCACTGTGGGCGATGTCCTGGGTTATCTCGCCGGTGGCATGAGCGAGGCTGCGCTGCTCGCCGAGTTTCCGCAACTGCGTCACGAGGACATCGTCGCCTGCCTGGGGTTTGCTGCCGACCGCGAGCGGCGCGTCGCCAGCATTCCTGGCGTTTAGTCGGCGCATTTGACGCCTCCGGTCGCTCGTGAGACTCCTCTCCGACGAGCACCTGTCGCACCGACTGCCGGAGCGGCTCGCGGACGTCTTTCCAGAGTCGGGCGATGTCCTGACCGCAGGGCTCGGCGGCGCACCCGATGTCGTGATCTGGGAGCACGCGAAGACCGGCGGCTTCGTCCTCGTGGCAAAGGACGAAGACTTCCAGCGCCTCAGTATCCTCCACGGAGCGCCGCCGAAAGTGATTTGGCTGCGCATTGGCAATGCCGGTACCGCCGAGGTGGCGCGCCTCCTTCGGTTTCGCGTCGATCAGATTCGACTCTTCGTTGACGACTCCGAGGCCGCATTCCTCGCGCTCGGCTAGTCGGCGTCACGATCCTGCCGCGCAACATGCGTTGCAGCTGACGAACGAGGGAAGGATTGCGAGCGCTGCGCGCTCGCTCCTATTTGATTCGTTCGCAGCTGAACTCGGCCGCTAGATGGCTCCACGCTTCGCGTTTCTTACAGTGCGTGATGCCTTCGCGTTGACGGTCGGTGGAACGACTGTATAGCCGCCCGCCAATCGCGGCGCGGCAGCGGTGATCATGCGCGCCAAACCCTTCTCCGCAATCTTCGCCCATTGCCAGCTGACTTTCAGGCGCAGCGGGTCGGACAAGCTAGCCGTCGTGCATACGAGGTTCACGTCGCATCCCGGCGCCGCCTCAGTCTCTGCCTTACACTCCCAAACACGACCTTCGTCGTCGGTCACTCGGCGCGATGACATCGTCGGTGTCTCCATAGTTGGGCTGCGAACCACTGCACAGTAGATGGATTGCGCGACCCACAGGGAAGTAACCGACGATCAACATCATGTGAGAGGAGTTGCTGGTCCCCGGTGAGCCTCGTCACGTCCTGACTGCGCCCCGTTCGACGATGGCAACGCCAGCGCTGTCCACGCCAGCTCGGCGACTGAGAACCAGCCTCCCCGGACCTCCCTGACTCTTAATGAGCACTTTGACATCGCGGTCCGCGCCATCTAACGAACGTTGCAGCTGACAAAGGATCGCTATTGATGTGTGCGCGCTCCGCGCGCACTCTTATAGAATCCTTTGCAGCGGAACTCGGGCGTTAGGCGCACCGCTAGGATCATGACAATGACCGATCGGACGATGATTCGCGTTGGAGGCCTCGCTCTCGTCGGAGGTGCGCTCGCCTTCATGGCCGTCTTCGCCTATCTGGCCGCCAATTTCAACTACCCAGAAGTTCTCGACGGCACGGCGGACACTGTTCTTCCCGCCCTCGTAGCAACGGGTTCTGGGGGGCGACTTGCGTGGGCGATCTATTCATTCCTGCCACTCATTTGGCTGCCGGCGGCTGCGGGGGCGTACCAAGCCCTCGGTCAGCACCGCCGGGGCGCGATGCAACTGGCCGTGCTCTTTGCGGCTGCCGCAGCCCTCGCGATGATGCTCGGCCTCATGCGCTGGCCGACGATCCATTGGGCACTCGGCCAGTCCTTCGTGAACGCAGAGCCCGCCCAGCGGGCCACCATGACCGCACTCTTCGATGGGCTCAACACCTACCTCGGGAACTACCTTGGCGAGTTTCTCGGTGAGCTCAGTTTCAACATGTTCTTCCTCCTGACATCAACAACGTGGCTCGCCAGCTCACAGCAGCCTCGATGGGTGGGTTGGCTCGGGCTTCTTACCGCTACGGCGGGTTTCCTAGGCATGTTCCGCAACATCACAGCGTTGGTGGCGCCAATTGCCGCCGTAAACAATTACCTGCTGCCGCTCTTCATGATCGTGTTTGGAGGGGCGCTTTTTCGCATTGGCGGGCGCCTAACACGCGCTTGAAGCTGGCGGCGCCGTTCTTCTGTGGAGGCCAACTGTTTGTGCAAATGAGAACGTCGCGGCGCAGCTTAAGCGCAATTCGTTAGGCCGCTGCCTAGCTCCTCGTCCGATCGGGAGGAAGCGCGAATGGATACGACGAGTCGGATACTTCCAGAAAACACATCGATCATCATTCCGCGGCTTGTGTGTCGGGACCCAGCGGCCGAGTTGGCGTTCTGCGTGCTCGCTCTTGGAGCAGTCTCGCTCAACGAGCGGCCCGGTCCGGACGGTACGCTGGCGCACGCACTGCTGAAGATCGGCCCGGAGATGGTCATGATCGAAGCCGAGTGGCCGAACCTACCCAGCCGGGCGCCCGCAATGGATGCGACGTCGCCCGTCGTAATCTTTCTCTACGTTCACGATGTCGACGAGACGGTCCATCGCGCGACGCAGTGTGGCGCCACCGTCGTGGTGCCCCTGGCCGACCAGTTCTGGGGCGATCGGACGGCGTGGCTCATGGACCCCGCCGGCCACGTATGGACGGTCGCGACTCGCATAGAGCAAACGACCGCCGAAGAGCGCACGCAGCGGTGGAATAAAGTACTCGACGAGCACGCGGGGTAGTCTTCCACGCGGCCTAACGAGCGCTGCAGCAGACGGGCGATCTTCGGATGTTGCGCGGGCTGCGCTCGCGCTCTTATTGGACTCGCCCGCAGCTGGGGCGTCGGGCTGCAATACACGATTGCGCGGCCGCGGGCATTGGCACGTATAACGCTAGGCCCTCCGGGTGCCGCCTGGGAACCGCCTCGAGCCCTTGAAAGGCGACCGCCGCGGCCAGGTCAGCATTCGTATCAATGAGCAGTTCCGCATCTGTTTTGCGTGGACCCCGGATGGCCCAGATGCGATCGAAATTGTCGACTACCATTGAGGCGAGGTCGGCAACCATGGTGCGCATCCCCACGAATCGCTCACCCACCCATCCCGGTGAGATACTCCTGGAAGAGTTTCTGAAGCCGCTGGGGTTGTCCCAGACGGAGCTCGCCGAGCGGCTCGGGGTGCCCTACCCGCGCGTGAATGAACTGGTGCACGGTAAACGGGACATGACGCCGGATACGGCGCTACGGCTCGAGCGACTGCTTGGCGTCGAGGCGCAATTCTGGCTCAAGCTCCAGTTGGCGTGGGATCTGTATCACGCGGCCCACGGGCCGGCGGCACGCGAGCACGCGCAGATCAAGCCCATCAAACGCGCCGGCTGATCCGCGTCGAGGCGGATCGCAGTGGCTGCAGCCCAACATGCGTTGCAGCTGCCAAAGGATCGCTATTGAATTGTCTGCGGCTGCGCTGCAAACTCTTATTTGAATCCTTTGCAGCTTGGCTCCGGCGTTAGCTGGCTACCTGGCTCTGATTGCGGAAAAGGAGCTTCCATGAAAGACCTCCTCGCAAACCCACTCGTCCTCCGCGCCGCAGTCGTCGGCCTTTTCGGAGGAGTCGGCTTGTCGCTCACCTCCATCTATAGTCGTCGCGGCCCGCTGATCTATCCCGTCTACGCTGCGCTACTCCCTAGCCTCGCCCTGCTTCTTGCGCGACAGTCGCAATCGTCGTTCGCTCTGCGCACCACAGCCGCGTTTGTGGGGTTCACCGTCGCGACTCTAATGTCGTACATCACGGTTGGCGTTCTTGCCAGCCGGCACCGTGAGGTGTTCGTCGCCCAGGGCCGGCTGGCTCCCAACTCGGGAGGCGTCTCACCCTTGGGGCATGTTTGGCGTTGGGCGCTATTGTCGGGCATCGGGATTATCGCCAGCGCCGCTATCGCTTTCGTGTCCGGCTGATGGCCGACAGAGGTCAACGAGGAAGCCAGCTAACGCGCGCTGCAACTGACGGGCGCGCGAAGCATTGCAGTTGAGCGCCTGTTCAGATCTCATGATCACAGGCGTCAATGCGCAAATTGAATCGACCGCCCGCAGCTGAGCTCGGGCGTTAGGCCGCACACGAGCCCTTACGGTGGCTCTCAATCCTCGAGAATGGAGCGTTATGGCCAAATACCTCATCTCCTTCCCCAGCAAAGCCATGGTCGTTCCAGAAGGCGAGTGGGAAGCAGTTGGCCGCGACGCGCACGCCGTGATTGACGAGGCCAAAGCCGCCGGTGTCTACGTCTTCGGCGGCGGGATAGACGAGGATGTGCGACCTGCACTCGTCTCGGCGGATGGCAAGGTGGTCGCAGGCGGCTACCCGTGGGCGCCGACGCTTGACGGCGGATTTACTGTACTTGAACTGCCGTCGCGCGAGGAAGCAGTGGCGTGGGCCGCGCGTATCGCAAAGGCTTGCCGTTGTGATCAGGAGTTGCGCGTCTTCGGATTCGATCCGCAATCATGAGCAACAGGGGTGCGGCCTGACAATTCATTCAACCGGACGCCGCTTCGCGGCGCGGCTTAATTCAAGTGTTAGGCCGCCAATAACCCACCACGCGGCGGCGATGGCCGCCGTTCCTGAGCATGAGCGACGGCACCGGTTTCAGCGCGGACGACCGCTCTGCCAAGCGGGATGCCTTGTCCCGCCTCCGTGACGCGGTCTCATCATTCGTGCAGAACCAAAGCACTGCGCCCTTAGACCCATCGCCAGCCGTTGCGGAGCTACGCTCCTTCGCGCGCCAGGAATCGCTGGAAACCGCGCAAGCTCAAACCTGGCCATTGCTCGAGGTCGCGTCTGATCAGCTCACCGCATTCGTGAAAACGATCACGGAACCGGTCGAGGCAATGGCGCCGTACACATGCACGCGCTCTTTGCTTGAAGCCGCAGCGCTCGCATGTTGGCTTCTTGACCCATCCATCGATACTAGGACTCGTGTTGGACGCAGCGTAGCACTACGCCATGAGGGCTTGATGCAGCAAGTGAAATGGGCGAGGGCGGCAGGACAAGACTCGGCATACGCACAGCGACGAGTCGATCACGTCGTAGCGACCGCTGCGAAGATGGGGTATCCGCCGGTTGTGGACGTGCGCGGTCGATCGATCGGGGCGGGGCCAGCGGATGCCGTCAGGCACCGAGATAATCGGCTTGATGCTTGAGGAGGAGCCGCTCTATCGCCTCCTCTCCGCCGTTGCGCACGGACACCACTGGGCGCGTCAGCAATTGTCATTTGAACGAGCGCCGGCATTCGACCGAGTGTCCGACGTGAGTGGTGCGCGCCTGGCTGGAGTTACGAAGGCCGCGAATCTCACGAGCTTCGCGATGTTGGTCCTCACTGCGGCGGTTTCACTCAGTCGCGCCGCGTGGTATCAGGGTCGCTATGTCGGCTGGGACACAAACGCGCTGTGTGCAATACTCGACGCGCGTTTTGATTCTCTCGGCGCAACCACAAGCGTCCGATTTTGGCGTCCGGCGGCCTAACGAACGTTGCAGCCGACAAGCGATTCAAGGATTGCAGATGCTTCGCATTCGCTCTTATTTGGCTCGCCTGCAGCTGAATTCGGGCGTTAGGCCGCCACCAATATCGTGGTGAAGACAGACATATGCGAACGCTGATCTACAAGCGAACCCACCCCGGCGATCCGGATCGCAATGGCTGGTTCGGCATCTACGACTGCATGGGCCGCGTTCGCATGTGGGATTTCGATGCGGTGATCGGCGTCGGCGGGTATGGAGCCGAGCCGATCTCGCACGGAATTGAAGGCCGCGTGACCTGGATCGGGATCGGACCGCACAAGATTCCCGCTGTCGGCGGTCGCGGCCCGCTCGTGACGTTCGATCGCTTCATACTTTTCGATGCTCATGGCCCCAGCTTCGTTCGAAAGGCACCGCGGCTCAGCCACCGGCTTTACGCCAACAACGTCCGCGTGCTACTCCACGATCTGGATGCTCGGGAGCGGCGCGAGGTGGCTTCAATTCTGAAATTGGCACTACACGCAAAACCCTCTCGTTCGCAGCCAGCGACTGTCCGTGGAGGCAAGCACGTTTGCCGCAGCTCGCGTCGTGCCACGCGTGGTCGCTGGTGTTGAATCCGAGTCGCAGGTCGAGCATCGCGATGCGGGCGGCGTAACAGTCGTTGCAGCAGACGAGCGCGCTTGTTCTAAGGAACTACAGGCGTTCGACGTGACAGGGACTAAACTTGCCCGCATCATGATGAACGCATCCAACAGCGTTGGCGCGCTCGCAGCTGAACTTGGGCGTTAGAGAGCGACAGGCTTCGCTTCAATTCCTGATCAAGGCCTCTACCCTAACCCCGTTAGCGCGCCGTTCCGTATCGGCCCACGTCCTCGATCTTGACCCCGGCGCCCTGTTGCCATAGTATCCTGTAACCCTGTTACAGGATACCGCCAGTGCCAGTTGTTCGCGTCGACGACGAGGTCTGGAAATGGCTGCAGAGTCAGGCGCAACCGTTCGAGGATACGCCGAACACCGTGTTGCGCCGCGTTGCGGGGCTAGATCCGCCCGTTGCACGCTCGGATTCCGCTCGTTCGGCAACGCCCGTCATCAGCGCCAAATACCTCACGACCGATGAGAAGATTTCTGCGCTCAAGGCGGTAAAGCCTCGAGACAGCGCTCAGGCCAGACAAATCGCGACATTAATCGCCGAATTGGAGAAGCCCACGGTGCCACAACACTCAGACGTCGCAACGAATCGCAACACGGTTGCCGAGCGGGTCACTGGAGCGCAGCTGAACCGTAAGTACCGACTCGGAGTGCGTCATGCGCTCTATCATAAGGACGGAACGTTTTACGAGCGCCTCGCTCGATTCCCAGGAGCACTCTGTGATCCGCGAGGCTTCGTTCGCTACGAAAACGAGCAGCAATTTGCGAAGGATCAGCGCCTCAACATCGGCGAGAAGGTAAACATTTATCAAACGCTCGCGTCGCACCCACGCTACCAACGATTCGCTGACGGCCATTAGAGTTCCAACCGCCGCTCTCTAACGAACGCTGAACCCGACGAGCGATTTTCGGATTGCGTGCGGCTGCGCCGCACGCTTCTATTGGGCTCGCTCGCAAGTTAGCTGGGGCGTTAGCCAGACCACGATGCACCTCTCTACCCCTCGAGGCTTATGAAGCTCGTTGTCGCCGTCGTCGCCGCGCTCGCTCCGCTCATTGGTGCCGATGCCGTCGCGCAAAGACCCGCACCCGGCAGCCGCGTTGAGGATATCTACATCGTACGCTCCCTCCGCCTTTCGCGTACGGCCCCGGGTGAGTTCTGCGCCGAGCAGCGCACCGGCTTTCCAAATCCGACCGTGGAAGATCACTACGACTTCAAGGCAATAACCGCCCGACCGGCCGACGGCCGCGTCACCAACGCGAACGGATCGACGGTCGGCCACCTTCACGCATGTCTCGGAGCGACCTCTGACTCCCTCACCCAGACCTTCTACGCGGAAGGTGATCTGAATGGCGTACGCCTGACGGGACGAGGCGACTGCCGGACGAGCGGGCGAGAGTCACCGGAACCCGGGATCCAGCCCTGGCGATGTTATCTCGAACTTGCGGGCCTACCGGCCGGCTTCACGGGTGGCCAGCTGACAACGAACACGGTGGTGTCGCGAAGAACGCTGGGGGCCGTTTCCGACCCGGTCGGATACGCGCAACCATCGATCGCCACAATTCGCCTCTGGAAGAAGCGATAGCTCCGTGCACCAGCCGGTTAACGGGCGCTGAACCGGCCAAAGGTGCCGTGGACTGTGCGCGCTTTGCGCGCACTCTCATATGATTCCTTTGCCGCTGAACTTCGGCGTGAGGCGGCTACATCCACCGTGCCTGGCACCCACCTCTTTGTTGACCGAACGTGGCTCCAGCGTCCGACTACCCAATTCTTCTCTTCGCTGACCGCACCGCCTTCCGAAAGTGGCTCAGCGCACATCATGCCTCACAGCCTGGTCTCTGGCTACGGATTGCAAAGGCCGCTTCGCCGCGCCAGTCCGTCACCTATGCTGAAGCTCTTGATCTCGCTCTCTGCTTCGGCTGGATCGACGGACAGAAAAGGAGCTATGATGCGGATTCCTTCCTTCAGAAGTTCACCCCGCGGCAGAAGCGGAGTCCCTGGTCGAAGCGGAACCGCGAGCACGTGGCGCGGCTGGTCGCAGCGGGAGAGATGCACCCCGCGGGACTGGCTGCCGTTGAAGCAGCCAAAGCTGACGGTCGGTGGGACCGCGCCTATGATTCACCTGGCACGGTGACAGTGCCGGACGACCTCCAAGCGGCACTCGATGAGCATCCGGAGGCGAAAGCATTCTTTGAGACGTTGAACGGCACAAACCGATACGCGATTCTCTACCGGATTCAGACGGCGGTCAAACCCGAGACGAGAGCGCGCCGGATCGCCGAGTTCGTCGCGATGCTCCAGCGAAGAGAGACGCTGCATCCGTAGCAGACCCCCGCATCATCGCTGCCGTCCGCCGCCCAACGTTGCGTTGCAGTCGACCGGCGCGACGGTCAAGGAAGTCATCAGGTTGTATGGCTGGCGAGTGCCTCGCTCTCGTCAACGGTAACTTGGCTGGTGAGTAGGACGCCCGCAGCTGAACGCGGGCGTTAGGCCGCTACGAGCTTCGATGACCCACCTGACTGCCCTCGAACAGGCGTTACTGACCGCGCTGCTCGCCGGGGATCACCCCGCCCTAAGCTTGCTTCGGGACCAACTCGCCGTAGCCGACGTAACTCAGCGCGAGTTCAGCGGCGTCGGGTTCTTTACGCATTTCAACGTGTTGCCCTCGGCGGCGCGCCTTGCGGTTCCACGCTGGGTGATCTCCGACGTCGACTTCCGCCTGGAAGGTCTCGAACATGGAGGCGGCGCGCTCCTCTTCGTAAAGGCCGGCGTCTTGAGCATGCTTGAGGCGTACACGTATGCCTCCGAGGACTGGCCAGCGGGCGACGTACGGCATTCCGTCAGCTACGTAACCCGGGGCAAAGCAGTAGGCTCTGGTCACGAACTCGTGCCCACAGTCGCCCGCGATATGGCATGGCTCGGCGAAGAGTACGCGGCAGCAGAGGATCGCGCAGCAGCGGGCTAACAAATGCTGAAGCTGACCAAGGGCATTTGCACCAGTTTCGTAGACACTTTCACCTAGCGATGGAGGTGTCATGCCGCGAGCCGGACCCGGAAGGTCCGCAAGTACAGCGACGAGTTTAAGCTCACCGCGGTTCGCCTCAGTCAGCAGCCGGGGATGCAAGTGCAGACGGCTGCCGCACTCGAGATCCATCCCTTCATGGTCTCGAAGTGGCGGAAGGATGTGAAAGACGGTCGGTTGCGCGACCGACCACCGAAAGCGCCGCTATCGGGGCCTGCTCGCGAGATTGCGCAGTTGCAGGCCCTCGAGCGGCAATAGGCGGCGCTCAAAGAGGAGCACGATCTCTTTTAAGAAGGGCCATCCGGTTCCGGAGCGCTCGACAGGCGGCGACAACGCGCGCGCCGAGTCGTTCTTTCACTCCTTGAAGGCGGAGCTCACACGCGGGGTGGTCTTTCCCAGCGAGCCCGTACTGCGACGCGCTCACACAGTACATCCAGTACTACAACACGCGCCGGCCGCATTCGGCGCTTGGCTACCACTCACCTGTTGCATTTGAACGCCAAGCAGCATAGAACTCTAAATGTCCACGACAGTGGTGCAAGATCCCAAGGGAGCTATGGATTGCGTGGGGCCCCGCCGCGCGCTTCTATTGACTCGCTTGCAGCTGAACTTGGGCGTTGGGCGCATTCAGGATTCCAGCACCGAATGACCATTCGCATCGCAACGATCGTTGCAGCCCTCGCTGTCGTCATTTCCAGTGGCTGTCACCACGCCGCCAATCCGGCGACGACGATAGTGCCGGTGCCGATTGGTCTTGACAGTGCTGGCGAGGCCCGCTGGCTCAGCCAACAGCGCGCCGACTGTCGTGGGCGCCTAATCAAGTTTCTTGATGAGGGAGGAGCGGTCCGAAACCTCGATTCCGTCGCCAGGGGCACAACGGTTCAATTCCACTCGGGGCTTGTGGGCGTCCAGTGTCGGCCCTGACCCTCGGTGATTCCGACGATGGGCCCCAACGATCACCGAGGCCGTTGCCACAGGATCGTGTGAGTGCGCGGTCCGTGGACTATGAGTGGATCCCGACCATCCGCTTAACACGGGCTGCAACTGACGAGCGCGAGATCTGAGGAAGTCATTGCGGCTGAGCGCCTGTACAGAAATACTTATCGCCACCCGCTCAGCGCCCGTCGGGCCAACCGCCCGCAGCTGAGCTAGGGCGTCATACCGCAACATAGATCGCGAGTCGCATGGACCTGCGCGAACGGGTGCTGTACCACCAAATCCATCCCCTCAAGCTGCTCACTGACGGGTCCACCGCGATCCTTGCCGCTGTACTCTTCTGGCGCCACTCGCTCGTCCCCGGGCTCCTCGTCGGCTTCGGGCCACCTGTCGCCGCCAGCGCTGCATTGCTCCGCTGGGCTGACTTCGAGCCCTACCGCCACTCTGCACTTGGGCGGTACCTCCGCCGCTTCATGACACGTAGCGTCGAGGCCGCACGCCTCGCCGGCCTGCTGCCCCTCTGGGGCGGCGCTTGGAGCCATCACCCCAGTATCATTGCCGTCGGCGCTCTCTGGATCCTAACCTGTTGGCTCTCGGGGCTTCGCATTCCGCCCTCCGATGAGCCTGCGGCATAACGAACGCTGCACGTGGCGCGCGAGCGGGCGAGCGGAGAGGCGTCGACAAACGGTCTCGCCTTCCTCCATCACCAGCGCAACGCTCGCTAGCCTGCATTACCGCTTCGCCGGATTCTGTGGGCATATTGGCCGCCCGGGCACCACGGCGGCCCTCATGGGTACCTTTGCCTTCGAGGTCGTAGTACCGAGGGCCCTGTCGGACATCAATGCGGAGGTGTGAAGGCATGGGCAAGTTCGTTTTCGGCATGATGCAGTCCCTCGATGGCTACGTCGATGGCGTCGCGGGCCGGCTGGAATTGCCTCCGCCTGGCGTCGCGCTTGGCCGCCATTTCACGGATCACGTCCGCGCCATGGCCGGCGCCTTGTATGGTCGACGGATTTACGAGATCATGCGCTACTGGGACGAGGATCGACCCGAGTGGGATGCGGACGACCACGACTTCGCGGCGGCATGGCGGGCGCAGCCGAAATGGGTCGTCTCACGTACGCTGAAGTTGGTCGGCGCGAACGCCACACTCGTCGCGGAGAATGTCGACGCGTTCGTGCGCCGACTGAAGGAGGACGTCGAAGGTGAGATCGACGTCGCGGGGCCCGCCCTGGCGGCGAGCCTCACCGACCTCGGTCTCATCGACGAGTATCGTCTCTACTTCCGCCCGTTCGTGCTTGGCGGCGGCAAGCCGTACTTTGCCGGCGCCCGGCCACCGCTCCGCATCGTTGCCAGCGAGCGTGTTGGCGAGGATGCGGTTCGGGTGACGTGTGTCCCAGCCTGAGCATGTTATCCCGCCCGCCTGGTTCAGTCTTCTGTTTAGGGCCTTCCAGTGGCAATTGGAGAACTTGTTCAGCGCCGGTCGTGCGTACAAAGTCGGACGAGCCGCCGCGTAGTCGAGAAGGAATGGCGCGAAGATGCCCGGCTTGCGGCTTCACTCCGCGCACGTAGCCGACAGGCTGCGGATCCTCGTCCAGAAATCATCCGTACATCCAATCGCTCGGCGGCTAACGAACGTTGCAGCTGAGCTCGAGCGTTATGCCGCAGCCGCCCACCGGCGCGAAGTCAGGACGCGCGCCAAATCTCGCTTCGTTGCGCCCGTGACGGAGAAGGCTCGGAGCAACAGGTCGAGCGAAATGCTCGGATCGCCGGCTTCCATCTTCGCAAGGCGCGGCTCACGACCAAGCGCGTCTCCACCAGGGCCGCTTCCTCGGCCGACAGTTCGAGACACTCCGTTCATCGTATAGGATCGTCCTCTTCGAATGCAAAGGTTCGCACGATGACAAAAGCCAGGAGCGGGATGGCGATCGCGTGAACGTACTGCGTCCTCGACACGCCGATGCCGAACGGAAACCAGATGCCGGGCACGCCGATCGTGTCAAGCAGCTCGCCACCGAATAGCCCGGCCATGATCGAGGCGAACGTGACGAGCGCCAGGATCCGCATTGGTCCGCTGCGGACGATGCGCGCGCCTATCACGACAAACAGCGCGATCGACGCGAGCCGGCTGCCGCTTGTCACACTCGCCGAATGGGTCACGGCGCCGATGAATCCGACGATCGCCAGCACGATAGCCGTCGCATCGATGCTTCGCCACGGACGCAGGCACCAGCGATTCCAGGCCAACGTCCAGACGGCGACCGTCGGCACCCACATCACTTTCGCCAGCCACGCGTAGGTAGTCAGATCCTGTAGAACGGTCCACGCGACGATCGCATTGTTGAGGCGCCTGGATGCCGTCAGCGCGAGCGCGATGCTGGCGAAGATCAAGAAACCGTTGTGGGTGCTGCGAGACCAGTACCCGAGAGCCAAGCCGATGAGCGCCAACATGGCGATCGGTTCGATCGCATCGACGATGTAACCGGCGATGGTTCGCTCCCATTGAACGCGGTGGAGCGCATCGCTCACCGGTCGCGGAGCCAGTATGGGCGCGCTGTGCATGCCGCCGCCGTCTGCGCTGCCGGCGGAAGTGGGAAGCATGTATGCGCGGATAGCGAGCACTCCACGGGTGCCCGCAGCATCGGCGGGAAGCGCGAACCGCAGCGGCCGCGTGCCGACGACGCGCGGGGCTGGGCCGAGCCTGCCCGACCCGCCCAGCCGTTGACCGTTCCAATAGAGTTCGTAGCCGTCCTCGACGAAGGTTGGCCCGAGAATGTCCCATGCCGCGCGTCCGGCCGGCACCGTCACCGCGCGCCGATACCAGGCGTAGCCGTGATAGCCGGGATGACCGTGCGCCATCCATCCGCCGACGTAATCCGGCAGACCCACGTCGCCGTCGTGACTGCCCGGCAAGGCAGTCATATCGACGATCTCCCAACCGTTATCGTCGGTATTGGCGTCCGCCCAGCTTGGGTCATCGCCGGTATGGAATCGCCACGAGCCATCGAGCAGAGTAGCTGCGGCACGCAGCGTCGGCGGATCAGGGCGGCCGCCGCTCGCCAAGTCGGCGATCACGCCGCCCACCGCAATCAAGGTAACAATGACGATCCAGGCCACGAGCATCCAGCGTGGTGAATGGAGCGGCTTTCCAGTCGACGGCGCAGGTTCGGTGGGGCTTGTTGCGCTTGTCATCTACCCCATCCGGGTGATCCCGACACGGGTTCCTATCGAAATTGATTTGGATAGTGACATTCAAGTCTTCTCTACAAGAGACAATCGCACCGCATGATGCCCGGGAAGTGTCTCGCTCCCCCGCCCGATCGCCGCTGGAGGATGGCGCCGGCTGCGCCAGCGCTCTATTTGATTCGTTCGCAGCTGAACCCGGGCGTTAGCTAGCCGCACACGATACCCGCGTTGGCGGTCCGTCGCGCGCATCGAGACCTGGCGGCAAGATCACGAGCTTCCGGCCCAGAATTGGGGACCGGAGCCGACCATGACATTGGCCAGTCTTTTCATCGAGATTCCCTCCCCCGTCGATCCGGACTTCCCGAAGAGAGAGGATCGCATCCTCGACGATAGCGGGACCGGGCGAGATCCCGCCAGGGTCGTGCTCGACTGCTTACATTTGACTGCGGACATCGCGCGAGCCGACGACGCCGTCCCCAGATGAACACTCTCGCCCTCGACCAAGAGTCCGCCGAATGGCTGCGCGCCCTTCAACATGATGACAGGGTGCGCGATGAAGCGATCGCGCGTCTTCACGCACTCCTGCTTCGCGTTTCACGCGCTGAAGTGTCTCGCCGGGGCGCCTCTGCTCCGGGTCGATCAACCGATGATGTCGACGACCTCTGCGTTCAGGCCGCGAACGACGCCCTGATGGCGATCCTCGCCAAGTTGAGCACCTACCGTGGCGACGCTCGCTTCACAACCTGGGCCTGCAAGTTTGCCATCTACGAGACGTCCTCTCGCCTGCGGCGCGCGGCATGGCGAGAACGGCGGGTCGAGCTCGACGACACCGTCTGGGATCGGCTTCCCGATGCCGCGCCTCCAGCCCTCCAGCGCCTCGAGAGCGATCAGCTGATGGCAGCACTGCGCCGGGCCGTGGACGAGCGTCTGACGGAGCGACAACGGTTGATCTTTCAGAGCGTGACGATGGATGACGTTCCGATCGATGTCCTCGCCGAGCGACTCGATACCTCGCGCGGCGCGATCTACAAGACGCTGCACGATGCGCGCGCGAAGCTTCGACGGGCGTTGATCGACGCGGGTCACGGAGAGCATATATCATGAATGATTTCGACCTTGAGAGAATACTCGGCAGCCCGGATTCCGACCCCGGGTGCGAGGAGGCCGGCGAGCTGATGGACGCGTATTGCGAGGTCGTGGCCCGTGGCGACCCGGTGTCCGACCACTACGCGGCGTTTCTCACCCACATGAGCAACTGCGCCGCGTGTCGCGAGGACATGGAAGGGCTGCTCGCGATGCTTCGCGACCAGGAGAAGTCGAATCAGGGGTAAGATTTTGGAGAATCGCGACGCTAACGAGGAAGAGCTTTGTCCTCGGGGCGGCCGCGACTGACTGTGAAGCCCCGAAACAGCCACGGAGGCAGCGGCTCGTCCGTGTCGATTCCAGGAGCTTCATGTCCAACGTCACCACGTCCGTCACGTACGGAAGCATCGCCGTCGACGGAGTCACTATCGCCTATCGCGAAGCGGGAAACCCCGCGAATCCCAAGCTCGTGTTGCTGCACGGATTTCCGTCGTCGTCACACCAGTACCGCGACCTCATTCGTGCACTCGCCGACCGCTTCCACCTGATCGCGCCAGATTATCCGGGCTTCGGGGGCAGCGACACGCCCGATCCGGTCACCTTCCCGTACACGTTCGACCACATCGCACAGGTGCTCGAGCGCTTCCTCACGCTCAAAGGGTTCGCTCGGTACGGTCTGTATGTCCAGGATTACGGCGGCCCAATCGGCTTCCGGTTGGTCGACAGCAAGCCTGACGCGCTCGAATGGCTCATCGTTCAGAACTCGAACGCATACGAGGTTGGATTCTCGGCGGCGTGGGCGGGGCTTCGGGCGCTATGGACGAAACGCTCGCACGAGACAGAAGAGCCACTCCTGGGACTGCTCGCGCGCGACACGATCAAGGCGATCTACCTCCACGGCGCGAAACAGCCCGAGCTCGTCAGCCCTGACAGTTGGGAATCGGATGCGGCATTCATGCAGCGCCCGGATGCGGCACGACTGCATCTCGACTTGTTCTACGACTACCGCACGAATGTTCCGCTCTACCCCAAGTGGCAGGCCTTCCTGCGCGCGCGACGGCCGAAGACGCTCATTTTCTGGGGGCAGAGCGACATGTTCTTCACTCCCGAGGGAGGCGACGCTTATCTGGCCGATCTCCCGAGCGCCGAGATGCACCGGCTCGACGCCGGGCACTTCGTGACCGAGGATCACCTCGAGTACATCGCCACCCACATTCGGCGGTTCCATGCCGAGAAGGTTGCAGACGCGAACGTTTGACAGCGAGACTCACGGCGACTCACCCGGTCGCCGGCCTGCAACAGTGCCGCCGCGGCGCATCAACGAGATTGTCCATGGGACCCGGGCGATCAGCGCCGATAGCGCGTTGCGGCTCGCGCGCTATTTCGGCACCAGCGATCGCTTTTGGCTGAATCTGCAGACACGCTAGAGCTATGGATTGCGCGCGGCTCCGCCGCGCGCTCTCATATGATTTCCGGGCAGGTGAGCTCGAGCGTTAGACGCCATCTGAATCACAATCCCGGACGGTCCGGTCAAGAAAGAGCGGGGATGATATGGGTCTCAAGCGGATGGACAACGTCGGTATCGTGGTTGAGTCCCTCGACGCCGCCATCTCGTTCTTCAGCGAGCTTGGCCTGGAGCTCGAAGGGCGAGCCATGATCGAAGGAGAGTGGGCCGGGCGCGTCACCGGATTGGGGAACCAGCGCGTCGAGATCGCCATGCTGGTCACCCCAGACGGCCATAGTCGGCTCGAGCTTTCGCGATTCCTTACCCCGCCTGTCGTCGCCGATCACCGGAACGCCCCGGTGAACGCGCTCGGCTACCTGCGCGTCATGTTCACTGTGGACGATATCGACACGACGCTTGACAGGCTCCGCAGGCGTGGCGCGCAGCTCGTCGGCGAAGTGGTCCAGTACGAAGAGGCGTATCGGCTCTGCTACATCCGCGGCCCCGAAGGACTTCTTATCGGGCTCGCCGAGGAGCTCAAGTCCAATGACCCCGCGTAGGCGCAATCGCGTCGCGGCAAGCGGACGGCCGATTGGAACGCGCCGCCGAACGAATCGCTGCAGCTGACGAAGGCGCGCAGCTTTCTGATGATTGCGCGAGCTTCGCTCGCGCTTCTATTTGACTCGGCCGCACGTTAGCTCTGGCGTTAGGTACCCATGCGCATCGTCGTCATGAATGCTGCGACGCTTGCCGAGTCGTATGCATCCTCCCCGCCCACACGTGACCAACCGTGACGCTGATTCCTCACCTAGACACCGACCGCCTCATCCTGCGCGCATTCTCCGTGAGCGATTTCGAAGCGTACGCGGCAATCATGGCCGATCCGGCAGTCACCCAGTTCCTGGGCGAAGGCCGTCCACTGACGCGCGTTGATGCGTGGCGTCAACTGGCAATGATTCTCGGCCACTGGACACTGCGCGGCTTCGGCCTGTGGGCCGTCGAAGAGCGGGCGAGTGGTCGGTTGCTCGGCCGCATTGGCTGTCACGAGCCAGAGGGATTCCCCGCCTTTGAAGTGGGCTACGTCCTCGCCCGCGAAGCGTGGGGAAACGGCTATGCACGGGAAGGCGCGGCGGCGGCCTTGCACTTCGCACGACACACGCTCCGCCGGCGCGACATCACCAGCATCATTCGGCCCGCGAACACCGGGTCAATTCGGGTCGCGACTTCACTCGGCGCTCACGGGGCGGAGACGGTCGAGTTCTTTGGCGCGCCCTCGACGGTCTACCGCTATCCGAACGAGTAGGGAGCCAACGATCGCGCCGGGCTTCGTCCCGTCGCACCGCCAAACGGAGGATTCGAGAGCATGAGCTACGCTTTCTGCCGGCGGTCGGCTCGCGGTACGGTCGCGCTCACAGCGCTCCTGGCATTGCTCGCATGTGACTCATCGCCGAAGGCCCGGGACACGGCCCTTTCGACGACCACCAAAGACCCGCGGACGCCCGTTGCACTACCAGCCGATGGGCAGCAAGCGGTCCTCCGCGAGATGCGTCAAATGCTCGGCGCGATCGGTGGCGCACTGTCGGCTGCGGCGCGACAGGATACGGCGTCCGTGCTCGCCGCGCTGGCCCCAGCCGGCAGTGCGGCCGCCGCCGACCCGGCCCTCGAAGCGTTGTTGCCGGCGACATGGAAGGAGCTCGCCGAACGCACGCACTTCGGCTTCGACACTCTCGCGGCAGCGGTGCGGCGGTCGCGCGGCGGGCCGGCACTCAAGGACACCGTGTTGGTGGGTCTCGCACGCATCAGCGGATCCTGCACCGCCTGCCACGACACATTTCGCATCACCGTGCGGTGACCGGCGCGGCTCGTTGCCAAGTGCCGCAGCTCGACGGCCGAGGGTCCGCGAGGCATCCGCGATCCGAGGATTTCGCGGCCGAAGGCCGCTCTACTTGATTCGCTCGGAGCGCAATTCTGGCGTTACGCCGACACAGATTCCATCCGGAGACGCTCATGTCACCCGACAGTCGTACCCTCGGCGCCCTGGGACTTGGGTTGATCGCCGTGCTCGCATCGTCGACGCATGCCCAGGACGTGCGGAACACGTCGTATACGCTCGCCTCGGGTGAGCGGATTCTCCGCCAGGAAGGCGAACTGCAGGCGCCTCTCGATACCTGTGGACCGTTTATCGGCTGCAATCGCTCGACGATCCGCGCACCAGGCTCACCGTATCGATGATTGGATGGCCATCGGGCGCCGCGGCAGATTCGGTATACCAGTTTTTTGAACGGGGCAACGCCGTCACGATCCGCCGACTGCAGCAACGGTTCACGAAGCCACGTCCTTGACTGCCTGTCCCGTTGTGCAAGCCGGCTGCACGCTGACGCGCCACTCAGGCTCACCTTGCGCTCACGCGACGTGACGTTTGGCAGTGGATGTCGGGTTAGTTCGTCGGGAGGAGGCGACGAATGAACTCGAGCACCGTCGACGGTCGGGCGATCCGCATCGCAAGCGCGGGTCGCGTTCTCTTTGCTGCGGCCATGATCTGGCTCGGAGTCATGGGCCTCGCCAAAGGCGACTTCGTGCAGGTGTGGCAGCCCGTGCCGAAATGGGTTCCTGCGCGCGAGACACTCGCGTATCTCTGCGCATTCATCTCTCTGGGATCCGGCATCGGCCTGCTCTGGCAGCGTACCGCGCCCGTCGCGTCTCGCCTGCTGTTCGCGTCGCTCATGCTGTGGCTGCTTGTCCTGAGACTGCCCAACCTCTTTTTCCAGACTCCCGTCGTTCTGGTTGCCTGGGCGTTCGGTTCGACGGGCGTGATGGTGGCGGCCGCATGGGTGCTGTACGTCGGGTTCGCCGGTGATCGCGACCGACACCGCCCCGGCTTCCTGGCCGACGACAGGGGAGTGCGCATCGCGAGGGCGCTCTACGGCTTGTCGCTCATCCCTTTCGGCCTCGCCCACTTCATGTATCTGGGTGCGACCACGGTGCTCATCCCCGCTTGGCTGCCCTGGCACGCGGCGTTGGCGTATTTCACCGGCGCCGCCTTCCTCGCGGCAGGGCTGGCAGTGGCTTTCGGAGTGTTTGCACGCTTGGCCGCCACGCTGTCGGCGCTGCAGTTGGGCCTGTTCGGTCTGATTGTGTGGGTACCTCGCGTGCTGGCGGGCGCGGTCACCGAGTTCCAATGGGGCGAGTTCGTCACCACGTGCGCGCTGACGGCAGGCGCCTGGGTGGTCGCGGATTCCTACCGTGGCATGCGCTGGCTCGCACCGCGCGAGCTCGTGCTTGGTACCGATCGCGATATGACCGTGACGATCAATGAGCCCGCCGCCTAACGCGGTGAGGTGCTGGATCCCGGCATGGTGCCCCAGCCTATCCTGATCGAATCGTTTGATAGTGAGTCGATCGGCCAGTCGCAACGTATTGCGGGCGTTAGCGTCCGCCAGTCGCGACTCTAATTTCACCGGCTCTCCCAAGGATTGCGCGCGGCTCCGCGGCACATACTCATTATCATCCCCTTGCGGTGAGATCGTTCAAAGCAGGAGGTCGGCATGCGTCGACTGATGATTCTGCTGGATGTCCTTCTGATTCATGGTTCGCAGCCAAATCCGGCCAGCGCGCAGCAACAAACCCGCCGCCAGCCAATCATCGACGTTCATCTCCACGCGATGGGCGAGTATGCGCTGCGGACCTTCGGGCCAAATCCAGTCACGCATGCGGCTCCGCCAGGATCGGTCGAGGAGCATATCCAGCGCACGGTCGCTGAAATGCAGAAACACAACGTGGTTCTCGGAATTGTGGGCGGGACGACGGCGGGGTGTGATCGAAACTGCGCGGAAGAGGTAGCGCGCTTCGTCGCCGTTGCGGGAGAGCGCGCCTGGGCTTCGGCTGCGTTCGGCCAGCCGGACGTGAACGTCGACTCCCTTCGCGCACAGTATTCGATCGGTAAGATCGCTGCGCTCGGTGAGGTGCTCGCCCAATACGACGGCCTTTCTCCCTCAGACTCGGCATTCGAGCCTTATTGGGATCTCGCCGAGAAATTGGATATCCCGGTTGGTGTCCATACCGGGATCAGCTTTCCCGGTATCACGCAGAAAGGCGCGCCGAACTTCCGAGTGGCGCTCGGGAACCCAATGCTCTTCGAGGGGATGCTGAACCGCCATCCCAAGCTCCGCGTCTTCCTGATGCATGCCGGCCACCCATTCCTCGCCGAAACGGTTGGCATCCTCAGCGTCTATCCGCAGGTGTACGTGGATATTGCCGTGATCGACTGGATCCTGCCCCGTGAGGAGTTTTACGCGTACCTGAAAGCGCTGATTCGGGCGGGCTTTGCAGACCGCATCATGTTCGGCTCGGACCAAATGGTGTGGCCAGACGCAATTGGTCTCGCGATCGATGCGATTGAATCGGCCGGCTTTCTCACACACCAGCAGAAACGCGATATCCTCTACAACAATGCCGCGCGTTTCCTGAAGCTTTCGCCCGAACAGATCAGGCGCCATCACGCGCGGTGAAGCGTCGATGGCGGTGCGGGCGCCGACGCTCGCGCATTCGCGGCTCCCACCGCATCCTCGAATTAGTCTTTCGGTATCCCCGCCGAGTTGGCCGTGCAGGTGACCTGGGGCATTTGGTGGCCATCGGGCGTCGCGGATCGTCTGACTCTTTGATTGAGCCGGTCGCGCCGGTGCTCATATCGGAATTCTCTTCCGCATGGCTGACGTGCCAGGCAGCTATCGATCTTTCGTTGAGGGGCACCCGTGCGACTTCGGTTCGGCGTTCCGTTCGCCATCATCCTTGCCGCGTTGACATCGATCGCGTCGAAGTGGACGCCCTTCAACGCGTACTATGTCCTGGTCGGCGTCACGGCAGTCTGGGCCGCCCTCGACTCGCGGCGCCACCACGTAACGCAGTATGCGTCGGGTCTTGCACTCCCGCCGGTGGGCATGTTGGTCGCTCATGTGTTCGTATGGCCCGTTGCCTTTCCGTGGTACCTGAGCCTCCGCCGTGCGATCGAGCGCGGCATCATCGGTCCAAGGACGAACGATAGCTCGAAGGTTGTCTGGTGGCTGGTGGGAGGCACGGCCGCTCTCGGTGCACTCGCATTCACGCTGATGATGCGATCGCCAGGCGTGCAGGGGTTGCTGGGCGTCGCCGCCGATGTGTCGAAACGATTCCAGTCGCCAGTCAACGTCTCACTCCGCGGTGGGAGCAATCTCATCCTGCAAATGCCGGCGTCTGCCGCTCCGGAGGATTCGGCGGGCCGCGCGCGATGGGCGAAAGGCGTGGCGGCGTATGCGCGTACTCACTATGCACATTCCGAAATGCTCAACTCCGTTGCCATCGTCCTCGTTGATCGGACACAGCAGGGAGCCGTTACCATCACGCGAGAATCCGGCCGGTACGAATGGTTTGCCGAGCTGCTTCGAGACTCCACACTGTATGCCGCGCCTCAACGGTGAGGCGTAGTTGTTGCTCACGTGACGCTGCCGCCGACGGACGATCCGTTGGACGCCGCGCCGCGCTCGCCTCTCGTACGATTCGCCCACAGCTGAACGCGAACACGAGGTTGCATCCCTGAATCCCATGACCGGCATCAGACTCACTTCGGCACTGGCCGCGCTGTTACTTCTATCCGCCGGCCGTGTCAGCGCACAACGTCGTTGGCCAAGCCTCAGCGCCGACGCGGTAGTTGGTGGCGGTCCACGAACTCAGCATACGAGCAGTGGCTGGTTCCGGGACTCCTCTACCCCGTACGGTCGCGTTGGACTCGTTGTGAGCACCTCAATTCATGGAGTCCGACCTTTCCTCGCCGTCGATCGGTCGTTCGTTCTGGAGTCCGGCGACCAGGTGCTCATCTGCGAGCCAGCGCCAGATGGAAGTTGTCTCCGTCGATTTCCGCGCGTGGCGGGAAGCTTTGTGGGAATCGGGCTGCGCGTTGCTCCCGTTCATTGGATCGACCTCGGCGTCGCGGGTGGGGAGGGCTCAATGGGCGGCCGCAGCAGCTACGTCGACGCCGACCTTGCGTTCCGAACGTCAACGCACGTCCGCCTCGTCGTCGGGTCCCGCCGCATCGTGATTCGACAGTCCGGAGACACACGTCTTTGGTGGCATCCGATTACCGGCGGCCTGCGCATCCAGTGACACGACATACGCTCGCGAAATACCGTGCGCCGACGGCCCGCTCAGCCTCGTCGACCTCGCTCGACGACTCGGCATCAGCGGCCAGGGCGCGCTCAAGATCGCGGCCGAGATGGTTCACCGCGCGCGGTCCTTCGCGCGCTTGACGCCGAGAGCGCGACCGAGCCACTCGACCGGGGCGAGGACCGACCTTTCTGAGGATTTGCGAATGCCGTGCATCGGCCTTTGATTCTGCTCGCCGGCGCTTGTGCGTAAAGCGAGGTGCGCACCGGCATCTTTGCAGCCGGCAGCGCATCCAACGACGCAGCGTAATCACCGACGGGGTCGCGGAGTCCTCCTTTCGTCGGCAATGGGAGCGAGGAGAATCATGGACAAGCTCTATGCCAGAAGTGTCTTCTTCGTCGACGACGCCGAGCGCTCACTGCGTTTCTACCAGGAGCAACTTGGCTTCGCCATGGACTGGAACTACCAGGAAGCGGGTCGGGCATTTGTATGTCAGGTCAGTCTGTTCGGATTCGAGCTGATCCTCAATCAGATCTACGGCCAGACGCGGACCCGCGCTGGCCACGGCCGTGTCTTCATCGGCCTCGACGACGATCAGGGCGAGCCACTGCGCCAGCACATTGTGGCAACCGGTATCCCGACGCAGCGCGTCGATTGGGGGCGACCGACACTCGTGATCAAGGATCTGGACGCCAATGAGATATTCTTCTGGCTTCCCCACGATGACTTCTCGGGCTTCGCGACATCTGCGATCGAGGCGAGCAGAGTCGTGGAACCCATGAAGTGAGAACGCTCCTCTTCCGCGAGGCCATGAGAACGTTCGCTCTTTTGTGCGGCGCTGCTGGTGAAGTAGCCTGACTCGCCAGGCCGCTCCCACCGTTCGGTGTTATAGAATCATGCCTTCGTCGATTGCCCATGCCTCCGTCGCGATACTCCTGAGCCCAGTGCTCGGTACGCGGGTCGTCTCGAGGCGGCTGGTCGCGGTCGCGGCCGTCGCAGCAGCCGTCCCCGATCTGGATGCCATCGGACGGCCCTTCGGACGCGGCGACATCGCGTTCCTTGGCGGCCATCGGGCGACGACACACTCTCTGTTGTTCGCTCTTTGCGTCGCACTGGCGGCCGCCATCGCATCGCGGCGCGCGACGACCAGCGGCACCCGCTTTCTGATCGCCTGCTATGTCGCGCTCGTCGTGGCATCGCACGGTTTTCTCGATGCGCTCGCGACCTACGGCGAAGGGGTCGCGTTCTTCGCACCGCTCTCGGCGCAGCGGTGGAAGTTTGGATGGCAGCCCTTCTCCGGCCTGCTCCCCGAAATCCTCGCGCTCTGGTTTCCAGCCGCCGTCGTGTTCGTCCTTTGGCTCAAGCCCAGGCTGAACCCAGCGCCCATCGCGACGCGCGATACGGATGCCGCGGTGCACCTGCGATAGCTCGTTTACTCCTCTCTCGCGCCTTGTGAGTCGGTGTCGGGCATGCCGGCGCAGAGACGCAGCACGTGGGTTTGTGACAAGTTGTTCATCGCGGACTCGCGTCCGCGCCGCCCGCCCAGGTTCCACGATCCGTCCTGCGGGCGAACCCACCGACGGCGGAGAGCCCTGGCTGCCTTGCAGGCGTCCGGCGACGGCGACGAAGCAATCAGCGCATTCACGACCGTGGGCGTCGCGTCGCCGCTGAGCCGCGCCAGGTAGACGTAATCGACACCTCGCACACCCGGCGAACGGCCGAGATTCACACGGGCGACCAGCAAGTCGGGGTTGATGGCGTTGAGGGTGAACAACGTCACGAGTCCCGAGAGCACCGTCGAGGCGGCAAATAAACGCGTCCGACCGCGCAACACGGTGAGCGCCATCGCGGCGAAGACCACGCAGAGCCAGAGCATCAAGGCGGTCGCGTACAGTCGATCGGTCGTGAGCCCGAAGTACCCGACATACAGCCGCATCCGCAGCAGCGCGGACGCCATGATCGCCGCGAGCAGGACGATCAGTGCGAGCGAAAGCTGCCGATGACGCCGCACGACCCTCTCATTCTCGATCGCGGCGCGAGTGCCGAGGACCAAGGGGACTACCAGCGCGGCGACTGCGACGAGCTCGAAGAAGCCCCGCCGCGCGTACTCCGCGACTGTCAGTCCCGTGGTCGCGAGCACGACGTCGGCGCCGCCAAAGAGCCATCGGATCTGCAGCGCCACGAAAATCGTGAAGAGCACACTCACCGCGCCGAGCGACGTGGTGATTTCTACGATGCCGAGGCGTAGTGGTATGTGCTGCGGCAGGACCCCGCGTCGCGCGACGCCGAGCAGGGCGCCGCGCATCCAGCCAGCGGACCACCACGCGAATGCTCCGGCAAGCACGACGTGCGAGAAGATCCGCTCGACGTCGAGCTCCGGCAACTGGAACATCCCGGCGAAGACCGGATCAGCGCGTGAGAGGAGGATCGTGAACACGAGCACCAGTGGCGCGGTGAGCAGCACGGCGCGGAGGGCCGTCCACGACGCGCCGCCGCGAACGGCGGGGATCGCGTGCAGCTCCGCGTCGCGCGCGACGAGCAGGGGCGCGCCAACGATGATGTCCCGTATGGTGTAGACACCCGCCGCCACGACGTCGCGCAGGCGCGCGGCAAGAATCGACGCGGCGGGTAGCCCGGCCGCTGACATCCCGAACATCGCGAGAGCGACGAGCGTGCCGAGCACATTGGTAGCGCGAAGCTGTTCCGCGTCGCGCCACGCGAACGCGGCGGCGCACGCGATGGCCGCGCCGAGCCACGCGATCTGTTCTCGCGTCACGGTCAGCTCGCGCCGGCGAATCACGCTGACTGCGGCAGCGGCCAACGCGATGATCCAGAGTGTCCAGCCGAGGCCGTCGCCCGCATTGCGCAAGACCGCGTCGGCCAGGACGCCGAGCAATACGGCCTCGATCAGGACGCGTCGAGCGACGCGGGTGTGTTCGCCGGTCATGTGGTTCTTATCGGCGGTGGTAATCCCAACAGCCATCTGTGGGCGGCCTCGTGTTACTGCCAGCTACGAAGTACTTTACATTGCAAAGTATAATCGCGCAAGGGTCGCTCGCCAGACGCCACCGTTGCGAGCCCGTCGACGCGCGAGGCGTCGATCAGCTTCTCCCACCCCGTGTCGACGGTCGTGAAGGGTTCCACGCGTCTGGATCATGCGAACGCGAATTTGGGGAGCGCAAGGGCTCGCTTGCCGGCAGAGCCGAAGCGCTGAAAGCTTGACCGACATCATGAATCGTTGACGCTGCCGAAGCCGCATGGCGATCCCGGAGGTGGCTGATGCTGACGCGTTTCCTCCTGTCCTTTTCAGCGTACTGCGCGCTCTTGCCGGAAAACCTGCAACCGCAACAGAGAGCCCCTGAACCCTGCCACCAGTATCAAGCTGCAGTGCAGGCCGACCCCAGGAATCTGGAAGCAGCAGCCAGCCTCGGTCGGTGCAGCTTTCGCGACTACGAGATGATCGCGCCTCACGGCGACTCGAGCCGGCTGGCATTCCGCTCGAGTTGGAACACCGCGTTGCGCGCCCTGCGTCATGCGGTCGACGTAGACCCGCAGTACGCCGGCGCGTACCGGCCTCTCTTCGCCATCCTCTTCGCCGAAACCCGGGACGGGTGTTCCGCCGCGACGGCGCGTGCACGCACGTCGCGTCGGTCGTGCGTGACGGCGACAGCTTGATCACAACGCCACGACGAGTCGTTCTGAATCGTCCCGGTATCGACCCGTACGAAGATGTAATCCGCGCAACGCGCGCTGGAAACGCGGCGAATCTGCGCGAGGCTCGCGCGCGGGCGGCGCGGTGGGCTGCCGTGGCAGCGAACGATCGCCGGCCGCACGAGTACCTCGGCCGGGCATTGTTGGCGTTGGGAGATCCGGCCGCAGCAGCCGAGGAATTGGAGCGCGCGGCGGCGCTGGGCACGGTCGCAAGTCGGCGAGGTCTGTTCTGGGACCGGCTCGAGGCGCTGGTCAAGTCCGACCGCGGCGCCGACGCTCGCCGCGTGCTCGACGACGCCGTCGGCGATCCCGCGCACGATACCGTCCGGCTCAGAGCCTACACGGTCGCGGGACTCAACTCGCTCCTGGGCCGGTATCCGCCGCCCCCGGTAGACTCGGCTCGCGCGGGCGTGAGTCGCGCGCGGGTCGATTCGATATTGCGCAACTATCCGCCAGGCCGACCCGCGGTGCCCGGGTTCCCCGGGATACTCCCGGCAGGCGATACTGCCGTCGCCCGGCGTGTGCTGGCGCGGATGGACTCGACTCTTGGGCCGCGAGCCGGCGGGATGAAAAGATTTCCGCGGGTTGGACCCCTGCACCTCGAGTCCGCCAGGAATCACCTCGCTCTAGGCGACACCGCCGCCGCTGCGGCGCGCTTGGCCGAAATCGAGCAAGCCTTCAACGACCGCCCATTCCAGGTCAGCGTCAGTCTATCGTACGATGGCTCGCGTCCGTGGTTGGGACTTGCCTGGCTGCTCGCTGGCGATCTGGCCGCGGCGCAGCATCGAGTTCCGGACGCGGCTCGCATGTACCGCCGGGTCGTGGGACTCTGGGGTGGCGGGGATCCCGAGCTGGAGCCCGTGGTCAGGGAAGCGCGCGCGAAACTTGGAGCGCTTCCCGCGCGATGATTGGTAGATAGGTGGAAGTGAGCGTCATTCGGTACCGCACATGGCCCATCCGTCCGCGGATCAGGATCGATGCGTAGATTGCGGGTGCAGCGCCGAATCGATCCGTCTCGCTTCAACCCCATCGCACCGAGTGTCACCATGAGCACCCCGACACAGGACGCCGTCGTTCGGCGCTCCTTCCTCGCCCGTCTTGCCGCGGTCGGCACGGCGCTCGCCGGCGTCGTCGCGCTACCGTCACGGTCCGCGGCGCAGTCCTCCCGAGGGCCCACGCATCCGGCAGACGCGTGGCTCGACGATCTCAAGGGCCAGCACAAGAACATCTTCGATTGCACCAGCGTCGAAGAGGGTCCGACGGGCTGGGTGTTCGCGCGCAATTTTCTCACGGCAAATACGGGTTCCATTTACCAGCTCACGGACGCCGACGTGAATGCGATCGTCTGCGTCCGCCATCAGGCGAGCGTCTTCGGCTTCAACGACGCGATGTGGGCCAAGTACAAGCTGGGCGAATCGCAGAAGGTGAGCGACGGCGGTGTGCCGGCGACGAGAAATCCGCATGCGAGCATCGCGAACGATCTCGCCAAGCGCGGTGTGATCGTCGCGATCTGCGGCATGGCGACGGCCCGCATCGCGCGCACGGTGGCGCCCGACGCGGGCCGGAGCGCGGCGGAGGTCGAGGCCGACCTTCGCGCGAATCTCGTGACGCCAACGGCGCGAGTGGTCGCCGCGGGTGTGATCGTCACCAATCGCGCGCAGGAGAAGGGCTTCAGCTACACGTACGTTGGCTAGTTCGGGCACCCGTTGTCGCCACTCACATCTGCGCCCACGTGTCACTGCGCCCAAGGTGTTCAACGAACGTAGCGTTTGACGGAGGGAGCCCGGCGCCAAGGGAGTACGTCGCGCCGAGCGAAGGAACGGGAATGCCGAGCCGGCGCATGCGCCTGTAGATCGTGGCGCGGTGCACGCCCAGCATCGCCGCGGCGCGTTCCGTGTCCCACGCCGTCGTCCCGAGAACGCTCAGAAGGCGTTGCCGCTCGACGAGCGCCCGCGTGCTGACCTCCCGGGCAGCGTCGCGGCCGCGAGCGCCGAGCACCAGCTCGACAGCACCCACGTCGAGCACCTCGCCGCTCATGACGAGCGCGGCTTCCACGACTTGCCGCAGTTCCCGAACGTTCCCGCGCCATGTGCGACTCTGGAGCAGCTCGATCGTGGCTCGCGTCACTTCCACGTTCGGGCGCGCGCGATGCACGAAGTGCTCGACGAGCGCTGGAATGTCGTCGACGCGCTGGGCGAGCGCCGGCACGGTGAGCACCAATCCGCACACTCGATGCGCGAGATCCGTTCGGAATCGGCCCTGATCGACCAGGTCGTCGAGCCGCTCGTTCGTCGCCACGATGAGCCGAAAATCGGTCAGCGCGTCGCGCGATGAGCCCACCGGTCGTACGACGCCGGTCTCGACGGCGCGAAGCAGCTTTGCCTGATGAGGCAGTGGAAGTCCGCTGATCTCGTCGAGAAACACCGTTCCACCATTCGCCTCCCGAAGAAAGCCTGGTGTCTCCCCAACCGCCCCGGTGAACGCGCCTTTCGAATGACCGAACAACGCGTCCTCGAACATCGATTCGCTGAGTGCGCACACATTGAAGGCGACAAACGCGCCATCGCGTCCGCTTTGCCGGTGCAACGACGCGGCAACGAGCTCCTTCCCCGTCCCGGTGTCGCCCTCGATGAGGATTGGGACCTTCGACGGCGCGATGCGCGCGATCAGCGCGCGGAGCTTCTGCATCGGCATGGAGTCGCCGATCAACGGCGTCTCGTACGGGTTCACGGTTTCACCTGATCGGCGCGTTTGCGCATCGGATCGGTCAACCGCTCGGCGTCCTCGTCGGTTCTGATCACGCGCGGTGTGAGGAAGATGAAAAGCTCCGTCTCGGTGGTGTTGCGCGCCTGACGGCCGAATAGCCCGCCCACAAGCGGAATGCTCGACAGAATGGGGATGCCGCCGCTCTGCACGTCACGCTGCCGATCGGTCAAACCGCCGAGCGCGATCGTCTGGCCGTCTTTCGCGAGGAGCTCGGTGCGGATGGATCTCGTGGAGATGACGGGTGCGTTGAACGCGGTCTCTGTCGTCGCGCTGCTCACCTCCTGCGTCACGCTGAGCTGCACGCTGCCATCGACGCTGATGGTGGGGCGCACCCTGAGCTTGGTGCCTACGTCGCGGTACTGCACGATCTGGTCGCGCACGGCCGCGTCGGTGGGAAGCGCGCGCGACACCTGTACGAAGGGCCGTTGGCTCCCGACGACGACCTCTGCGTCCTCGTCGTTGGCGGTCAGCACGACCGGCCGACTGATGATCTTGATGTCGCCACGTCCGACGGCCGCCCGAATGGTGGCGTTGAGGTCGTAGTCGCCCGCGCCCATCAGCTTGAGCGTGAAGTCGCCGAGTCCTGTGGATCCGGGCGTGTACGAACCGCCCAACGTCGTATTGTCGGTGCCCTTCACGTGCTTGTCGGCGATGGAGGCCTCGATGCCCAGCGAAAAGCTCCGGTCGCGACGCGCCTCGACGATCACGACTTCGATGAGCACCTGCGGAGGCCGAACGTCGATCTGCGTCACCGCGGCCTGGATCAGCTCGAAATCCGATCGGTTCGCTCGAACGAGGAGACTGTTGCCGCGGCTGTCGGGGACGATCGTCAGGTCGCCCGTGATCGTAGCGGCACGGCCGGCAGTTCCGGGAATCGACTGCGGCAGCGGCGCGGTTTCGACCGGAGGCACTTGATTCGAACGCAGTTCATCGGATAGCGTCGGCGGACGATTGGCCGTGGAAGGAGCGCCGAACTGTTGCGCGCTGGTGCGGCCGAACAGCGCATTGATTGTGTTCGCGACGTCGGCGGCGCGCGCGTGTTTGAGCGCGATGACGAACAACTGCGGCGCGCCACCTTGCTGCCGCGCGGTCGTGGCGCTCTGTGACGAGCCGCTCATCGCCGGCGGCGCAGTCGTGCGCGCCTGGTCCCTTGGTCGTGCGCGATACGTACCGCTCGCCGTGTCATCGACAAGTTCGTAGCCCTGCGAGTCGAGCAGCCCGCGCAGCAGCCGCGGAACGTCGGCGCGCGACACCGGCCGCGGCGACTCGAGCGTGACCTGTGGACCGGCGCCGGCGCCGGTGAAGATGACCGGCTTGTCCAGGTACTGCTGAACGATCTGCACCGCCGAGCGGAGCTCCGTGTTGACGATGCGGAGCGTCACGCTGTCCGGCGCGGCGACTTTCGAGTCCGGAGCCGGGGCGGCGGGCTTGGGCGGCGGCGGCGTGCTGGCCGACTGGCCGATTGCCGCCGACGACAGGGCGAGGAGCGCGCACGCGAACGCAGTGGACATGCGCGTCACTCGCGCCTCCGGAAGCTCAGCACCCACGTCGTGTCCGGTCCCTGGATCACGACACTGTCCCGCGTGACGGCGCGCGCGACGAGCTTGTCGAACGCATTGCCGGCGCGGACGATCGTTCCCGGAGGCTGGCCGGGCAATCCGTCGACGATTGCCTGCCACGGCGGCCCGCCGACGATCGCCTTGAGCGTCATGACCGGACGAACTGGCGGAGCCGCGACCGCGGCTGTCGGCACCGAGCTCTCGGACTTCGGATCGTAGCGCACGAGCGCCGGTGCATTCGTCAACCGAAATGGATCGTTCGACACAATCAGGTCCGCCGCATCGCCCGACAGCGTTCCGTCGACATGGAAGTCTGGATGCGAGAGAGTGCTGATTGTGAGCGAATCGACGGGCGGGGTCAGGGCCGTGTCTCGCCAACGCAGCACGCCGATTCCGGCGGCGCAGAACGCGACGACCGCGGCCAGCATGTACCACTCGCGTTCCCTCATTTGCCACCGACTGATCGATCGCCCTTCACCAGGCCGACTCCCGACACCAGCACGTCGATGTGGAGGGCCTCCGCCCTGTTGTCGGCGGCAGCTGGCTCCGGCTGTGACACGTCCAGCTCGCGGATCACGAGCGGCATCGCACCGCCCTCGACCGATTGGAGAAGACCCGCGAGGCCGACGACGTCCGTGATGCCGCTGAGCCGAACATCGACACGAGTCATGCCGCCTCGCGCGACGCTGTCGGCGCGGATCTGGAGCGCAGTGATTTTCATGGCATTGCGGTCGGCCTGGTCTTCCAGGCTCGAGGCGAGCGCCGCCGCGATCGCAGACGTCGATGCTCCGGACAGGAGCGTCGAGTCGACCGACGCCAGCCGCGCGCGGCGCGCCGCCAGGCTGTCGCGGAGCGCCGACAACTGCCGCCGGCCGACACGGATGGACGCCAGCTGCGTGGCGGTCTCGCGGGCTTCGCGAAGCCGGTCTGCCTCCCAGGCTCTGATTGCCGGGATTCCGCGGGCGACGGACATCAACAACCCGATGGTGACGACACCCACACCGAGCGTCCGTTGGTCGCGCCGACCGATGCGGAGGGCGGCAGTCATCGGGCCGTCTGTCGCATCATGCGCGGCCGCCGAAACCGAAACGCCGCGCGTTCGACGGTCGCGCCGGCAACCACATCGCGTGTCACCGCGCCCATGATTCGAGGCGCGACAATGCCCTCAGCGTCATCGAGCGCGGGCAGCACGTCGGTCACGTGCGACGAGATGGCGGTGAAGCTGCCGTTGGCCGAGTCCAGGTGAATCGTGAGCATAGCGGTCGAATCCGGAAGCGATCGACTCAGCAATGCGAGCGCGCTGGTGATGCCTCCGCGGCCGGCGCTGTACTCGGCGATTCGCTCGAGCGTCTCGGAGACACGACGAAGGTCCGACTCGACCTGAGCGAGTTCCGAGTGCGCCGCGCGCGACTGCGCCAACTCGGCGTTCCACACAGCGGCGTACCGCGCCACACGGAAACCTGGCGCGATGAGCGCGAAACCAACGCTCGCCACAACCGCGATGCACACCGCCGCTCGCGCGGCCCACTTCCACCGGCGCACGCGCGATGCGTCCACGCGCGGCCGCCATCCAAGCGGCAGGCGACGCGGGGCGACCGCGGCGGCGTAAGCGGCCAGGTATTGTCCGGCATCCTTGCCGATGGTTCTCAGGCTTTCCGGAAGCGCGAAGGTCTCCATTCCGGCTGTGTCGTCGGCCCGGCGGACACGACACAGTTCTCGGCCTTTCGCCTGGAGCTCGAAGAGCTCCACGCCGTCGCGCCAACAGAAGTCGCCGTTCGGAGCGAGCGCCGCGAGTGCGACGACCGCGGGCGCAACCTGGCCGAGAGTCATGAGTCTTGCCCGGATCGCATGCACCAGCGACTCGAGCATCGCTGGATCAAACGCTGCACCCCAAGCCGTACCGTCCGAATTGGTGCAGATATCCGCCAGGACGCTCGGCTGCCCCTTCCATAGAAAGAACGCCTGTTGATTCTGGCTCAGCAGCTGATTGGCGACTCTGCGAGGTTCAACCCGCGGCAGCCCGTGGAGCGGTTTGGCCTGAACCCAGGCCGGCGAGAGCACCACGTTCACCCGACCGCGCGCCACGTTGCGCGGCGCCTCGCTCAACAGCTCGCGCAGCGCATCGTCGATTCGCGCCGCGCTGTCCAGCGAAACGGTCCGATACCAGCGGACGGCCTCCGACTCGATCCAGACCGCCCGCGCGTGACGTGCTCCGATCGAGAGTCCGATTCGCGTTCTCATATGGTGCTCCGCGTCGCAACGACCAGGCATCGGCGACCGGTCCGGATCAACCGCCACTCCAGCTTCACGGCGACCGCAGGCGAACCTCGCGCCACGCGCACGCGTACGACCCACGCGTCGGGATCAGGAGTCGTCGCGCGCACGGCGTCGGTGTAGCGGGCGGCGAGAGCGTCCGCCGACGACCGAGAAATGGATCCGAGCACGGCGCGCAGATCAGCCAGCGGCGTTCCCAGTTGCTGCATGGCAACGATCTGCTCCGCGGTCTCGCGAGTGATGCCGGGTACGGCCATCAGCACAGACACCGGAGCCGTGGCGAGCGAGATGCGACCTGGCTCCGTCGTGAACACGCTGTCCAGTCCTCGCATTGCGTCGAAGCCCCGGATACGCCGCATCTCACGGACGTCGGCCAGCGCGCCGTTCCGCGGCACGATGCGGCCGGCAGCCTCGTACCATCCACGCTCCGCGCCCATCGGCCGCGTATCGTCGTCCAGGTCAGCCCAGTCCTCGAGCGCGTCGACAAGCTGCGGTGCATCGGCCTCCAGTCCGATGGCGTCGAGCAGGTTGGCGATCATCTCCTCCGAAGCATCGTTGACGTCGAGACGCGTGCCCGCCGCTTCGAGGTTCACGTCACAACTCGCGACCAGTGGTGATCCGAGCACGGCCTTCGGCAGGATTCGCCACAGCTTTGCTGCGTCGTCGAGTGTGGGCGCCGACCCGAGCGCTGCATCGATCGCGGCGGCGACTCGCCGCTCGCAGCCTAGTGCTTCCCAACGCCCGCGCTCGAGCGCCACACGTGCCGCGCCTTCCTGCACGGCGTGCCGCCCGACGAGCGCCGCGCTCGTCGCGACGATGGCAGCGATCGTGATGATCCACAGGGTCGTCAGCATCACGAACCCGCGACGCTCCAGGAAATGGCGACGCTCAGTCACGGACCGATCCGAGTGGCCAAATCGTCGTGTCGGGCCAGGCAATGAACGCGATCGCCGCGGGAAGTGCAATACTGCCCGTCCACTGCCGGACCCATGCTGAATCGGGGTCCGTGCTCTGGCTGAGATAGCGAAGAGTCCCGACGCCAGCGACTCGCCGAACCTCGAATCGCTCGCCTCGGTCCGTCTCGGCGACGATTGCGCTCGAGTCGCCCAACGAATCGACCGACAAGAGCGCTCGACACGGCTCCGCCCAGCCAGATGGCGTGTCGCAGCGGGTGAGGTAGCTCGCGTTCCGCTCGTCACCGCGGAAGCGGTCGACGGTATCCGTGGTGGAATGTGCGTCGACGAGCAATCGGCGAAGCAGACGATCGCCATTCGCGGCCGTCGCATCGCGCACGCTGTCTCCGACGATACGCGCATCACTGTCGCCGATCTGATCGAGCAGCATGACGCCGCCGAGAATCGCCAGACCCGACATCGACAGGGCGACGAGAAGCTCGAGCAACGTCATGCCGCCGCGGCTACGGACGATCGGCATGACTCGTATCGGGGCGGTAGAGCGTCGTGTGAAGAATGGATGCCGAAGTCGTCGTGTCCGCGATGACCACATCGAACAGATCGGGCGAGCTCTGGCCGACCGTGACGATCCAGCCTCGCGACACGGTTTGGCCAACCATCGACAGGAGCAGCGCGCGATCGGCCACGACGAGACGCGCCAAGTAATCGGACGCGCGACGGGTCTCTCGCTCGGTGCCGCGCACCTGGCGCACGCTGTGCGCCGTCTGGCCAAGGAGCGTAAGCAGCCCCGTACCGCTCAGACCGAGTACGACGAGCGACACCACGACGTCGAGAAGAGCGGTCCCGGTGCGGGCGCGGCAACGAGTCGACCGCGACGGGTTACCGCGCACGAGTGCTTCGTCCCGTGAAACGGTCTACGCCCAGAACGGAATCGGCCAGAATGCTGCCGTCCGGGTTGATCGTGGCCGAGGCAGGGCGACCGTTGACGGTGAACTGCAGCGTGGCCGCCGCGCCCGTAGCGAGCACGTTCTCGAGCGTGTTGGCGATGATGCTCATGGGGTCGATCGGATCGCGCGGCACGGTGCGGCGCAGCGCCAACACGCTCACGGCCGCCATCAATCCCAGCACCGCCACGCAAACGATCAGCTCCAGCAGCGTCATGCCAGCTCGATTCATGCGGCCGGTCGCACGCTGTAGATCGCCTGGAGCAGCGCCGCCGCGATGAGCGCGACGATCGACGCGAACGTGAGCAGGAGCATCGGCTCGAGCATTCGGACGGCCGTGCGAACGATTCGGTCCGCGCGATCCTGCTCGATCTTCGCGGCGTGACCGAGCATCGCCGCGAGCCTGCCCGATTCTTCGCCGGCGCGCGCCAGTCGTACGACCGTGGGCGTCGCGGCAGCGTTGGTTTCGAGTGCGCGGGAAAGCGGCTCTCCGGTGTTCACGCTCGCTCGCGCGGCCGCGAGCCGATTCTCGAGCTCCGCGTCCGCCATGGCTCGCCCCGCAAGAACGAGCGCCGAGCCAATGGTCACGCCGCTCTCGAGCAGGGCGGACAGTGAATGCGCCATACGAGCGACGGCGGCGCCACGTCGGACCGCGCCGAGCAACGGAAGGCTCAGCAGGAATCGATGCCAGCTCTGCCTGCCGCCGGCCGTTTGGACCCACCCCCTCCAGGCGACTACTGCGAGGGTGCCTACGATCGCAGCGGGAATCAGGCTCGCGCGCGCGACATCCGCGCTCTGGATGACCACGCGTGTCGATGCCGGGAGCGCCTGGCCGAGGTCCGCGAGGATTCTGGCAAAGCGGGGCAACACGACTGTCATGAGTACGCCCACCGACAGCAAACCGGCGACGGCAACGATCATCGGGTACGCGAGCGCGGACCGGATGGACGCGCGCATCTCGGCGGCCGCTTCCATGAGGTTGGCGGCGCGGCGAATCGCCGGGCCGAGGCCGGAGCCGGCTTCGCCCGCCTGGGCGATGCCGGTGACCAGGGCCGGGATATCGATCGGCGCCGATGCGAGCGCCGCCGCGAACGTGCGTCCTTCGCGCACCGACTGGCGAATGTGCGGGAGTGCCGGCCGCCATCCGCGCGGTGCGAGCTCCTCGAAGGCGTGCAGTGCACGCGACATCGCGAGGCCCGATTCGAGGAGATCGGCGAGCATGCGGAGCCCGAGCGCGAGATCCGCGACCGGCAGCGGCTCGCGGCGCTCACTGCGCGCGGCGCGGCGTTCGATCTCGAGGAGATAGAGGCCGCGCGACACGATGATCTCGCGGGCGTCGCGCGCCGTTCGCGCATCGACGACTCCCCTTTCGATCGTCCCACTCGCGTTTGCCGCGCGGTATGCGAATACGGCTTCCACGGTCAGTCTCGTCAAAGTTTGCTTATTGGCGACGGTAGCCTACTGTCGCACGGGACCGCCCCAGGAGGTGATATCCGCGCTCTCACCGTCGCCGCCGGGCTTTCCGTCTTTGCCCAGCGTGTAGAGATCGTACGAGCTGGGGTTCGTTACGCCTGGCGCCACGTAGACGTACGGGCGCCCCCACGGATCCAGCGGCACGAGCTGGCGGAGGTACGGGCCCTTCCAGTTCTGTGGAGGATCGGAGATCGGCAGCGAGCGGAGCGCGTCGAGCCCTTGCTCGGTCGTCGGGACGGTATCGCAATCCAAACGATATGCGTCGAGTGCCAGCGACAGAATCTGAATTTGACTCTTGGCCGTTTTTTGCCGCGCGTCGCTGATGTTGCCGAACAGCGATGGCGCAACGATCGCCGCGAGCGTCGCGATGATCGCGAGTGTCACGAGGAGCTCGATGAGCGTGAAGCCACGGGACCGTTGCGGCCGCCGCGAGCGGCGCGCTCGTTCAGCTTTGTACGGCACGCGCCACCTCCTCCACAGTTGTCCATCCCATTCGCACCTTTTGCCAGCCATCGGCAAGGAGCGTCTCGGAGCCGGCCTCTTCGGCGAGGGCGCGGAGCCTGGAGCTCGGCGCGCCTCCGGCGATCGCGTCGCGCAGGGCGTCACTGATGGTGACCAGCTCGAACAATCCGACTCTGCCGCGGTAGCCGGTGCCACGACAGGCGGGACATCCGGTACCACGCGACAGACTCGTGCCGCCGGTGGCTTGTCGCGCTGCGACTGACAGGGTGTCCGGGTTCGGCGCGTCATTGGCCCGGCAGTCGGGACAGATCCGACGCACCAGGCGTTGGGCGAGCACTCCTTCGAGCGTTGCAGCCACCAGGTACTCGGGGATGCCGAGGTCGAGCAGGCGAGGAATCGCGCTGATCGCGTCGTTGGTGTGGAGGGTGCTGAAGACAAGATGGCCGGTCATCGCCGCCTGGATCGAGATCTCCGCCGTTTCCTGATCGCGCATCTCGCCGATCATCACGACGTCCGGGTCCTGTCGCAGGATCGCTCGAAGCGCGGCGGCGAAGGTGACCCCCGACTGCCGATGTACGGGCATCTGCGTGATACCGGGAAGTTGATATTCGATTGGATCTTCGACGGTCACGATCTTTTCGCGCGCCGAATCACGTCGCAGAAGGGCCGCGTACAACGTCGTTGTCTTTCCGCTGCCGGTTGGCCCGGTCACGAGGAGCATGCCGTGCGGCTTGGCCGAGAGCTGCGCCATACCGCCGAGCGCGGTGGGGTTCATCCCAAGCTCGTCGAGCGTGACGGGCCGGCCGCCCTGGTCGAGCAGTCGTAGCACGACGCTCTCGCCGTACATGGTGGGAATCGTCGAGACGCGCAGATCGAGTTCGCGCGATTCCAGCCTCACCCGGATGCGCCCGTCCTGCGGGCGCCGGCGCTCGGCGATGTCGAGCTCCGCCAACAGCTTGATGCGCGACACCACGGCATGGTGCATCTCGCTCGGCGGCTCCGGCGCTGGTACGAGCACACCGTCGATCCGAAAGCGTGCCGAGAGGCCCGTGCGCGTCGCCTCGAGGTGGATGTCGCTCGCGCCGGCATCGTGCGCGTCGCGGACCAGCAGGCTCACGAATCGCACAACCGGCGGCTGATTCGCCATGTCGCGGACATCGGTCGCGAGGTCGTCGCTGTTGGTATCGATGCGCGCGAGTTCGAGGTCTCGTTCCGCGCGGGTGGTCAGACGCTCGATCAACTGTTCGAGCTCCGAGCGCTCGACGGTCTCGTAGGTCACTTGAGCGCGGTAGGCGAACGCGATGTCGTCGATACCACCAAGGAGGGCGTCGCTCGTGCCGGCGACGACCAGTGTCCCGTCCGCGCCGACCATTTTGGGGCACAAGCGGTGGTGCACGAGGTAGTCGCGAGTCACTTCGCGAGCCAGCGCCAATGGCGCGGCGGTGCGTGCGGCGGCCGATTCGGGCGCGGGGTTGGCGGGTATTGTCGATTCGATCTGCACGGGCGGCAAGATGTCTCGCCGCGTCTGGTCGTGTAGCACCGATTCGATGCAGGTCGGGTGATTCCAACGTCCTCATGTTCATGACGAGCGTCACCCGCTCTACCGCGGCAATGGCCGCCTGTGACGATCAGCACGCTTCGCTCGTTGATCAGCATGGAACTGCCGTCCGCACCTGTCGCCCGGGCGGACCTACGTCCTTCTCTGCACGCGTTTGTACGGCTTGCATTCGTGAACGTGCATGCTCGTTCTGATATACACCGTGACTCGAACCCCGCACCGTCGCCCGTGGCCAATCAAGACATTCGCTTCGACCTGAATCGCGGCGAGACGCAGCTCTGGGCCGGGACGCCACGACAAGGGATCGTTCTGGGCCCGCTCGACTTTTTCGTGGTCCCGTTCGGGATCATGTGGACCGCGTTCGCCGTTTTCTGGGAAATGTCGGTCGTGCGCTCGAAGGGCCCACTGTTCATGCAGGCCTTCGGCGCTGGATTCATCCTGATCGGGTGTTTCTTCACATTCGGCCGGCTGGTAGCCGCCGCACGCCGGCGCCGTCGCACGGTCTACGGCCTGACATCCGACCGCGTCATCATCGCCAACGGATCCGGGGCACCGATCTCCCTGCCCCTCGCCACGCTGGGCGAGATCAGCGTCGTCGAAGCTGCCAACGGCACCGGGAATATCGCGTTCGGCGTGCCCGCCGCTGTCACAACGATGTTCGTGAGCATGCCCTCGATGAACGACGTGCAGTTCCCGATGTTCGAGATGATCCCCGACGCGCGGAATGTCTTCACGCAGGTTCAGGAAGCGCAGAAGGCGGCCAAGGCGCGCGGCACCTCAGCGGTCGAAACGTCTCCGCCGTCGCCAGCGGCTTTTCCGTTCACCCAACCGATTCCCTCCGGCCGCCCGACGCTGACGCGATTCGCTTTCCTGCTCATGTTCGGAGGACTGGGCTCGTTCTTCGCCTATCAAGGAGCAGCCGACTGGTATGCCGGCGTCCAGAGCAGCAGCTGGCAAACCGCGGCCGGAACGGTGCTCGACACCAGACTGGCGAGCAGCTCGAGCAGCGGCAGGAACAGCGGTCCGCAGTATTCGGCGCACGTCGCGTACATGTACAACGTGGGTGGTCGGTCGTTCGTCGGCGACAGACTCTCGTTCGGGCGGCTCACCCGCGGAAGTGGCTACGGCGACTCGCAGGCTCTGCTCAAACGGTACCGGCGGGGCACCGTCGTGTCGGTCCACTACGACCCAGCCCGCCCCGAGCGCTCGGTCCTGGAGCCGGGATGGACCTGGGGCAGCGCGATGATGGCGGCGATGGGGACGATGTTCGCGCTTCTGGGATTCGCCATCTTTCGCGGCCTCGGCCGGCCGCCCAGGCCGCAGTCGGACAGGCCGCCGGTGGCCGAGTTGCTACGAGTGAGAAGGGAGCAACAGCGCGCCGCGAGCATCGGCAAATGAAATGACGTCGGCGCACGCAGACCAGCGGCGCGCCGAAGGACTGAGTCCTCCAGTCGCGTGCTCGATCGCTACAGCTTTCCCGTTTCCTTGGCGATCCGCCGAGCGAGCTGCTCGCGTGCATTGGCCGCATAGCGCTTGCACGCGGAAGGATCCTCGAGCGCGGGTTCAGAGCGACCACTATCGCGCGCGGCAACTCGCTCCCACAACGACGACGCGTCCGGGTGCGGCGTGACGAGTACGTCGCAGCGCAGGCGCTCGAGCGTCGCGAATCCACGCTCGAAGTCGGCGATCGCCGACGGATACGTCGTGCTTCGCGTAAAGTAGAAATCGTCGGCCGACACGGGCGTCTGGCTGTCGGCGTACACGAAATCGAGGCAGCGCTTGCCGTCGCACGAGCGCCACGACCAGCTCGTTCCGCCCGGTGTGTGCCCCGGCGTGAAGTGCGCGGTCATCACGATCGCGCCGACGCGCAGCGTGTCGCCGTCGGCGATCACCTCGACGTCGTGCGCCGGTGGAAACGAAGAGACGATGCCGTATTGTGGGTCCTCTCGACCCGTCGTGCCGCTGCTCAGCACGCGCGCGCTCCACGGACTCGCGGCCACCGTTGCCCCGGACGCACGCTGCAGCTCGGCGATCCCGCCCGCGTGATCGAAGTGTGCGTGCGAGTTGACGATCAGCTTCACGTCCTCGATCCTGAATCCGAGCGCGCGAATGTCCGCGATGATTCTCGCTGCGGATTCTGGGAGGCCGCCGTCGATCAGCACGTGACCGTCGCGCGAGACGATCAGAATCGCGCTGAGTCCGTGCGTGCCGATGAAGTACGTGTTACCGTAGAGGCGAAATGGGCGCTGCGGGACGTTCCACTCCGCGCAGCTGGCGCAGGGCTTGTCGCGACGAGCCGGGGCGGTGTCGCTGGTTTGGGCGAGAAGCGGTAGCGCTAGGACCGCGATGGCGACGAAACCCCCTCGTGCGACGGCGTTGGTAAGTGAGATCATCGGCAAGCGGCACGTCGTTGACGAAGCTTCGCGTGACCTGGTGCGTGTGCCGGCGAGACGAGCTCGGAGAGCACTCGCGCGCTCAGTCCGCCGCCCGGGCGGCTCGCGGCCGTTGCTCCACCAGATGTCCATGGTGGAACCCGAGCCGTGGATCCGCCCGCGGCGACATCGGGATGTACTCCTGAAGATCCGGCATCTTCACACGCAGCCGAATGGTGTTCGCGGGATAGTCATAAATAGTAATGTGATTCAGGCCGCGGTTGGCCGTGAAAAGCAGCGTCTGATCCGCGCTCAGCTTGCACGCGTGGACCGAGTCGACCATCGAAAACCGGCTCACGCGCATCGCGCCGAGCAGGTGTTGCGTCTGCGTGAATAGCCCGCCGCGCACGAGCACGTCGTACACCTGTGTCGCGACCTGCCGCCGATTGGCAATCTGCTCGCGAAAGCCCGGTCGTTCGTCGATGATTCGAAACGTCGCGAAGTCGTCGAGGCGAATCATGACGATCGTCTGACTCGCGCCATTGCAGAAGATCAGTTCCTGGTCCGATATCGTCAGGTCGGAGTTGATGTGCGCTGGCACGTCTCGGCCCGCGCTCCAGTGCCGCACGATCTCCCCCGTCGCCGCGTCCACCTCGAAGGCGTACTCCTTGAGGTAGGCGATCGCCCACTCGTGATAGTCGACGCGATCCATCGGGTGCACGCGGAACGACACGCCGTAGAACAAGTCCTGCGTCCGGTGCGGAACGGTGTGCCAGCAGGTGGCCGGAAGCTTCACGCGGCGGATCTCGCCGGTGATGGTGTCCCAGATTCCCATCTCGCGCGCTTCGCCGCGGCGGCCACGCGCGGGGTTGTCCATTGCGCCAAAGACGACGTACCGGCCCGACGCGGTGCGTTGCATGCCGTGGACGATCGCCATTCCGTGTCGCGCGAGCTTCTCGGGTTTCGCCAACGCGTGCGCGTCGAACAGGTAGAGATGGTCGCCGACGGCCGTGACGAACCGCCGCTCGTCCAACCACACGGCGTGCGTGCTGCCCCTGAGCGACGTATCGGGAATCTCGAAGCGAAGCGTGGAGATGCGCTCGAGTTCCTCGCCGTTCCTCGTGTCGTACAACAGCAGATGCTGGCCGGCATTTCCCAGGAACCCGATCGAGCCTGACGGGTCGACGGTCGTGGCGTGACCGGCCGCGACACCGTCGTGAAACCGGATGTTGTACGCGTAGCTGTTGTCCGCGGGGTCGAACAGGAAGATGCAGGTTCCCGCCCGCCCCTCGAGGCCGTTGATCCCGTTGCCGTCGAGCGCAACGTGGAACGCGTACGGATAGTGCTTCACGTCAGGACGCTGTAGACTGTAAGTGTTCCGGTCGTCGTGCATCGTGGGAGCGTGCGTGTCCATGCATCTGTCCGAACTCGAACGTCGCGTGCTCGACATGCCAGCGGGCGAGCACCTGTCGCTGGGCCACGCCGACGTCGACGAACTGCTCGCCGAGCCGGCGTACAGGCCGAGTCTCGGTCAGCCGGCGCGCGCGAGTCATTTTCGCCGGACCCTGCCCGGCGGGCGGGGGTTGCACCTCGTCATCGAATCCGGCGAGAGCGCGCTGCACTGGGATCGCTACGATCCGCACGGCGGTCCGGCGGCCATGTTCGCCCACGTCATGACGGAGTCGCCGCGCGAAGCCTTCTCGCTGTTCGCGGCAGGCATCGCGGTGCTCCGCCGGCTCGGCGGATAGCGGCATCGAGGGGAGCATCGCCGCGCTACCGCGAGCCGTTCGCCAGATACGCATCGACCGCGACGCCGAGGTCCTGCAGCGTCTTCGCGATGAGATTCGCCGCCGCATCCTCGAATCCGCTCTTCAGCCGGTTCGCGCCGAGCGGGCCGAGCGCGCCGGCGGCGAGCGATGCAGAGATCTCGAAATGCAGCCGGCTGCCGCGTCCGCCCATCGCCGGCTCGAGGCGCGTGGTGCCCGCTCCCGTGAGTCCGCCGGCAAGGATGCGAGACTCCACCGTCCAACGCGACTCGAGCGCCGGGCCGTTCCAGTGGGCCCGCTCGATCCACGAGAGCGCGTCGGGGTCGATGTAGCGTTCGAGTCCGGCAGGCAGCGCCGCCGCGGCTTTCCACTCGTGGACGGTGAGCACCACGCCGGCGTCGCCCGCCGACCGCTCGATTCGCCGCACGGTCTCGATGCCGCGGAGTCCGGTAGCGACTCGCGGGAGTTCGTCGCGCAGCGCGATCCACACTCGCTCGGCCGGCTGGCGCACGAGAACGGTGCGGCGGACGGTGACGTGGCCGTTGCCGCTCATGTCGTCTCGGCGCCGGCGTACGCGGCGCGCGACGGGGGCAGTTCAAGAACGCTCATCGCCTGCCGCACGTCGGGCCGGATGTGATCGGTTCGCAGCAGCCAGTCGATCGCCTCGTGGAGTGCGGCGCGCGCCGGGCGCGGGCGGTAGCCGATCTCGCGGGCGCGAGCGTCGTCGTACCAGTACCACCGCCCCATCATCTTCACTTCGTCTCGCGTGAGCGCGGGCGCCGCGCCCGTGAAGCGCGACGACCACTCGGACCAGGCGGCCGTGAGGTACGCGCTGGTGTGCGTGGCCGTGGTGAGCGGCCCGTACGTTCCGCAGATGCTCGAGATCTCGGCGTGCAGCTCGCGCCAGTGCAGATTCTCGGAGCCGACGAGGTATGAGAATCCCGGCGCGCCTCGTTCGGCGACGATGCGATGCGCGCGCGCCACGTCGGCGGCCGACACGATGTTGCATCCGCCCGGGAAGGTCGCGCGAAACGGATCGTTGAGGTACTTCACGATGATGGCGTTGCTCTCGGACAACCCGTAGTCCCACGCGCCGACCGTCACTGTGGGACACACGGCGAGCACGTCGATCTTTTCGGCGGCCGCCATCGCGAATGCGGCGCTGGATTGGCGCACCTTGGACACCGCGTAGGCCGACGCGTCGTCAGGCGTGAACCGAGAGCTCTCGTTGCGCGATTCGGGGTTGGGTGACGAGCCGAACACCACGGACGACGAGGTGAGGACGAATCGCTTCACGCCGCCGGACGCGGCGGCCTGAATCACGTGGCGCGTGCCGTCGACGGCAATGCGCTCGAGCTCCGGGGGCGGCGCGCCGTACGAGAATCTCGCCGCGGCGTGAAACACGACGTCGGCGCCGGCGACAGCGTCCGGCAGCGAACGTGGATCGAGCACGTCGCCGGGGACGATCTCCACGCGCAGTCCGGCGAGCGCGCGGCGCGGAGGCCCGGGACGTACGAGCGCGCGCACAGTCCATCCGGCGGCGAGCAACTCGCGAACAAGGTTCGCGCCGACGATTCCCGAGCTGCCGGTGACGAGCGCCTTCACGTCGCGGCGTCCTGGAGCGCGCTACTGGCGGGAAACAACGCCGTGCCGCTCGCGGCAAGGTCCTTCCCGACGGCGCGTCCGAGCTCGGTGAGAAAGGTGAACGGCGTGAGCGCCGCGCTCTGCGGTGCATTCACGCGGCCGGAAGTGGCGACGATCGCCGGCACGTTGGCCCCGGCGAAGTGCGCGAATCCCCATTCGTCCAGGAACAGCGGCTCGACCGCGTTGAACGGCGATGACGAACCGCTCGCGGACGGGGCCCAGCCGAGGACGCGCGACAGGATGGCCATGGCACCCGAGAGCAGCGCGCGCAGGTCCGATCCTTCGGCGATCACGCCCGCCGGACGCGCGCGTTTCCCGATTCGATATGGTCTTCCCTCGAACGCGGCGCGGAAGTTTGCGATCGTGCCGTCGAAGAACCGCGCGTACGCGTCCGCCGCCAACTCGCGGTGCACTCTGGGCCATTGCTCGATATGCACCGCGGCGAGCGTCGCCGGCAGACGAAAACGCTGGCGCGCGAAGATGCGCACCTGGACCTGTCCCGCTGGCGTTCGCTCGAAGACCACCGTGCCGTCGTCGGATTCCGCGGATCCGTTGGGACTGAGTACCGTTCTCCACCTGATCTCATGCCGGTCGCGAGTGTACGCCATCTGCTCGATCTTCTCGACGTCGATCACGTCCCCGCCGAAAAGTCCCGTCCAATTCGGTTGCGGGAGATAGACGTTGCGCTCGACCTGGCGAGTGGCGCGGCCTCGCTTGTCGGTTTGAACGACGATCCAGGAGCCGCCGGCGTAGTCGTTCATGTGCCGGATCGACGCCGATACGTCGACGCGGTCGACGAACTCGTCGAACGCGATTGCCATGATGCGCGACGCCGCGAAGTGGATGTGTCCGTTGACGGTGCGAAAGCGAAAGCCGCGCGCGTCTTCGGCGGCGCCGTCGAGCACGCGTTCCTGCGTGGCGACGATGCGCGCGGTTTGGCTGAACTCGTTCTCCGCCAGCGAGTCCACGTCGAGCGTGACCGGCGCTTCGGATTGAACGACGTCGCCTTTGGTCACGCTCGACGCGACGGCGAAGCGCGAGCCCGCGACCATGTTGAGCGCGCTCGCGAGGAGCGTCTCGATCCAGTCTCGCGCGCGCGAATCCGTGACGCGGTCCAGTTGCCGGAGCACGGTTGCCGATATCTGGTCGACGACGACGTCACGGAAGCCGAAGTGCTCGCGATCCGTCGGCTGCAGCACGGCGCGGGCAAAGGTGTCGAGCTCGGGCCAGCGCGCGCGCCCCCGCACCGCCTGGACGAGCATCGGCGACGGATTCTGCCAGCCCTCCCACGCCGAAGCGTCGCCGTCGAGCATCCACGACGACGGCAGGCCCAGACGCTCGAGCGATAGCGCGTTCACCGGAGACGCGTGCGGGTCGGCGCCCATCTTGAGCGCGCCGATCCAGTCGGCAAGGAGCGCGCTGGGCGAGGCGATGATCGTGTCCGTGGCGATGGGATTGGAGATTCGTGATCCCGCGCGGCCATGACTGCCGACGACGGCATCGATGATCGCCAGATGGGGCGGCACGCGGCGCATGAGATGCAGCGCGCGATCGTCCGCACTCCACCGCGCGGCCCCGCTCGCCGGCGATACCAGGCCGAGCAGATTCGCGACGGTGAGCGCGAAGCCCCAGGCGTCGTCGGTCTTCGCCTTGGCGAACGAGATTCGCATGTCGGCCCTCGCCCACGCGCCGTGTACGAGGAGCGCGCCGTGATCATCGTGGGCACCGAGTGGCACGACCTCCGGATCGTCGTCGACCCACGACACGTCGTACGGCTCACCCGGCGGGGCTTCGAATCGATAACCGACGAGGTCCGGTACGCACATCCCGTCGCGGTTGTGCAGCCAGTCGTCGGGACGGTTGCGCCCGTCGCAGACCACGACGGTCGAGAACCCTTCGCGGCGCAGCCGTTCGACCAATGCTTCGACGAGCGCCGGGCTGGTGCCGGTGACGTCGCCGGGCGCGAAGATGTCGAGGTCCGGCTTGATCGCGATCGACAGATTCTTCTTTGCCCGTCTCCGTGATGCGCGCCGCCGCCGCAAAACGCTCCAGAACTCCGACGCGGCCAGCGCCGCGTCGAGCAGCTCGACCGGGGCGCGGCCTGGCTGCTGAGCGACCGCGACCTTCACTGCTGCAACCGCCGAGCTCGTTGGCGACACGACCGCATCGTGGTGTGACGGAGATCACCGGGTGCGAAGTCATATGAGGATTCTCAAACGCTTCTTCTCGCGAGACCGTCTTCGGTCTTGACGACGACGCCGGGCGTCCCCAACATATGCCTCCTCGGACGTGGCCACAACTGGCTTGGAGAACCGATGAGCATCAGCATTCCGCAGCCGTTCGTCACGTCGATCAGTGTCGCGCAGCCGTTCCGGACGAAGCTCGAGGGCATTCCCGACACGTACAGCTTCGGCGTCACCGCGCTGCCCGAGGTCGATGTCGCGGTCAAGGAGATTCCCGTTCTCCGGTTGAGCGTCGACAACGTCGCGCCGATCGAGATCAGGCTCACCGAGATCCCGTCGGTACGAACGCACATTCCAGCCGATTTCGCGGTGAGCTTCTCGATGTTGGGCCTGGAGCTGGGCGCCATTCGTCTGTGCGGCGAGGCGCAGGTGATCACGGAGCCGTATCGGCCCAACCCGTGCGAGACGTGCGGGCCGGCGGTGATCCGGCCCGTGGCCGTTCACGTCGTCGCGCCGGCCACGGCGGAAGTGACGGACTGAACCGCCATGGCGCGGACGAAGCATACGACGGCCGCTCAGCGCGCGGCGCCAATCCGATTTCGCGGCGTGCCGGCGAGCCTCACTGGCGTGATCGCCGATCGCGACGATACGAGCGGCGCAATCTCGGTCACGATGCGGGGATTCCCGACGAAAGGTGCTTCACTCGAGTTGTCGGCATATGCCGATGCCGACCCACGCATCGTTCGCGTCAGCATGCCGTCGAGCGTCGCGCCAGGTACGTATGAAGGCACGCTGACGATCGACGGAGACGAGCGCGCGATCGAGCTCGAGGTCGAGCCGTCGCCGCAGTTGCGCGTCGTTCCCGAGCAGCTCCGGATCGAGGCACAGCCCGGCGATGTCGTCCGGACGAGCTTGACGATGCTGAATTCCGGAAACGTGGCGGTGAACGTTCGGCGGGTTCAGGCGTTCGGCATCTTCATGGAAGGCGGCGTCGAGCGAGCGCTTCGCCTCGCGTACGTACGCACGCTCGAGACGAACGAGCGGCGGGTCGACATCATCGCCGACAATCTCGCGGCCGCACACGGCGGGCTGGTGAGGATGACGATCACACACGGCGCCGGATCGGTCGAGCCGGAGGCCGTGGAACCGATCGAGGCGGAATTGAAGATTCCCACCGAGCTCGACGCCGGATCGGTATACGGTGGCAACTGGGAGCTGCCGGGGCTCGTGTACCCGGTGCGGATCACGATTCCCGGAGCGGAACAGTGACGTCGACAACACAGGCGCGGCCGCTGGGCGATGTGCCCGCGGCGTTCATCGGACTGCTGCAGGCGCAGATGAAGCTGGGCCAGCAGATCTTCGAGGACCTGACGGGTGTGAAGGCCCCGAGTGTCGCGGATTCCGTCGCCGCCTGGCAGGCCGCCGTGCAGCAAATGCCTGGCGCGCGGCCGGCGTGCTACGTGCCGCCGCCGTGCTGGATGCCGCGCAAGCTCGGCGACTGCACGAGCTACGTCGCGAAGTGCTCCAAGGCGTGCGTACGCATCGTCGTCACCAACTGCGACCGCGCGCGCCGCAGCGTGCACGCGCGCAGCGAGGGCGCCGCCGGGGTGAAGATCAGCCCGGCGTCCGTGGACCTCGGGCCGATGCAGCGCGCGACGATCGAGGCGTGCATCGACATTCCCGACACCGTGGAATCGGGCACGCAGTACGAATCGCTGATCTGGGTCGACGGATGCAACCAGCACTACTTGCGGTGGACCGTGATCGTCGGCTCCGTCGATCTCGACTCGTGCTACGAGGTGGCAGTCGACGACTGCCCCGACTACCGTCACCACTGGTACGACCACTTCTATTGTATGCGCCCCTGCTTCCCCAATCGGAGCACGGCCAATGGCTGACCGACCGTTGTTCGAGGACATCGTGCGCCGGGCGTTCGATGCGAACACTCGCTATTGGGAGTCCGTCAGCCGCGCCGCGACGGACTACGTGCAGACCGTGACGAAGATCTGGGCCGACGCGCCTATCGCGTGGACGCCGGGCGTGCGCGCGCCGTCCAGCCGCGCAACCGCGGCCGACGCGACGAGCGGCCCAGCGCTCTTGCTCGAGGGCGCGGCCGGTTCGCACGCCCGGGCAGTCGTGATGATCAGCAACGATCTCGACCGCGAGGCCGAAGCATCGGTGCACGTCTCGGCGCTGCGCGGCCCCGACGGCCGATTCGCGGCGCTCGAGATCCGAACGTCTCCGGATAGTGTGAAGCTCGCCGCGGGAGAGCGGGCGCCCGTTACCCTGATTGCGGACATTTCCGATGCGCTCGTGGCAGGCGCGGACTATCACGGCGAGATCAATGTTCCCGGCTTGTCGTCTCGCGGCATTCCGCTCATCGTGCGACGTCGTGGCGCCTGAGCGCCGCGCGCCGGCAAGGCCGTCGTTTCCGGCGAGGACGACCCGGACGGGCATCCACTAACGATCCCGATCGCGGCCCCTGCGGCCAACGCAGTCCTGATGAATCGTGGATGCGTGTTAAACATCGCCGCCCGCGGCGCTCAACGGGACAGGCGTCGAACCGACGAAAGATCTGGTATTTCGCGCGACCGTCGATGATGATGGGGGATATCAGTCGCCGGCTTGTTTCACCATCACCGTTCGGAGCACGTCGTGTTTCCATCGATCCGCGCTGCCATCGTCCAGGCCGAGCAGAGCGCCACGCTTGAGGAGGCCGTGGCGGCGACTGTCGCGAGCGCCGAGCGCGCGGCCGACACCGGCGCACGGCTCATCGTGTTTCCGGAGACGTGGCTCCCCCATTATCCGATGTGGCTCGACGTCTGCGAGCGCGTGAACCTCTGGGACGATCCCGCCGTCAAACGCGCGTACGCGCGCTACGCCGGTGAGAGCTTCGTCGCGGAAGGGCCGGCGCACCTGGAGCTTTCTCGACTCGCGGCGCGACTGCGTTCAACGATCGTGATCGGCGTCTCGGAGCGCGTGGATCGCGGACCTGGTCACGGCACCCTCTACAATGCCCTGCTGACCTATGGCCCCGACGGTCAGTTGCTGAATCATCACAGAAAGCTCATGCCCACCCACACCGAGCGCATGGTCTGGGGGCTGGGTGACGGTGACGGGCTGCGGGCCGTGGACGCGAGCGGCGTGCGCGTGGGCGGTTTGATTTGCTGGGAGCACTGGATGCCGCTGGCCAGACAAGCGATGCACGAAGAAGGCGAGGACGTGCACGTCGCCGTTTGGCCGGCAGTGAAGGAATTGAATCACGTGGCCAGCCGGCACTATGCGTTCGAGGGGCGCTGCTTCGTGTTGGCTGCTGGCTCGCTCATGCGCGCGGGTACGCTGCCCGCCGAACTGCCCGTCGCGGGCGAGCGGCTCGCCCCCGACGCCCTGGTGATGCGCGGCGGCAGCGCGATCATCGGCCCGGACGGACAGTACGTCGTGGAGCCGGTGTACGATCGCGAGGAAATTCTCGTGGCGACGCTCGACGTCGCGCGCACGATCGAAGAGTCGATGGCGCTCGACGTGTCGGGGCACTACTCGCGGCCGGATTGTCTGCGCCTGGTTCGTGAGCCGGCCCGGAGACGACGCGGCGGCGGCGCTGTCATCTCTGGCGAGCCGCAGCTGGACGCGATCACGCAATGATGTCGTTCACCTCGACGACGGCGCTGATTTGACGCTCGAGGGCGACGTCACGAGCCAGGAAAACGACGCCCATGCCGCCACGCCCGAGCTCGTGCTCGATCGAGTAGCGGCCGGCGACGACTTCCTGAAGGGCGAGGAGTTCGTGCAAGGTGTCTGACGCCATCCCCGATCTTGAACGGACACTCAGACGAATGCAAAGTCTCGACAAAAGATTCGGCGTGCATTGTCGTCCCGGCCGGGACCGTTCAGAATTCGGCATGCGATCCGCACTCCTGCTCCGGCGACTCGTCGCCTTCCGCCTCGCGCCCACGCTCGGCGCCCTCTTTCTCGCACTCCCGGCCGCTCAGGCGCAACGCGTCGACCGCGCCGAGCATCACTCGTACGTAGCAACCGACTTCCGAACCGAGAGCGGAGTCGTTCTGCCTAGGGTGACGATCGTCTACGGCACGTACGGCCACTTGAACGCGGCGCGCGACAACGCGGTGCTGCTGCCATCGCACTACATGGCGACGCACCACGGCTACGAGTGGCTGATCGGTCCCGGTCTCGCACTCGACACGGCGAAGCTCTTTCTCGTCGCAACGGAGTTGTTCGGCAACGGGCATTCGTCGTCGCCGAGCAACACGCCCGAGCCGTATCATGGGCCGCGATTCCCGGTGACGACGATTCGCGACAACGTCGAGATCGTGCACCGACTCTTGCTCGACAGCCTGCACATCACGCATGTGCGGGCGATCATCGGCTTCTCGATGGGTGCGCAGCAGGCATTCCAGTGGGCGGTGAGCTATCCCGACTTCGCCGACCGCATCGTCGCGACGTCGGGGACGGCGAAGACGTACGGACACGGCGTCGTGCGGCTCGAGGGACAGATCGCCGCGCTCACCGCCGACCCAACGTTCAACGACGGCGATTTCACGTCGCCGCCCAAGAAGGGGCTCGAGGCGTTCGGGATGGTGTGGGCGGGCTGGCTCTACTCGCAGGAGTGGTGGCGCAAGGAACTATGGAAGGCGAGCGCGCCGGCGGGGACGACGCTCGAGCAGTACCTGCAGCGCTTCCGCACGAACTTCATTCCCGGCGCCGACGCGAACGATCTGATTCTGCAGGCGCGCACGTGGGAGAAGCACGACGTGGGGCAGACGCCGGGGTTCAACGGAGACGTCGAGAAGGCACTGCGGTCGATCAAGGTACCGTTCCTCTACATGCCGTCCGAGACCGATCTGTATTTCCCCATCGGAGACGCCCGATACGAGCAGCAGTTCATTCCGCACGTCACGTTCGCTCCGATTCCGTCGATCTGGGGACATCCGGCGGGCGCGGGCGCGAGTCCGGAGGACAAGGCGTTTCTCAACACCAGGATCTCGGAATTCCTGAAGGCGAAGGGCGGCTGACGGATCAGACCAGGCGCCTCGCACCGACGGTCGGGCCCGTCGCTGCGCTGACGATCGCACTTGTGCACATCGATTCTGCCGCTATGATCGAGCGGTCGAGTCGTCCCGGCGAACGGGATCGCAGGGAGAGCGGACGCACCGGTGAAGCGCGATACGAAGGTGGATGCCGCGGTCCAACGGGGCCGCGACGCAATCCGGCGACATGCATGGGTCGAGGCATACACGCACCTCGCCGCCGCCGACGCCGCGTCCGCGCTCGGCGCCGACGATCTCGAGCGGCTGGCAAGCGCAGCGTACTTGATCGGCAAGGACGAGATCGCCGACGAACTGTGGGTCCGCGCGCACAACGAACACATGCGATTGCACGATGCGGCACGCGCGGCACGCTGCACGTTCTGGCTGGTGCTCGATTTGTTCACGCGCGGTGAGATCGCGCGCGCCAGCGGCTGGCTCAGGCGCGGGCAGCGTCTCCTCGATGAAACCCAAACTGACTGTGTGGAGCGTGGCCTGCTCCTCGTGATGGTCGCGCGCCTCATGATCGCGCGGGGTGACTTGCCGTCCGCGGAAGCGGCTGCTCACGAGACCTTCGACATGGCCCGGCAGTTCGACGACCGGGACCTCGACGTGTTCGCGCGGCTGGTGCTCGCGCAGACGCTTACGAAGACTGGTCGGATCGGCGAAGCAACGGCGCTGTTCGATGAGATGATGGTCGCCGTCGCCGTCGACGACGTTTCGCCGATCAGCGTCGGCATCGTGTACTGCGCGGTCATCGGGGCGTGTCACCAGATCGCCGACGTCGAGCGGGCACGCGCGTGGACTTCGGCACTCTCACGGTGGTGCGACACGCAGCCGGACCTCGTGCCTTTTCGCGGGAAGTGTCTCGTGCACCGCGTAGAGATCATGCGCCTGTCCGGAGCGTGGTCCAAGGCGGTGGACGAGGCCGAGCGCGCGTGCACCTGGCTGTCGCAAGCCGCGGCCCGGCTCGACGCAGCCACGAGAGAAAGCGATTTGCCGTCGTTCAAGTACCCGGTCGGAGCCGCCTGGTACGAGCTCGCCGAGATTCACCGAATGCGCGGCGATTTCACGAAAGCCGCGGACGCCTACGAGCGTGCGAGCCGGCATGGCCACTCTCCCGAACCGGGGCTGGCGCTCCTGCGGCTGGCGCAGGGACGATCGAAGATCGCGGAAGCGGCTGCACGCCGGCTGCTCGGGCAGTCGCAGAGCCGGATCAGCAGGGCGGACACGTTAGCCGCCTGCGTCGAGATCATGATCGCGGTGGGCGATCTGCCCGCGGCCAGGTCGGCCGCGGAAGAGCTTGGCGGGATCGCGGCGGAGTCGAGCGCGCCGCTTCTGCACGCGTGCGCAGCACAATGGATCGGCGCCATCCTGCGCGCCGAGGGTGATGCACGCGCCGCGCTGGGACAGCTGCGCACCGCATGGTCGGGATGGCAGGAGCTCGATGCGCCGTACGAGGCCGCGCGTGTGCGAGCGCTGATCGGACTCGCCTGTCGCGACCTGCACGACGAAGATGCCGCCTCATTGGAGCTCGACGCGGCGCGCCGTGTGTTCCAGCGACTGGCCGCCGCACCAGACGTCGCTCGTGTGAGCAAACTCATGGGAACCTCCGCGACTGCCGGCGGTGCGGCGCTGACGGCGCGCGAAACGGAGGTGATCGGGCTCGTCGCGACGGGAAAGACCAATCGGGCAATCGCGCAGCAACTCTCGATCAGCGAGCGAACCGTGGATCGGCACGTGAGCAACATCCTCATGAAGCTGGAGCTTCCCTCTCGCTCCGCAGCCACGGCCTACGCGTACGAGCGTGGTCTCGTCTAGCCGGACGTACGCAGAAGTACCCACGATTCGCGCGGCGGCGCTGGGTGCTTTCGCCGACGCGCAATCACTCGTCGCGCCCGTAGCGTAGCTGCCACACGCAAACGGGAGGACGAACATGACAGCCGCCACTTCTGGACCGGCATTCTGGAAACCCGGTCTCGGTGCGGGACCGGAGAACTACGAGCGTTACTTCGTGCCCGTGATCGGTCGACCGCTGGCCGAGCGTCTCGTCGCCGAAGCCGAACTTCACCGGGGCGAGCGAGTGCTCGACGTCGCGTGCGGCACCGGGATCGTCACTCGACTCGCTGCGGAGCAGGTGGGGCCGAGTGGGAGCGCCGCCGGACTCGATGTGAACGCCGGGATGCTCTCGGTCGCGCGTTCGATTGCCGCGGCGGCCAATGCTCCGATCCGCTGGTACGAGACGACGGCTGAGTCGATTCCTCTGCCAGACGACACCTTCGACGTCGTGCTCTGCCAGCTCGGGCTGATGTTCGTGGCGGACAAGGACGCGGCAGTGCGAGAGATGCGCCGCGTCACAGTTCCGGGTGGCCGCATCCTCGTCAGCGTTCCGACGCCGACGCCGTTCTTCGACGTCCTGGACGGGGCATTCGAACGTCATCTGCCAGCTGGCGCCGGCTTCGTGCGCGCGGTCTTCTCGCTGAACGACACGGTGGAGGTCGAGCGCCTCTTCCGCGACGCAGGGCTCGAAGATTTCTCGGTGAGGCGTGAATCGCTCGAGCTATTGCTGCCGTCGGCGCGCGAGTTTCTCTGGCAGTACGTCCAGAGCACGCCGCTGGCCGGAGTGGTCGAGCGGGCGGACAGCGACATTCTCGCAGCGCTGGAGCGCGACGTCGTCAACGGTTGGCGACCGTGGGTACGCGACGATGGCCTCGCGTCTCGGCAAGGGATGATCATCGCGACCGCTCGGACGTAGTCGACAAACGCCGATCGACGCTCGGCGGTGCCGGTCTAGCCGCCGAGTTCCGAACTGCTGCGAGGCACCCTACCTTGGGCTCTGCGCGCCGGTCCCTGACCGCATAAACGCTTCCGCCCGCTGCTGACGTCCCATGGATGTGCATGCCCTGGAGCCGGTGATCGAAGATGACGAGCTCGCGTTCCTCGCGGCGCGCGCGCGGAGCGGGAACAGCGGCGCGTTCGAGGAGCTGGCCGCGCGTGTGCGCGGACGCGTCACGCGCTGGGCAGGCCGTGTGGTCCGCGATCCCGACGACGCGGACGACGTCGCGCAGCTCGTGCTCATGCGAGTGGCCACACGCCTGTCGTCGTTCGACGGCCGCAGCCGCTTCACGACCTGGCTGTATCGCGTCACGCGCAGCGTGGCGCTCAATCGGGTTCGCACGGAGCGGCGGCGGCAATCGATCCTGAGTCGCGTGCCGGCCGAGGAACCGGTCGTCTCGATCGACGCCAACGCCGAGCAGGACGTTCATCGTCTGGTGGATCTGGTACGGTCATACTACGACGAGCTCACGCCGCGGCAGCGCGAGGTTTTTTCGATGGCGGACTTCGAGGGATTGAACGCGGTGGAGATCGCGAGAAGGCTCGCGATCGACGCATCGACCGTTCGAGTGCTGTTGCTGCAGGCGCGGCGAACGATCCGGCGGCGGATGCTGCAGGATCATCCCGCGCTGCTGACGGGCGAGGGGAAGGGATTCGACCTATGAATTGCGACGAATGCCTGGATATCATGCTCGAGGCGGAGCCCGCGGCGCTCGCCGGCCGCGGCGA
>DATISA010000238.1:0-2804 GCA_035469245.1 Gemmatimonadaceae bacterium
CTCGAAGTCAACGAACATCGAGCCCACGAGCCCGCGAGCCCGCGAGCCGTCTAGCTCACCACGACGCCTTGCGGACGCCGGGGATCATTCCCTGCAGCGACAGCTCGCGGAAGCAGATTCGGCAGAGGCCGAATCGGCGAAGAAACGCGCGCGAGCGCCCGCACCGGCCGCACCGGTTGTGGACTCGCACCTGGAACTTCGGCTTCCGCTTGCTCTTTTCGATCATTGCCTTTCGGGCCATCTCGAAACTCTCGTTAAAAAGTTGCTGATCTGGAGGGTTGGAGCGTTGGATGACGGCTGTCTTCGAGCCCTCGAGCGCTCGAGCCCTCCAGCCCTCTACATGATCCGTCCGCCCTTCTTGTCTTCCGATCGGAACGGCATTCCCAGCTCCTTGAGAAGCGCGAACGCCTGATCGTCCTTGTTGGTGCTCGTCACGAAGGTGATGTCCATCCCGTGGATCGACTCGATCGAGTCGTAATTGATCTCGGGGAAGATCATCTGCTCCTTGACGCCGAGTGAGTAATTCCCGCGCCCATCGAACGAGCGCGTGCCGAGACCGCGGAAGTCGCGGATTCGCGGAATCGCGATCGTGATGAAGCGATCGAGGAACTCCCACATCCGCGCGCCGCGCAGCGTGACCGCGGCGCCGATCTCCTGCCCCTGGCGCAGGCCGAAGTTGGCGATCGACTTCTTCGCCTTCTTGCGGACCGGCTGCTGGCCGGTGATCGTCGCCAGCTCATCGACGACCGCGTCCAACGCCTTGGGCTGCTTGATCGCTTCGCCCACGCCGACGTTGACCACGATCTTCTCGAGCTGCGGGACCTGGTGCGGATTGGTCAGCCCGAACTGCTTCATCAGCCGATCGCGCACGGTGTCGTGATAGAACGTCTTGAGGCGCGGCGGCGGCGCTGGGATCGCGGCGCCCGCGTGCGGGCCACGCGCCTTTCCTTCGCCTTTCTTGGCGCCGCCCTTGCCGCTCTTCTTTTCCTTGGTAGCCATCTATGAATTACCTCGCTCTCGGGATCGCCTCGCCGCTCTTCACGGCGATGCGTTCCTTCGTTCCGTCTTCGTCGATCTGCCGGCGAATACGCGTGGGGTTGCCGGACTTTGGATCGAGCAGCATTACGTTCGACGCGTGGATCGGCGCCGGAAAATCCACGATGCCGCTCTGCTCGTCCGGCGTCCGCGCGCGGCGGTGCCGTTTCACGATGTTCACGCCTTCGATCGTCACGCGGCCCGTCTTGGGGTACACGCGGATGATCTTCCCTTCCTTGCCCTTGTCGTCGCCGCGCATCACGCGCACGGTGTCGCCCTTGGCGACGTGAATCCGCACCCGCTCGGCGTTGTCCGCGTGGCGCTTACGGTTGACGGCGCGCGGCCGGTCCATCTTGCGGTACTTGTTGATTCGCATGTCAGATGACCTCGGGCGCCAGCGAGACGATCTTCATGTAGCGCTTTTCGCGAAGCTCGCGCGCTACCGGGCCAAAGATGCGCGTCGCCCGCGGCTCGCCCTGCTCGTTGATGATCACGACGGCGTTCTCGTCGAACCGGATGTAGCTGCCGTCCTTGCGCCGCGTCTCCTTGGCCGTGCGCACCACGACGGCGCGCGCGACGTCCGACTTCTTCACGGTGCCGTTCGGCAGCGCGTTCTTCACGGCGACGATGACCACGTCGCCCAGGCCGGCGTAGCGCCGGCGCGTTCCGCCAAGGACGCGGATCACGAGCGCCGTTTTGGCGCCCGAGTTGTCCGCCACCTTGACCATGGATTCTTGCTGGATCATGGATCGTCTCCCTCGCGGTTAGCGCGCCCGCTCGACGATCTCGACCACGCGCCACCGCTTGTCCTTCGACAGCGGGCGCGTTTCCGCGATCCGAACCGTGTCGCCGGTCTTGGCCGTGTTCTCCTCGTCGTGCGCTTTCACGCGCCGTGTGCGCGTCACCATCTTGCCGTACACCGGGTGCGGCACGCGACGTTCGATCGCGACCACCACCGTCTTCTGCATCTTGTCGCTCACCACGCGGCCCGTACGCGTCTTGCGCGCGCCGCGCAGCGACTGGCGCGCCTCGGCGCCACTGCTCGTTTGTGTCGTATCAGCCATTGGTCTGTTCCCGCAGCACGGTCTTGAGGCGCGCGATGTCGCGCCGGATCACCCGCAGTCGAAGTGGATCCTCGAGCGGTTCGGTGGCGCTCCGGAACTGCAGCCGGAAACGCTCTTCCTCCAGCTCGCGGATACGTGCCGCGATGTCGTCCTTTCCCATCTCTCGAATCTCTTCCGCTCTCATGATCTCACGCCTCCACGCCTTCGCGCGCCACGAACTTGGTGCGCACCGGCATCTTGGCCGCGGCGAGCGCCATTGCCTTGACCGCGATCTCGTGCGTCACGCCCTCGAGCTCGAACATCACGCGACCCGGCTTCACGACGGCCACCCACATCTCCGGCGAACCCTTGCCTTTGCCCATGCGGGTCTCGGCCGGCTTCTTCGTGATCGGCTTGTCGGGAAAGACCCGGATCCACACTTTGCCGCCGCGCTTGATGTGACGTGTGAGCGCCACGCGCGCGGCTTCGATCTGGCGGGCCGTGATCCAGCCCGGCTCCATCGCTTGCAGTCCATACGTGCCGAACGACACCTCGGCCCCACGATGGGCCAGGCCGGTCGTGCGTCCCTTGAACCGCTTGCGGAATTTGACGCGCTTCGGTGCCAGCATTGAATCCGAGCTCCGTTACATGCCAGAGGAGTAGGTAGTGCCGCGACGATCCTCGACTTTCTCGCCCTTGAAGATCCAGACCTTCACGCCGATGGCG
>DATISA010000239.1:0-1890 GCA_035469245.1 Gemmatimonadaceae bacterium
GTGAGGGCGACCGTTGATCAGCAGCGCCGCTCGCTGCTGATCTCCTGACCACACGATCTCCACGTTGCACGGCTCGTGGACGTCGAGATCGGGCGCGGGATGATCGAGCACCCAGCCCACGTTGTAGACGTACACCGAGTCCAGGACAGCGCGCTCACCGAGGCGCGTGTCCATCCCATAGAAATACCCCACCTTCCCGTCGTCCTCGAACAGCGCGGCGAACGGTGTCTGCTCCGCGGCCGACTCGACGACCGTCGGCACTCCCATGTAGACCGTGTGACCCATCGCGACCTCCGTTCCCGAGGCGAGACTCGTTCGCGTATCGGTAATCTTGGGCCCCGGCGTGCGAGACCGCCAGCGGCCAGAACCACGAGGCAAATCGGGGCTTCCGCCCTTGCCGTCGCAGCGTCCGCGGTCGATCATAGGCCATCTGCCAGGGCGCTGCCCAGGAGCCATCCCGAAATGTCCGCACCAGCAGTGCGTCCGCCCGCCGGATTTCATCCCCCGACGGACGTCTCGAATCCGCAGTACTACCATAAGGTTGTCGACTGCCAGTGGGCCTGCCCCGCCCACACGAATGTCCCCGAGTACATCAGACTCATCGCTCAGGGACGATATACCGATTCGTACCTGCTCAACCGGGAATCGAACGTCTTTCCTGGCATCCTCGGCCGTACGTGCGACCGACCGTGCGAGCCCGCCTGCCGCCGCGGGCGTGTCGATGGCAAGCCGGTCGCGATCTGCCGGCTCAAGCGCGTCGCCGCCGACCACCGCGACGACGTTCGCGATCGCTTGCCAAAGGCGCCTGATGAGAAGAATGGCAAGCGCGTCGCGCTGATCGGCGCCGGTCCGTCGTCACTCACGGTCGCCAACGATCTCATGCCGGTCGGCTACGAGGTCGTGATCTTCGAGAAGCTCGCCGAGCCAGGCGGACTGATGCGGATCAACATCCCGTCCTTCCGGCTCCCGGCGCAGGTGCTGAACGAGGAGATCGGCTACATCGTCGACATGGGCGTCGAGGTTCGGTACAACTCGCCGATCACGAGCATGCGCGATCTGCTCACGCAGGGTTTCGACGCCATCTACGTCGGCAGCGGTGCTCCGCACGGCAAGAATCTCGAGCTGCCCGGGCGCACGGAAGCCGCGGCCAATATCCACATCGGGATCGAGTGGTTGGCCTCCGCGCACTTTGGTCATATCGACCGCATCGGACAACGCGTGCTGATCATCGGCGTCGGCAACACCGCGATGGACTGCTGCCGCACGTCGCGCCGCCTCGGCGGCACGGACGTCAAGGTCATCGCGCGCCGCTCGCGTCGCTACTTCAAGGCGTCGCCCTGGGAGCTCGAGGACGCGGAAGAGGAAGGCATCGAGATCGTCGAGAACCACGCGCCCAAGCGGTTCGTCGTCGAGAACGGCCAGCTCGTGGGCCTCGAGCTCGATCGGCTGCGGTGGTACGAAGAGGGCGGCAAGCAGAAGAGTCAGGTGGTCGACAGCGTCGTGATCCCGTGCGACGACGTCATCCTCGCCATCGGCCAGGAGAACGCGTTTCCGTGGATCGAGCGCGACCTCGGCCTCGAGTTCGACGGCAATGGAATGCCGATCGTCGACCGCACGACGATGCAGTCCACTCTCCCCGGTGTCTTCTTTGGCGGCGACGCAGCGTGGGGACCCGAGAACATCATCTGGGCCGTCGAGCACGGACACCAGGCGGCGATCTCGATCAACAACCACTGCACCAAGGCGCCTCTCGCCGAGCGGCCGCCGTACGGGATGAATCTGGTCAGCGCCAAGGTCGGCATGCACGCGTGGAGCTACAGCAACGACTACAATCCGAGCCCGCGTGCCAAGATGCAGCACGCCGAGCTGACCGAGCGCTTCGCGAATCTG
>DATISA010000240.1:0-63095 GCA_035469245.1 Gemmatimonadaceae bacterium
ATGAGGTCGAACACCGACCAGGTCGAAAAGCATTTCAGCGCCAGCACGCACCGGGCGCCGGAGCGCTCGCGAAGCAGCGCGATTCGCTCCAGGTTCGGCAACAGTCGCGACTCGTCGATGAGATAGTACGGCGTGGCAACCGTGGTTCGAAGCTGGTCCACGACGTTGCCGATCGCCTCAGCGCCGGCTCTCACCGGGGTGCGCGTAGTACTCATCGGGAGCTGTGCGGGGGAGGGGGGAAGAAGGCGCAGCGTGCCACGCGACGTCGATGACAGCGGGTGCGTGGGCGAGCGTCCGACGAGCAATGTTGCCACGCCGGGGCGCCGCGCAAGTAGAGCCGCGTCCGCATATGATATACAATCCGAGCGCGCAACTTGCGCCGCACCGAAAGCGGCTGCACTAACTCCGAGACATGCCACCATCATCTCGCCCGTTCCCGCCGCACGATGGCGCTACGCCGCTCACGCGCCGCGAGTTCCTCGAGCACGGTGCGGCGCTGGCCGCCAGCATCGGCCTGGCCGGCGCGTGCGCGCCTGTTCACGGCCCCCGGCCGACGCCCGGCGGCTTGGCGCGCTTTACCTCGGCCGCCAACGACTTCACGCTTGCCAACGATGCGCTTTCGATCACGTTCGCGATCGCCGGCGGCGGACCTCGCATCGCCCGACTGCGCGACGTCCGAGCGGCATCGGAGCTCGTACCGAACGCGCCGGCGTTCGCGCTGGTCCTCGCCGACGGCACGACCCTCTCGTCCGACGCGCTTCGCGTCGTCAGCGGTCCGACGCCTCGAGTCCTGGCCGCTCGGACAGGGGCGTCACGGCTCGCCGAGCGGATGTCCGGACGCCAGGTCTCGATGGTACTCGAGGACGCAAGTGGGCGCGTGCGCGCCGCATGGTCAGCGATCCTGCGCGATGGTTCGTCGTACATCAGGCAGGAGGTCGTGCTCGAGGCGCACGGTGGTCCGCTCCCGGTGCGCGAGATCGTGATGCTCGATCTGCCGCTTCCCGCCGCGCGCGTCAACGGAACGGTGAAGGGAAGTCCGATCGTCGCGGGTAGCTGGTTCACGGGCTTCGAGCATCCGCTGTCGGCGAGCACGGTCGACGGCGGTCGCGCTCGCGCCGCGCTGACCCGCGAGCTCCCGTTGCGACCAGGCGCGCCGTTCACGGCATCATCGGTCATCGGCGTCGCTCGCGCCGGCCAGCTCCGGCGCGACTTCCTGGCGTATGTCGAGCGCGAGCGCGCGCACCCGTACCGCACTTTCCTCCATTACAACTCCTGGTACGACATCGGCTACTTCTCGAAGTACAGCGAGCCCGAGGCGCTGGCAGTGATCGACGCGTTCGGCTCCGAGCTCGTCCGCAAGCGCGGCGTCACGCTGAGTTCTTTCCTGTTCGACGATGGTTGGGACGATCCGACGACGCTGTGGGGTTTCCATTCCGGATTCCCCAATGGCTTCGCTCCATTGCGCGAAGCGGCAGCGCGATATGGCGCCGCGCCCGGCGTTTGGATGTCGCCGTGGGGCGGATACGGAAAGCCAAAGGAAGAACGACTCGCGAACGGACGCGCTCAGGGCTTCGAGACAAACCGCGGCGGCTTCGCGCTGTCAGGCCCCAGGTATTACGCGAGGTTTCGCGAGACCTGTCTCACGATGATTCGCCGGTACGGCGTGAACCAGTTCAAGATCGACGGCACCGGCAATGTCTCCAGCGCCTTTCCCGGCAGCGCTTTCGACAGCGACTTCGACGCCGCGATCACGCTGATCGGCGATCTGCGCGCCGAAAAACCAGATCTGTATTTGAATCTCACGACGGGCACCTTTCCGTCGCCGTTCTGGCTGCGCTACGCGGACTCGATCTGGCGCGGCGGCGAAGACCACAGCTTTGCCGGCGTCGGCAGCAACCGCCAGCAATGGATCACGTATCGCGACGGCGACACGTTCCGCGGCGTGGTGGGTCGCGGTCCGCTGTTCCCGCTCAACTCACTGATGCTGCACGGCCTCATCTACGCCAGGCACGCCAAGAACCTCGACACCGATCCCGGTGGCGATTTCACGAGCGAGATCCGCGCGTACTTCGGGACAGGCACGCAATTGCAGGAGATGTACGTGACGCCGTCGCTTCTGACGGCGGCGAACTGGGATTCACTGGCCGAGGCCGCGAACTGGTCGCGGCGGAACGCGGGTACGCTCGCCGACACGCACTGGATCGGCGGCGATCCTCGCCAGCTCGAGGTGTACGGTCACGCCGCCTGGTCGCCCGCCCGTGGGATATTGTCGCTGCGGAATCCGAGCGACAAGCCGCAGTCGATCGCGATCGATGTCGCGCGGGCATTCGAGCTTCCGGAAGGCGCGGCGCGAGATTATACGGCCCAGAGCCCATGGAGCGACGATCGCGGACGCGCGCCCGTCGCGCTGCGCGGCGGGACCGAGCACGTCTTCAACCTCGCTCCGTTCGAGGTGCTGACGCTCGACGCAAACCCGGTCTGACGGCATGCGTCTCAATGGGCTCGACTGGCTCATCGTCACCATCAGCCTGATCGTGTGCTTTCTGCCGGCCGTGTTCTACATGCGGCGGGCACGGGCGAGCACGGCGGAGTACTTCACCTCGGGGCAGTCGGCTCCGTGGTGGCTCGTCGGCACGTCGATGGTCGCAACGACGTTCAGCACCGACACGCCAAACCTCGTGACCGACTTCGTGCGAACGCACGGTGTGTCCTACAACTGGGTGTGGTGGGCATTCCTGCTCACCGGCATGGCGACTGTTTTCTTCTACGCGCAGCTCTGGCGACGTTCGCGCGTGCTCACGGACCTCGAGTTTTACGAGCTGCGCTACTCCGGGCATTCCGCCGCCATGGTGCGCGGATTTCGCGCCGTGTACCTCGGCTTGTTCTTCAACGTGATGATCATGTCGGCGGTGACGCTCGCCGCCGTCAAGATCGCGAACGTGCTGCTGGGATGGGGGCGGCTCGAGACGATTCTGGTGGGCGGCGGCGCCTGCGTTCTCGTTGCGGCGTTCACCGGTCTGTGGGGCGTCCTGGCGACCGACTTGGCGCAGTTCACCGTGGCGATGACGGGAGTCTTCATCGCGGCCTATGTATCGCTACATCATCCCGCCGTGGGCGGGCTCGCCGAGTTGATGCGCAAGACGGATCCCAGGACGCTGTCGCTGTTGCCGGATTTCCGTGACACGGGGCTCACGTTTTCGGTCCTCGTCATCCCGCTCACGGTTCAGTGGTGGTCGGTGTGGTATCCCGGTGCGGAGCCCGGCGGGGGCAGCTACATCGCGCAGCGAATTCTCGCGTCGAAGAACGAGCGGCATGCACTCGGCGCGACCTTGTGGTTCAACGTGGCGCACTACGCTCTTCGTCCCTGGCCGTGGATCATCGTGGCGCTCTGCTCGATCCTCGTGTTTCCCAGTCTGGCCGATCTTCAGCGCGCGTTGCCACACGTGGACCCGAAGCTCATTGGAAACGACCTGGCGTATCCGGCGATGCTCACGCTGCTGCCCCACGGCGCGCTCGGTCTTCTCGTGGCGTCGCTCTTTGCCGCGTACACGTCGACGATCGAGACGCACTTGAATTGGGGCACGTCGTACCTCGTCCTCGATTTCTATCAGCGATTCGTGGCCCACGGCAGGAGCGAGCGCCACTACCTGTGGATGTCGCGCGTCGTCACCGTCGCGCTGATGATCGCCTGCGGCGCATTCACCCTGTTGCTGTCGACGGCGAGCGAAGCCTTCCAACTGCTGCTCTCGATCGGCGCCGGGACAGGCCTGATCTATCTGCTGCGCTGGTTCTGGTGGCGCATCAACGCATGGAGCGAGATCTCGGCAATGGTCTCGTCGTTCGTGATTGCCGTCTCGCTGTTCGCGGCGCGCAAGAGTGGCGTCGTGATCTCCGATCCAGTCGCGCTCATCACGAGTGTCGCAGCCACTACGGTCGTGTGGGTGACGGTGACGCTGTTGACACGACCGACGGATCCGGTGACGCTCCGCCGGTTTTACGAGCTCACGCGACCCGCGGGCCCGGGGTGGCGCACGGTGCGACGAGAATCGGCGCTCCCGCCATCGCGCGACAGCTTTCCGCAGATGCTGCTCGGCTGGACCGCGGGCGTGACGTTCGTGTACGCGGGGCTGTTCGGCGCGGGCAGCATCATCTACGGCAGAACGGTGGCCGCAATCGTATGGGCCGTGCTGTTCGTCGCGAGCGGGCTCGTACTGGCGCGAGTCATTCCGCGATTGTTCAGCGGAGAAACCGCGTCTCCTGGTGGCGAAAGCTCCGCTGCAGCCGACGCGCGACCCGTGCGGAAGGCGGTGATTCTGGCCGCGGGGCGCGGCACGCGCATGCAGGCACAGGACGACACACCGCTCTCTGCCGAGCAAGTCGCCGCCGCATCGTCGGGGGCGAAGGGCGCCATGCCCCTCGGGGGCGGGGGCCGGCCATTTCTCGACTACATCCTGACCGCCTTGGCGGACGCGGGCTTCACGGATCTCTGCATCGTGGTCGGTCCGCACGACGACGTCATTCGCGCGACGTACGGTGAGAGCCGGCGCCTCACGCGGCTCCGCGTGTCGTTCGCCGTTCAACAGACGCCGATCGGCACGGCGGACGCGCTGCTCGCGAGCGAGGAATTCGTTGCCGGGGAGCAGTTCGTCGTGCTCAACTCGGACAACTACTACCCCATCGACGGTCTGCGACTGCTCCGTGAAGCGGATGGGCCGGCGATGCTCGCGTTCTCGCGGCGCGGGCTGTTGCGCGACGGCCAGATCCCTCCCGAGCGGCTCGCGCGCTACGCGGCGCTCGAGATCGACGCGGACGGGTATCTCGCGAACGTGGTCGAAAAGCCGGCGGATGCGACGCTCGTCGAGCGCGAAGACGCCGCGATCAGCATGAACGTGTGGCGGTTCAGCGCCGAGATCTTTCGCGCGTGCCGTGACGTGCAGCCGTCGCCGCGCGGAGAGCTCGAGCTGCCGATGGCGGTCGCACTCGCCGTCCGCGTGTTCGGCATGCGACTGCGCGCGATTCCAATCGATGCGCCGGTCCTCGATTTGTCACACCGCGCCGACATTCCCGCGGTCGCGGCGCGACTCGACGCTATCAGGGTACAGCTCTGACCACCCTGGCCGATCGGCTGCACGCACTCGGAATGAGCGATGCGGAAGCGCCGCGCAAGGAGGCGCTGTTCGCGCGCGCACTCGACGGCTTGACGAAAATGGGCGCGTCGTCCGCGTCAGCCGTTCGGTTCTGGGTGCCGGGCCGCATCGAATTTCTTGGCAAGCACACGGACTACGCGGGCGGACGAAGCCTCCTCTGCGCGATCGAGCGCGGTTTCTGCGTGGCCGCGGCGGCTCGCTCCGACGGCCGATTACGGGTCTGCGATGCGCGCAGCGGCGACGTCATCGAAGGCGAGGTACATCCGGCGACGGCGGGGCGCAGCGGCCACTGGAGTGCATATCCGTTGACCGTGGCGCATCGCGTCGGCGCCAACTTCTCGATGCCGCTGGTCGGTGCGGACATGGCGTTCGCGAGCGATCTGCCGGTCGCGTCGGGCATCAGCAGCTCGAGCGCGCTCGTCGTCGCGACGTATCTCGTGCTCGCCAACGTGAATGGCCTGGCCGCGCGCGAGGAGTTCCGCCGCGTGATCACCAGCGAAGCAGAGCTGGCCGAGTATCTGGGCGCCGTGGAGAACGGGCTGACCTACCGATCGCTGGCGGGCGAGCGCGGAGTCGGAACGTTCGGCGGCAGTGAAGACCACACGGCGATTCTATGCGGGCAGCCACAGGCGCTGGTCCAGTACTCGTTTTGCCCCGTTCGGTTCGAGCGCGCGATTCCACTGCCAGGAGATCATGCGTTCGTCATTGCGTCGAGCGGTGTGATGGCGGAGAAGGCAGGGGCCGCACTCGAGTCGTACAATCGTCTCGCGACACTCGCGCGTGCCGCGCTCGATCGGTGGCGCCGCGCGACAGGCCGGGGTGATGCCACGCTCGGCGACGCGCTCCGGTTCGCCGGCGGCACCGAGCCGGTCGTCGACATGGTTCGGTCTTCCACTGTGGCGACCGACTCGTTCTCGGCGGAGGCACTCGCGGAGCGGGTGCGGCAGTTCGCGACCGAAAGCGAGCAGTTGATCCCGTCGGCGAGCGATGCCCTGAGTCGCAACGCCCTCGACGAACTCGGCGCCGTCGTCGATCGGTCGATGCGAAACGCCGTGACGATGCTCCACAACCAGATCGACGAGACGATCTTCCTGACCGCGCACGCGCGCGAGTTGGGCGCGGTTGCGGCGTCGGCGTTCGGGGCCGGGTTCGGCGGCAGTGTGTGGGCGCTGGTAAGCCGCGTCGAGAGCGCGCAGCTCGCCGAGCAGCTGCTCGCGGACTATCGGCAGCGATTCCCCGGGCACGCGGATGCGGAGGTGTTCGTCACGCCCGCCGGCCCGGCCGCGACGGCGGTCTAGGGAACCCCCGTCCGGTCGAGGAGACACCGGACTTGCATTGGACTGTCTCTTGACGTCGCCGAATGGTAAGCGTATACTTACCGTAAGTGACTACTTACCAATTGACCCAGCTCGATGCCCTTGGCGATCCCACTCGCCGGGCCATCGTCGACCGCTTGCTCAAGCGCGGGCCGATGGCCGTCGGCGAGCTGGCGCGCGACTTCCCGATCAGCCGCCCCGCGATCTCGCAGCATCTGGCGGTCCTCAAGGGTGCCAAGCTGGTGACGGATCGCGCGGAGGGCACGCGTCGCCTGTACGAGCTCGATCCGGCGGGATTCGATGCGCTGCACGAGTACTTCGATCAGTTCTGGTCGCAAGCGTTGTCCGCGTTCAAGCGACGCGTAGAAGCAACCCCTAACCGGAGGAGACGGTGACCGCGATTCTGGATTCGACGACGGAAAGGCCCGTACGGAAGAGCATTGCTGTGAAGGCGGGTGTCGAGGAAGCATTCCGTATCTTCACCGAGGACTTCGACAGTTGGTGGCCGCGGTCGCATCACATCGGCAAGTCGCCGATGAAGCGCGCGGTCGTCGAGTGCCGGCAGGGCGGGCGATGCTACACCGTGCAAGAAGACGGATCTGATTGTGACTGGGGCACCGTGCTGGCCTGGGAACCGCCGCGGCGCGTCGTGCTCGCGTGGCAGATCACGCACCAGTGGGGTTACGAGCCTGATCTCGCCAGATCGAGCGAGGTCGAGGTGCGGTTCACGCCAGCCGCGAACGGCACGACTCGGGTGGATCTGGAGCATCGGTACTTCCATCGGCACGGCGCGGGCGGTGTGGCGATCCGGACTGCCGTCGACTCGCCGAATGGGTGGGGCGATCTTCTGGTATTGTTCGCGCGGCGTGCGGGCATGACGGGATGAGCGGAAAGGCTGCGCCGACTACGGCGCGGGCGATACGAGAGAGGCGCGCGCATTGCCGCTTTCCGTACCCAAGACTAGGTTTCATCGAGAGCGATACACGCGCATGACGCGTGGACAAGTTCCGCTACCCCGGGGGCCTGCCAATTCGAGCGGGCCCTTTTCTTTGGTGGCGCGCCCATTGAGTCGCCATCGGCGATCCGCGGCGCCCGGGAGACAGAAACAGATGCCCGAAGTACAGTTGGGAGAAGGCGACCGCATCGAGTGGGCGCTCAAGACCTTCAAGAAGCAGGTACAGAAGTCCGGCTTGCTGCGCGAGCTTCGGCGCCGTCGCGCGTACGTGAAGCCCAGCGAAGCGCGCCAGCTCAAGGCAAAGGCAGCGCAGAGTCGCGAGCGTTCGCGCAGCAAAGGCCGTTAGTCCACCGAAGCGAGACCACGATGATCGAAGACAGCGTAGCACCCTCCGCCGGCGCCGAAAACGGCGATCGCTACCCCGATCACCGCGCGTATATCGCGTCGCAGCGCGCCCTCAGCGCGTGCTCGCGCGAATTCGCCCGGCTCGGTGACGCGATCATCGACGGCCTCGGCGCAGTGCCCAGCGCCGAAGTTGTACCCAAGCCCGAATCCATCCGCACGCCCGATCGCTGCATCGTGCAGTTGGGACCGGTTGCGCTCACACTCGGCTGGCTTCGGAGCACGCCGGATTCCGTCGCGGACGGACGGCTGCTCGTGATCGTGTGGCAGGGGACCGTCACGCCGCGGCGACGATTCTACGTCGAGCGGCCGGCGGCGGCGCAGCAGCCGGCCAAGTCGGCCACGGTTCTCTGGGAATGTGAATTCGCCGCTGAAGCGGCGAGCGAGGCGACGTGGACCTGGCGGTCCGTTGCCGAGGTGGGCTACGCCGTATCTTCGGATGCGCTGGCGGCGAATTGCGTCGAGCGCCTCAGTGCGGCGCTCGACGCAGCCGGAATCGATCAGCCGCCACCAGTGCAGTAGGTGCAGCCTTTCTCCTGGGCGCGGTTCACGCCCCAGGTGCCGGACGGGAGGACCGTGATGCCGGGAATCAGGCCGGCGATCCACTCCTTCGCGGCAGCATCTTTCGATACGCCGGCATTGGCTGCCAACATCCCGCTGAATACGTGGAGCGCGACGTTGCAGGCGCCAATGATCGCGCCGCGTGCGATCAGGCGATCGACCGCCATGTTGTCGTCCAGAAGGACGCCTTTCGCTGGCTTGAAGTACGGGTTCTTGACCGCCGGCTGCTTCGTTGCCGGATCGGTGATTTTGAGGGACTCGCCAATCTTGTAGCGGGCCCACACTTCGTGGGTGAGCGCGAGCGGCATCGCCATGTGCCGCAGCACGATCACGGCACCGCCCGAGTCAACCGGAGTCTGGGTCGCGAGGAATGTGTGCGCGAATCCCAAAGGCCAACCGTCGTTCGGCTCGTATGCGTCGACGAGTTGCTTGTGCTTGGCCTTGAGATTGTCGAGCCAATGCTCGGCGTCCGGTGCGGTGGTGGCGGTCGCCGCGCTCAGCACGTCGGGATCGAGCGCGGACGTGAGCGTGAGTCCGGCGGCGCCGGCCGCCGCGGTCGCGGCCAGCTTCCCGAGAAAGGCTCGGCGGCCGCTCGGGTTATCGGGGTCGAGGCCATGCGGGTGGGTCACATCTTCCTCCTGGCGCGGTGCGCCGTAGAGCGGAGTTGAACGAACTGCCTGCGCGAACACGACACGACGACATGACAGGTGCGTTGCACGTTCTATGAGAAGCGCGGGCGCGAAGCGGCGCGGCTCATCCCGCCGTCAGTCAATACGTTTTATTCGGGGGCAAAGCGGACAGGTCGCGATACCAGGCTTCGAAGGCGCGCTGGTAGAACGTGGCGCCGAACAGGGTCCAGGGCCCCAGAGACGACGGTAGAGTGAATGCGCGCGCCGCATCCGCGGCAGGCGTGCCGGCTGCGTGGCTCGTTCGCGCCGCGTGCTCTACGGCCTCGAGCATCCCCACATAGCGATCGTAGTCGGTGGTTCGACCGATTGCGCCGTGCCCCGGAACGTAGATGGTGTCGACGTCGCGCCGTAGCGCGCGCACCGAGGCGGCGAGCTTCGTGGGAATCGCATCGACGTAGTTCGGGAACATCGCGTTCCAGAACAGATCGCCGCAGAACACGATGCCGGGATCGTCGAGCTCGAGCGACACGTCACTCTCGGTATGCCCGGATCGCGGCACGACACGAACCGTGCGGCCGCCGAGATCGAGCGACGAATTCTCCGTGGGGGAGAGCAACGTCGCGTCGCGTAGTGCGTCGGCACGCGCGGGGTCGGCCGGTTTGTTGCGCTCGAGCACCAGAGCGCGAGTGCGCTCCGTGGCCCGAAGGGCTGGATGGTCGCTGCCGGCAAAATAGCCGGCGACGCCGTTGGCGTGGTCCGCGTGGTAGTGCGTCAAGGCGACGTGCGTCGGCCATCGACCAGTGAGCTCACGCGCCTTGCCGGCGAGCCACTGTGCGCCTTGTGGCTGGTTGAAGCCTTCGATCGCAAGCACGCCGTGGGTGCCCGCGACGATACCGCCGTTCGACAGGGTCGTTCTGTCGCCGGAGAGCGGAGTCGAGATCAGCGCCCACACGCCATCGGCCACCTTTTCGAGCGCGCCGAAAGGTTCGCGCGCGACCACCGTGCCCGATGTCGCGCGCGCCCAGTCCAGCCTCGCGGCGAGCGGCATGCTCGCCGCGACCAATGCGAGGTGCGCGGCGCACGAGCCCGACTGTGTCAGGAATTCCCGTCGCGTGACGTTCATTGAATTCTTGGAGGCTGGCGGCCGTGTATCTTGTCGCGCCGCTGGCGACAAGGCAATATCGATGGCTGACGTGCTCGACGGTACTGTCGAGCATACGCGTCCGCTGCGGCGTACGATTTGCCCGAACTCGTGTGGATTCACATACCCACGAGGGGGAGGGGGAGTCATGAGGCGACATCTGACAGTCATATTCGCGGCAGCCGGCGTGCTGTCGGCGTGCGCGCAAACCGCGCGAGTCCAGTCGAGCGGCGAGGTGGCACCGGCCACTCCAAGCAGTCGCTCGTTCCTGCCCGCAGGCACGTCGATGACGGCGCAGCTGAACCAGTCTCTCGGTACGACCTCGAGTCATGAAGGCGACCACTTCACCGCAACGCTGGTCGATCCCGTCGTCGCGACGAACGGCGCCACCGCCGTGCCTGCCGGCGCCGTCGTCCACGGGCACGTGAGTGGCCTGCACTCGGCGACTCTTCCAGGCGAGCAGTCGGTCATCCGGCTCGACTTCGACAGTCTCAGCTTCAGTGGCAATACGTATCCGTTCGATGCCAGCATCTCGAATGTGACGGTGAAGAACGAGTCGACACCTCCGTCGGCGCCCTCGACCGTACGCGGAGCCGTCACTGGCGCAGCGGCCGGCGCGGTGTTGGGCGCGATCATCAGCGGAGGCGATCTGAGCAAGATCATTTCGGGCGGGCTGCTCGGAGCCGCGGCGGGCACCGTGATCTCGCTCGGGACGGGCGGAACTCAGTCGGTCATCCCCTCGGGCTCGACGATGACCGTGCGCTCGACGCAAGGCGTCCAGCTACGCTGATCTGATTCGGGTCGTGCGACGGCGTAAATGGCCGTCGCACGGCTAGCGCGGGGGCGACCAGGCGCCGGGAGTGCGCAGCACCGGCGCCACGTTGACGAGCGTCGCCCGCGGCCACATGGACGGCACGCCACGAATGAAGGTCACCAGGCCGTCGATCGGCGCGCGGACTGCACCAGTCGGCCTTCCCAGAAAGTCCGTCGTCCGCCCGACGATTTGACCGCGCTTCACGAGTGCGTCGCGCCCGACGGCTGGCATGAAGACGCCGGCGCTGTCGGCCGCCACGCGCGCGCCGGCCCCCGCGAGCCACACCGGATTGGCGACACGGTGCGCCGGCCGCTCGATCATGTGCAGCGTGCCGAGCACGTTGAGCGATCCTTCCACGAGAGCGGCGAGGTCGGCCGGGGCGACGATTCCACTGCGCCCGGCCTCCGCGACGAGCACCGTCTTGCCACGCACGAGTGCCTGGCCGGACAGCGATCGGCCGGCAGTCGGCGACGACGGATCGACGTCCGTCACGATGATATGATCGAGACCAAATGCCAGCGCCAGGCGAAGCCCGGCCGAATCCTGAGCCGCGCGGCCACCACGGAACCAGTAGCTGTACGGACGAAGATCTTCGTCGAGGTCACCGCCGTGCAAATCGACGATGACGTCGGCTGGGGCGACGATCTGTCGCGTGATCTCCGCGAGGGCGCGCGCCGTTTGCGTTCCGCTGCTGTCGCCAGGATATCCGCTGTTCATGCCCTTGCGATCAACGGGATTGACGTGCGGCGTCATCGTCTCGAATGACGGGACGTTCACGAGCGGCGCGACGATCACGGTGCCGGCGAGATGCTTGGCGTCGATTCGACCGATCAGGCGCTGCATGGCGATGATCGACGTGTACTCGGTGCCGTGGCTGCCTGACACGAAGGCGACCACCGGACCTGTTCGTACCCCGCGAATGACGGCCACCGGGATCTCGAGTCCGGAATCGGACGCGGCGGGGACCGAGATTGCACCGTATGCCGTGGTGCCCGGCGATGCGGCCGCGCTCCCGACGGTGAAGCTCGATGACTGTTGTGCAAATGCGACGGCGGGGAACAGCAGGGCGACTGTCGCGATGCGAGCAGAGGACGCCATGAGATCGAACTCGCGTTGAGGAGACGAACAGAGTGTGCAAGGCAAAGCGGCTCCTGGCAATCTGCCAGGAGCCGCTTGTCTGTGTAGCGTAGTTCAACTCACCTTGAACTGCTTGACCATGCCGTGCTCGAGATGCGGTTTGCCGTCCTTGGCGTCGGGAATGAAGCACAACAGGGCGTAGTCGCCCGGCGTGAGGTCGGCCGTGAAGTAGGCCGTCGTGCCCGGAAGGATCGCGTCGATGCCACCCATTGCGTTGGCGGGCGGAGGGCCTTCGGGCTTCTGGATCCACGCCGCGAGGTCTTTCATCGTCTTGCCGGGCGCGAACCGAACTACCTCGATCTCGTGGATTTGCGGGCCGGCATTCTGGACCTTGATGGTGTGTTTCCCCGCGCCGAGCGCCCCTTCGACGTTGAACTTGTAGTCGGCGAGTGAGATCGCGACGTCGCTGGTGGGTTCGGTGCCCGTGGATCCACTCGCCGCGGTGACCTTGAACGGGCGCACCATTCCCTTGGTGAAGTGCGGAACGCCGCCTGGTATGTCGACGAGGCACAGCATCACGTAATTGCCGGGCGCCAGATTCAGCGTGGCATCGGACTCGGTGCTCGGATCGGGCGCGTTCGGCCCGCCTGCGAACACCGCCCAATGCGGAAACGGGCCCGGGTTCTTGATCGCGTCGGCGAGGTCCTGCGCCGTCTTGCCGCTGTCCAGTCGAACGAGCTGGACATGGTGAAGGTTCGGGCCGTCGTTCAGGAGATGAAACGTCGTCCACCCGGCCGTGATCGAGTCAGGCGCGTCGAACGAAAAGTCCTTGGCATGGACGACGGCGACCCGGGTTGTCGGATCGAACGACGCTTGTGACGCGGCAGCCGCACCGGCTTGGGCGACCGGCGCCGAGTCGGTTTTTGCTGCTTCCTTCTGGCTGCACGCGCACAGAGCGGCAGCGGTGAGAACGGCGATAAGACCGAGCGGACGGTACATAGGCCCTCGAGGAATAGGAGACGAATTGTGGTGGGAGTAAGCGAGCCTGCAAAAAAAATCCGCCGTTGTCAATGGTGACAATGGCGACGATGAGGACGATGTCGGTGAAATGCGAGTCGACGAGAACGCGAGCGGTCGTGTGAGCCGACAAGTGTCGGCGCGGCTTGCCGTCGTTCCGTTCGGCATCCAGTATCCAACGGTCGTCCCACCGTTCAATCATCCACCGAGGCGAGTATGCGCCGTCTCATTTGGTCCGTCGCGATCTTCGCGGCCGTCAGCACTCTCAACGCGTCACCCATCGCCGCGCAGCGTGGAGGCGGCCGCGGCAATGACTCCACGGCACGCGGACTTCCTTTTACGCCAACCACGCCGCTCAAGTTCACCACCGACGAGGGGACGTGGCTCTCGCTCGACCTCTCGCCCGACGGGCGAACGATCGTCTTCGAACTGCTCGGCGACCTGTACACGCTGCCCATCGAAGGCGGCAAAGCCACTCGCATCACGAGCGGTCAGGCCTTCGACGCTCAGCCGCACTATTCGCCCGACGGCAAGTCCATCGTGTTCGTCAGCGACCGTTCGCAGTCGGACAATCTGTGGGTCGTGGACGCTGATGGCTCGCATCCGCGCGCGCTGACGCGCGAGAACGATCAACGATTCCAGTCACCCACGTTCACGCCAGACGGCAAATACGTCGTGGTGTCGCGCGGCAACGACCTGTACATGTATTACGCCAGCGGCGCCGCCGGCGGCCTGCGCCTCACCGGCGACTCGACGGCGGGCGGACGCGGAGCGGCACCAGGCGGTGGCCGCGGTGGAGCGCCGCCAAACGTCTTCCTCGGGCCGACCGTCACCAAGGATGGTCGCTACATCTACACGGCGATGCGCAACAGCACCGGCGGCGGCTACAACCAAACGTCGCTCGGCTGGCAGATCGGCGTGTTCGACCGCGAGACGGGACGGATCTTCACCAAAACGAACGCCGTGGGCAGCGGGATGCGCCCGGAGTTGAGTCCGGACGGCAAATGGCTGGCGTACGGCACGCGGAACAACGCCGACGAATCGCTGATCCTCCGCGACCTCGAGAGCGGCGACGAGCGGCTGCTGCTTCCCAAGATCCAGCGCGACGATCAGGAGTCGCGAGCCAACCGCGATCTGTTGCCGACATACGCCTTCACGCCGGACAGCAAGTCGATCGTCATCGCGCACCACGGACACTTCTGGCGCGCGAACGTGGCGGACGGAAAGGAGACGATGATTCCGTTCACCGCCGATGTCGACATGATGATCGCCGGGCCGACCAAGGAGACCTACACGTTCAACGACAGCGCGCTCGTCGTGCGCCAGATCCGCGACGTGTCGCCGTCGCCCGACGGCAAGCGGCTCGCGTTCACCGCGCTCGACCGTCTGTGGATCATGGATGTGCCCAACGGCACGCCCAAGCGGCTCGTGCCGGGCGAGGACATGGGCGAGTTCCAGCCGACGTGGTCGCCCGACGGGCAAACCATCGCGTACGTGACGTGGAACGACATCGACGGCGGCGCGGTGTCTCGAGTGCGCAGCGATGGTTCCGGTAAACCGGAACGCCTGAGCCGGAAGCCTGCGTACTATGAGATGCCGGCGTTCTCGCCAGACGGCCGGCGCATCGTCGTGGGACGTGGGCCACGGAACATGCGGAAGGACCTGGAGGAGCTCGAGCGTCCGCCGCAGGCGGCGGTCGGAGTGGAGCTCGTGTGGCTGCCGAGTGTTGGTGGCGCGGAGACCGTTATCGCGCCGATCTCCAATTTCGGCCGGCCGCACTTCGTGACGACCGACAGCTCGCACATCTATTTCTCCGAGGGGTCGTCGCTAGTGTCGATGCGCTGGGACGGCACGGACCAGAAAACGATTTTGCGCAGCGGCGGTGGCGGGCGCGGTGCGGGCGGCGGTGGAGGGGGAGGGGGAGGCGGCGGGCAGATGACGATCTCGCCCGACGGATCGAAGGTGATTCTGCAGGCCGGCGTGAAGGCTTATGTGGTGGAAGAAGTGCCGAAGACGGGCACGGCGCCGACGATCAACGTCACGACGCCCGCTCAGGCCCAGGTCCCGGTGCGTCAGATCACGACCGTAGGTGGGGAGTTCTCGACGTGGTCGCGCGACGGCCACCGCATCTACTACGCGCTCGGTCACTCGCTGTTCACGTACGATCTCGACGCGGCGGCGGCGGCCGTGCGCGATTCGATCACGCAGTCGCAGGCACGCGCGGACTCGGCAAGCGCCGCGGGTGGTGTTGCCGGCGGCGGGCGCGGACGGGGCGGCGCACCGGCCAAGCCGATTTACGAGGCGGCGAGGCGGGACGTGGTCATCTCGATTCCCAAGGATCGCCCGCACGGCGTCGTCGCGCTTCGTGGCGCGCGCATTCTGACCATGAAGGGCAACGAGGTGATCGAGAAGGGCGACATCGTGGTGCGTGACAACCGGATCGTCGCCGTGGGCGCGCAGGGGTCCGTCACGATTCCGTCCGACGCGAAGGTGATCGATGTGACGGGCAAGACGATTCTGCCGGGCTACGTCGACGTCCACGCGCACATGTGGCCGGCGTTCGGCGTGCACCGGTCGCAGCCGTTCGAGTATCTGATCAACCTCGCCTACGGCGTGACGACGACGCGCGATCCGCAGACGTCGACGACGGACGTGCTCTCGTACTCCGACATGGTCGAAGCGGGCGAGTTCGTGGGCCCGCGCATCTACGCGACGGGCCCCGGCGTGTTCGCGGCCGAGAACATCAGGACTATCGACGACGCGCGCGAGGTGCTCAAGCGGTACTCGGAGTTCTACAATACTGAAACGATCAAGCAGTACATGACCGGCGATCGCCGCGTGCGACAACTCCTGCTGATGGCGGCGCGCGAGCAGCATCTCATGCCGACGCTCGAGGGCGGACTCGATTTCAAGAAGAATCTTACCGAGGCGATGGACGGCTACTCGGGGAGCGAGCACACGCTGCCGATCGCACCGTTGTACAAGGACGTGCTGGAGCTCTACGCCCACTCGGGCACGACGTGGACGCCGACGCTGATCGTGCAGTACGGCGGGCCGTGGGCGGAGAACTACTGGTACGAGAACAGCGACGTCGTGAACGATCCAAAGCTCAATCGCTTCACGCCGCGCGACGTCGTCGAGCGCAAGGCGCTGCGGCGGCCGGGTTGGTGGGCGCCGTCACAGTGGTCGTTCCAGCTCTTCGCCGAGCAGGCAGCCAAGATGGTGGCAGCCGGCGGACACGTCGGCATGGGGAGCCACGGCCAATTGCAGGGGCTCGGTGCGCAGTGGGAGGTCTGGAACATCGCCTCTGGTGGCATGCCGCGGTACGACGTGCTGCGCGTGGCGACGATCTTCGGCGCCGAAGCGATCGGGCACGAGAAGGATCTCGGATCGCTCGAGGCGGGGAAGCTGGCCGACCTCCAGGTGCTCGACAAGAATCCGCTCGACGACATCAAGAACACGAACACGATTCACTACGTGATGAAGAACGGGCGGCTGTACGACGGCAACACAATGGACGAGGTGTGGCCGCGCCAAAAGCAGGTCGCGCGATTGTGGTGGTGGTCGCAAGGAACGCCGGGGACCGGCGGCGACAAACAGTAGCGTGACCGTCAGCCGCCGTCGGGCATCAGGTCGCAGTACATGAAGCGGCCGTCGCGAAGCACGCGCTCGCCGACGGTGTAGCCGACCGGAGCGGTGAAAATCGGACCAGCTGCGACGAACGTGTGAAACTCTCCGCGTTCGCCGCAGCGGTCCACGTCCGGCGGCAGGTCGGCGAGCAAGTCGCGGTCGAACGCGCGGCCGGCGAACCGGCCGTCGAGTTGAGTCGTATCGACGCACACCAGCCGGGCCTCGAACCCGGCGTCGATGAATTCCTCGGCCAGCTGGCTCGTCGGTCGGGCCCAGATCGGGAAGAGACATTGGAAGCCGAGCCGTGGCAGACGTTCTTCGCGATAGCGCCGGACGTCTTCCAGGAAGAGGTCGCCGAACGCGACGCGGCGCACGTTCGGGTACCGCTGACGTACGTCCTTCAGCGCGCGCTCGAGGGCGGCCTCGTACTGCTCGTTGCTGGAGTTGGGCTGCAACTCGATCTCGTGCAACGGCAGGCGAAGCGCCTCGACCTGGCGGTCGAGCAGCGTACGCCGCACGCCGTGGATGCTGATGCGGTCGTAGCCCGCCGTCACCGTCGTGAGCAATGCGACAACATCGAATCGCGGATCGGCGCGAAGCGCGGCCAGCGTGAGCGCGCTGTCCTTGCCGCCACTCCAACTCAGCACGACGGGCTCGGCGCCCGTTCCCGCAGGATCGGGTAGAGCATTCATGGGCATGGCGAAAACTACCGGGCTCGTGGAGCGGGCCATCGTGGCACGATAGATTGCGCCCGGTGCATCACTGGAGTGTACCGATCGTGCTGGCCTCTCGTCGCATGATGATCTGGAGCGCGATGACCTTCAGCGCTCGCTGTACGCTCGCCGCGCAAGACTCGATACCGCGCCGATTGCCGCCGGTGGTCACCGTGACGCGCGACGTCCAGCGCTCGCCTCTCGACTTGCCGTTCGCGATCTCGAATCTGCGGCCGGATTCGATTTCGCCGGGACAAACGCACACGCAGGTCGATCAGACACTGGGCCTGCTGCCCGGCGTGACCGTCGCCAATCGCACCAACCCGTCACAGGACACGCGCGTGTCGGTGCGCGGCTTCGGGGCGCGATCGCAATTCGGTGCCCGCAGCATCCGGATCCTTCGCGACGGGATTCCGCTCACGCTGCCGGACGGCCAGACGCCGATCGACTATCTCGATCTCGAGTCGGTCGGCCGGGTGGAAGTGATTCGCGGCCCGGCCGCTGCGTTGTATGGCAACGCGTCGGGCGGTGTGATCGACCTTCGATCGTCCGCGCCTCCATCGGTGCCGCTCGCGGTGCAGGCTCGCTCGTGGAACGGCGGCGCGGGGCTGGAGCGCTACACCGGATTGTTCGGGGGGAGCGCGGGGCCGGCCACGTACCTCGGCAACATCGGGCGCACGCAATCCGACGGCTACCGGCAGTACGCGCACCAGCGACTGACCAACGCGTTCGCTCGTGTCGCCACCAAGCTCGGCGCGACGGAGCTCTCGCTCCTCGGCATGGGTATGGACATGCCGCTGGCGGAGAATCCCGGCGCGCTCACTCGCGCGCAGGCCGACAGCGCGCCGGAGCAGGCAGATCGGTTCTCCGTGCAAAAGAAGGCGCGCAAGGTCGTGCACCAGGTGCAACTCGGCCTGTCCGGACGCACGCCGATCGGCGGTGATGGTGAGGTGGCGGCGCAAGTGTACGGCGGAACGCGCTCGCTCTACAATCCGCTCACCTTCGCCGTCGTCGGAGTGGATCGGCGTCAGGGCGGCGCGGGCGCGCGCGTCACGATCCCGTGGACGCTGGGCGGAGCGACCAATCGACTGAGCGCGGGTGCCGACGCGCAATGGCTCAACGATGCGCGAAAGAACTGGGCTAACTGCAACGCCGTGCCCACCGCGAACGCGAATTGTCCGTCGGTTACGACCGAACGCGGCGTGCTGACGCTCAATCAGCGCGAGCTGGTATCGAGCCTGGGCCCGTACCTGAGAGACGAGATCGACGTTGGGCGCGTGCGCGCGACGGCGGGTGTGCGCGCCGATCGCGTACGATTCGAGGTGAGAGACCGCTACCTGTCGGACGGCCGCGATGATTCGGGAAATCGAACGTTGAACGCCGTGAGCCCGATGCTTGGCATCGCGGCGCGCGTCTCGCCATTCCAATCGTTCTACGCGACCGTCGGCTCGGCCTTCGAGACGCCCACGACGACGGAGCTCGGCAATCAGGCCGACGGCAGCGCCGGATTGAACCGCGATCTCAAGCCGCAGTACTCGACCACGTACGAGCTCGGGTCGAAGGGCGTGGCGATTGGCAATCTCCAATACGACGTCTCGATGTTCCGGACCGAGGTGCGTGACGAGCTCATTCCCTTCGAGGTTCCGGGTGGAAATGGTCGCACGTACTATCGCAACGCGGGACGCACGCGGCGACAGGGCGCGGAGCTCGCGCTCGCGACCGATGTCGGGCCGGTGTCGCTCGTCACGGCCTATGCCTTCTCGCGCTTTCGCTTTCGAGAATTCGTGAACGGAACGGCGCAGTATGGCGGGAATACCATTCCGGGAGTCCCGGAGCACCAAGTCCAGGCGGCTGCCACCTGGCATCTCGCGCGCGGGTTCGTGGTGACGGAGGCCATCGCGAAGAGCCGCGTGTTCGTGAACGACGCCAACGCGACGTCCGCGCCCGGGTTCGCCGTCTTCAACCTGCGCGCCGGCGGAACGGCAACGTTCGGCAAACCGTGGCTCGCGCCGGTGATCGGAGTGCAGAATCTGTTCGACCGCAAGTATGTCGGCTCGGTTGCCATCAACGCGTCCGGCGCGAGCATCGCGTCCACCAAGTTCTACGAGCCGGCGCCGGGTCGCACCTGGTTCGTGGGACTCAGCGCCGCGACGAATCCGTGGTGACGCTCGACGCGCGCGACGGCGGGATGTACCACAGCCGCATCGACCGTCCGATTCGCGCCGTGGGCGGCTGATCGAGCAACCAGGAGTACGCGCCGCCCACCCATTCGCCAGCGAGGTACGTTTCGCTGGCCGCGATCCAGCCGCTCGCGCGCTCGTGCAACCCGAGCTGCCTCGCGTTGGGCACGCCGGCCGCCGCCAGATCGGCGGTGCCAAAGTAGGCGACGCGCACCGAATCACGAATGCCTCGCGCGACAATCGTGTCACGCAGACGGTACAGGTCCTGGCCCCAATCGAGGTTGCTGTCCACCAGGATGCGCTCGGGGTGATCGCCGGCGAGCACGTTGAAGTACGCGAGGTGATCGGGGTACGAACGCGCGACGCTCACCACGGACCAGGCGCAGAGCGCGGCAACCGCCGTCCGGGCCGCGATGGCGGGCGTCTGATGGGTGAGTGCGAGCGCACCTTGCGCCGCGACGATCGCGAGCAGGGCGTAGATCGGGAGCACGAGCCGGATGCCGAGATCGACGCGCACGAACATGGCCACGGCAAGCATGGCCACCGCGGCGACGAGGGGGACGGCCGTCGACCAATCGCGTCGCTCGCGCACAGTGCGCAGCACGTCGAACCCGCCAACGATGCTCAGTAAGAGCAGCGGCAGCGGCGTCTTGACGGCGAGCGCGACGGGGAAGTAGTACCACCACCCGTGATTGCCCGGCCTGCCGAGGAGAAAAGTTGGATGTCCCGAGCCGCCGTGGAGCAAGAAGCGGTCGATGCCCGTGACGAACGCCGGTGCGGGAACGAGCATCCCGTTGGGCGACACGCGCCCGACGTCGAATCGATACAGCGCCCACACGACGAGGCCGAACACGACGACCGAGCCGGCGATCCTGGCGGTCCATCGGCCGGCGTCGAGCTCCGAGCCGAGCGACCACGCGCGACGCGCCCAGGCGCGGAGCAGATAGCAGCTCACGAACGCCCCTCCGAGAAACGCGAGCGACGACAGGCGACTGCCCGCCGCCACACCCAGGGCCGCGCCGAACGCGATCGTGTTCGTCCAGGAGGGCAACTCGATCCAGCGAACGGTGAGATAGAGGGCGAGGGTAGTCGTCGCCGCGCAGGCGATGTCGGTGGTGGCGAGCCCTGCGTGCGCGAGGAGGTTGGTATTGGTCACGACGAACAGCACCGCGAGACCGGCGCCGATCTCGCCGATGAGGCGTCGACCCCACGTCCACACTACGATCGACAGCACGACGAAGAACACGATCTCGCCATGGCGTGCGCTTGCCAGAGTTTCAACGTAGTGCCGGCCTGTGCCGAGGATTCCCGCGCCCTCGTCGTACACGCCGGGCGCGCCGCGCGCACGCTCACCGTGCATGAAGGGGCCAAGCGCCGCGGCAATGCGGCCGAGCGGCGGATGCTGAAGATCGTACGTGTACGCGCCGGTGGTCAGCCACTGCATCCCGGCGGCGAGGTGCGCGGGCTCATCGACAGTCCCGCTGAACACGCGCGCGGTCGACCAGACGCTGACGGCGGCGAGCGCGATCAGCGACGCGGCAATCGCGCGCCAAAGGCGGGCAGGGAGTGCTGCTCGTTCAGGCTCGGCCAAGCGGGATGAGACCTCGTGAAAGCATTGTATATCAAAACGCTCGCTTGAGCGGTTCACTGCCCAAGCGTAGCTTCAACCGCGCACCGCACTGCCCCCGCCGTTCACGCCCGCCTCTCTCCCAACGACTGCTTCGCCGTGATGGACTCAGACTCGATCGAGATTCGGCCACTCGCCACGCAGGCCGAACTGCGCGCGTGCGTCCACCTGCAGGAGACGACTTGGGGTCAGGACTTTGGAGACATCGTGCCGACGAGCATTCTCAAGGTTGCGCAACGGATCGGAGGGGTCGCCCTCGGCGCCTTCGACGGCGCGGACCTGGTGGGATTCGTGTTCGGGCTCACCGGCGTGGAACGCGGCCGGATCGTCCACTGGTCGGACATGCTCGCCGTGCGGCGTGACGCACGGAACCTGGGGATCGGCCGCCGGCTCAAGGAGGAGCAGCGCCGGGCGGCGCTCGAGGTCGGCGCCGAGGTCATGTACTGGACGTTCGATCCGCTCGTCGCCCGCAACGCACATCTGAACGTGAACCGGCTCGGCGCCCGCGTATCCGAATACGTCGAGAACATGTATGGGCTGACCGACAGCGTGCTCCACGGCCTCGTGCCGACCGACCGGCTCGTCGTGGCCTGGCCCACGCACGACGATGAGATCGAGCGCCGGCTGTTCGAGGTCAACTGGACGGTGTCGTCGCCCGATTCGCTGCAGGCGCCGATTGCGACACCCGATTGGATCTCGGATGTCGAGGGCGCGTCGATCCTCCCGCACTGCGTGCGAGTCGAGATTCCCGGCGACGCCGAATCACTGCTGCGCACATCCCCCGAGGACGCCGCCCGCTGGCGCAATTCGGTTCGAACCGCGATGCGATGGGGTTTGACGTCCGGTTACGCGGTGAACGGCTTTCTGTTCGACGAATCTCGAGATCGCGGATTTTACGTGATGACGAAGGCGTCCCGATCGTCGCTTCCTGCCGCGCGCGCGTGACGTCCGACGGCTTGCCGCGGATTCCCGACGCGCTGCGCTCGCGGCTCGTGTCATTGCGCCGCGCGATCCATCAGAACCCCGAACTATCGCTGCACGAGTCCGAGACGGCGGAGCGGCTGGCGGCAGCGTTGCGAGAGCTCGGCATCACCGAGATACAGCGCGTCGCATCGACCGGGTTGGTGGCACGCGTACCCGGGCGCAATTCGCGGGCGCCCCGCGTAGCGATCCGCGGCGACATCGACGCGCTGCCGATCCAGGAAGCGACGGGGCTTCCGTTCGCCTCCAGGAATCCGGGAGCGATGCATGCCTGCGGGCACGACGTCCATGCCACATGGGCCGTGGGCGCCGCGGCTCTGCTCCGAGACAGTCCCGCCGAAGGCGATGTGCTCGTCGTGCTGCAACCGGCGGAGGAAATCGGCCAAGGAGCGCTGGCCATCCTCGAGAGCGGCGCGCTCAACGGCGTCGAGGCGATCTTCGCTGGGCACGTCGACCGCCGGTTCGAGCTGGGGCAGGTCGTGGCGGACGAAGGCCCGCTCGCCGCGTCGGCCGACATGTTCGAGATCGAGCTGGTTGGTGGCGGCGCACACGCAGCGCGTCCGCACGAGGCGCGCGATCCGATCGTCGCGATGGCAGCGGTGATCACGGCGCTGCAGACGATCGTCGCTCGCCGTCTCAATCCGGCGACACCGGGCGTAGTCACGATCGGCGCGGTGAATGCCGGCTCAGCCCCGAATGTGATTCCCGATCGCGCCCATGCCGCGGGGACGGTGCGCGCCGTCGAGCCGGAATCGCGTGCGCTGATGCTGCGAGAGCTGGAGCGCATCGCCACGTCCGTCGCGCAGGCACATGACATCGAGGCCAACGTCAGCATCGAGCGAGGTACGCCGCCGATCGTGAATCCGCGAGAGGCCGCGTCGTGGGCGCGCCGCGCCGCGGCCGCGGTCGTGGGCGACAAGAACGTCGTTCCGCTCGGCTTCCTCAACATGGCGGCCGAGGACTTTGCCCACTACATGGAGCGAATCCCTGGCTGTTTTCTCCGCATCGGAGCGCGAGAGCCAGGCGGTGCGATCATCCCCGCGCACGCGCCGACGTTCTACCCGGCCGAGGAGAGCATCTTCGTCGGAGCGGCCGTGCTCGCCGAGTGCGCGCGGACTGCGTCATTCGAGCTTTCGAATCGCGGATGAGCGGCCGTTGCCAAGGGTGACCGGGAACGTCCTTCGCGATGGGCGTATTGGAGCTGGAACATGCCCGGTCGGCCAGGGTAGCCGACCTGTCGCACCCGCGTGCCGTCGATTTCCTTTCGAGTAATGCGTTTCTTCTCTCATAAGACGTGGTGGGCCCTCCTCGCCACGGCGGCGCTCGCGTGTGGTGGCGACTCGACCGGTCCTACCATTGGGCCGCCGGCCCGGCTCAACGCGATATCCGAGGGCAATCGCAGCGGCACGGCGGGCGAGCCTATTCCCGGCGGCATCGTGGTCAAGGTGACCGACGCGTCTGGCCACGCGGTGACGGGCGCTTCCGTCGCGTTCGCCGTGACGGTGGGAAATGGGTCGACCAGTCCGCGCATCGCCGTGACCGATGCCAAGGGCGAAGCAATCGCCACGTGGACACTCGGCACGATCGCCGGAGTCAACGAGGTCGTCGCCAGCGTCAGTGGAGTCGCGGCGCAGCTTCATTTTTCCGCGACCGGGACGGCCGGACCGGTCGCGTCGATCACGATCACGCCGCAAAATCCGCGGCTGCTGGTGAATGTCGATACGGTTCGCCTGACGGCTCGCGGGCTCGACGCGTTCGGCAATGTCGCGGCGCCGCCCAGCCTCACTCCCCGTGACCCGACGCTGATCAGCATCGATCCATCGGGACTGGTGCACGTGCTGCGTCGGGGCGCTGGCACCTACGTGATCGCCACCGCGGGCGCGAAGACCGACAGCGTACTCATCACCGTACTTGCTCCAGGCCAATCCATCTGCACCGGCGCCGCCGATCCCGTGGAGCTGAGCGTCGGCCAGGTGGTGACTGACGTCTCGGGCCAGGGCTTCTGCGTGCACACCACCGCGAGCAGCACCGAGTACGCGTTCATCCCGTACTACAACGCGGGCACGCCGAGCGCGACGACTCGGGTCGAAGTGCGCGGGTTTGGAATCGCGCCACTCTCGCTGCCGTCGCCGATCGTCTTCCCCGTTCCGTCAATTCCAGCGACCGCGCCGAGCATCGTTCCCAACGACGCCTTCGAGTCGCAGCTCCGGATGCGTGAGCGCACCGAGGCGGCGATTCGGCTCGCGGATCCCGCGTCGTGGCGACGGCCGCTGCGTGACCTGTTCCGGTCGCGAGCCGCGACGACGACCGTTCCGGCGATCGGCGATCTGCTGCAGCTCAACTCGAGCTCGAGCAACTTCTGCGACAGCCCGACGTACCGAACGGGTCGAGTGGTGGCGATCACCGACAAGGCAATCGTCGTCGCGGACACGTCGAACCCCATCGGCGGCTTTACCGATGAGGAGTACCGCTCGATCGGCGTCACGTTCGACACACTCGTCGATCCCGTCGATCGCGCCGCCTTCGGCGCCCCGAGTGACGTCGACAACAACGGCCGCGCGATCATGTTCTTCACGCGCGCGGTGAACGAGCTGACGCCGAGCGGGGCGTCGGGCGTGACACTCGGGTTCTTTTACGCGCGCGATCTGTATCCCAAGACCGCTCCGCCTGGGCCGTGTGCTGGCAGCAACGCCGCCGAGATGTTCTACCTGCTCGTGCCGGACACCGGGGGCACGGTCAATGGGAACAAGCGCTCGAAGGCGCTCGTCACGACGCTCACGAACGGCACGGTCGCCCACGAGTATCAGCATCTCATCAACGCGTCGCGCCGCATGTACGTGAACGGCGCGGGCACGAATTTCGAGGAGCGCTGGTTGGACGAAGGCCTCGCCCACGTGGCCGAGGAGCTCAACTTCTTTCATGCATCGGGCAAGAATCCGCGCACGAACATCGACGCCGCGGCATTCGCCGACCCGGTGTTCGCAAGCGCATACTCGACGTTCGCGCTCAACAATACGCGGCGGTACGCGCAATACCTCGCGCGGACCGAATCCCAGGCCCCGATCGGCTTCGACTCGTTCGATGACGACCTGTCGACGCGCGGCGCGATCTGGAATTTCCTGCGGTTCGCGGCCGACCACTCGGCGCCAGGCTCCGAAAGCGCGCTCTGGTTCAACCTGGTGAACTCGAAGACGACCGGGATCGCGAATCTGACGGCGTCCCTTGGCGCGACGCCCTATGCCTTGTTGCGCGATTGGGCGATCTCGGTGTTCGCGGACGACAACGCCGCCGGACTCGACCCGCGGTTCCAGCAGACGAGCTGGAATCTGCGCAGCGTGATCACGGGCGCGGGGACGTCGACGCCCTTCCCACTGGTGACGAGGACGTTGGCCGACGGCTCGACGTCCACGGCGACATTGACGGCATACGGGGTTTCTTTCATGCGATTCTCGGTGGCCAGCGGCCAGGACGCGTTGATCACCGCTACGTCGAACGGGCTTCAGGTCCCGCCGACGATTCAGCTCGCCATCATGCGCGTGCGCTGATCGAGGCCGGGTGACATCTTATCGCTCGGTGATATTCGGCATCCCACGCCCACCCATACGGTCATGCGACGCTTACTTCCGGTGATAGCTGCACTTTCGCTGACGGCGTGCCTCAACCTCAACGTCGATTCGCCGACGGCTTCGAACAACCCGAGCGACCCGGCCACGGAGACGTTCGCCTCGAGCCTGAACATCAACATCGCGACGATGCAGAAGACCGCGTCGGGCGTGTACTACAAGGACGCGACCGTGGGCACTGGTGATCAGCTCGCGTCTCAAACAAAGGTGATCGTGAGCTATCTACTCTTCCTCAAGACCGGCGCATTGGTTACGCAGAGCCTGAACGAGACGGAAGACCTCACAACGACCATCACCGGCTTCAAGGATGGGATCGTGGGCATGCAGGTTGGCGGCGAGCGCATCGTCGTCATCCCATCCGCCCTGGCCTATGGCCCGCGCACTGACCTCCCCGGAATCCCGCCAAACTCGACGCTCGTTTTCGACGTCAAGCTCAACCTGATTCCGTAGCGAGCCGGCTCGCGCGACGAGTCGTGGCGATCGAGCACAATGGCGGGGGAGGATCTCAGCGAGATCCTCCCCCGCGTCGTAGTTTATCCGGCACGATCGTGCAGCACTCGCGAGCCCACCTCGAATACCGACCATGAGACGAATCACCTGCCTCGCCGCATGCGCCCTCGTCGGTCTTGGCGCAGCTGCCACCGCACAGACCTTCCCGACCAAGGATCCCGTCCTCGAGCGGATCTGGGCGCTCGGCATCGACAGCTCGCACACCTATCAGCTCTCCCAGGTGTTGTTCGACTCACTCGGCCCTCGCTTGATGGGCGCGCCGAACCTCAAGAGCGCGCAGGACTGGCTGGTGAAGACGTATCAATCGTGGGGTATCGAGGCCAAGAACGAACAGTACGGTACCTGGCGCGGGTGGCGTCGCGGCTACTCGCACATCGATCTCATGGAGCCCCGCGTTCGCTCGCTCGAAGGGACGATGGTCGGCTACAGCCCGGGCACTGGCGGCAAGGACGTCGTCGCGTTGGCGGTGGTTCTGCCGCGGTTTGCCGACAGCAGCGAGTTCGTGAAGTGGCTGCCGCAGGCGAAAGGCAAGCTCGTGCTCGTCTCCGCGCCAATGCCGACCTGCCGGCCACCGGACGACTGGGTCGAGAATGCGACGCCGGCGTCGCAACTGCGCATGGATTCACTCGCGGTCGCGACGCAACAGGAGTGGGCCGCCGCCCGCGGACCGAACGTGTCGCCTGGCGCCGGCGGTGTGCGCGGCACCGGCTATTCGCTCGCGCTGGGCGGCGGTACGCTCGGCATGCGCCTCGAGCAAGCGGGCGTCGCGGGCGTAATCACGTCGCGGCCAAAACTGAGCTTCCGCATTCCGAACCCCAGCGCCAACACCGCGGGCGGCCGCGGAGGCAGAGGCGGTTTCGGCGGTGGGCCCAACGGGAGCGGCGGCTGGGGCACGATGGAAATCTTCGAGACGTACAACACAACGGCTCCGACGATCGCCCTAAGCTGCGAAGACTACGGGCTGGTGTTCCGGCTGGCGGAAAACAGACAGAACCCGAAACTCCGGCTCAACCTCGATGCGCAGCTGCTCGGGGAGCAGCCGGTATTCAACACGGTGGCGCGAATTCCAGGCACGGAAAAGCCCAACGAGTTCGTGATGCTCTCGGCGCACTTCGACTCGTGGGACGGCTCGTCCGGGGCGACGGACAACGGAACGGGCACGATCACCATGCTCGAGGCAATGAGGATTCTGAAACAGGCCTACCCAAAGCCCAAGCGAACGATCCTCGTCGGCCACTGGAGCGGCGAAGAGGAGGGCGAGGTCGGCTCATCGGCGTTCCGCGAGGATCACCCCGAGGTGGTGAAGGGATTGCAGGCGTTGTTCAATCAGGACAACGGGACGGGACGCATCGTGAGCATGGGCGCGGCGGGTCTGCCTGACGCCGACGTGCACATTCGGCGCTGGCTCGACATGATCCCGGTCGAGTTCAAGGAGCACATCCAGTATCGGGGCGTGGGTGGTCCGGCGGGCGGCGGCAGCGACGACTTCAGCTTCTCGTGCGCCGGGCTGCCGGCATTCGGGCTCGGCGCGCTCAACTGGGACTACGGCAACTATACGTGGCACACCGACCGCGATACCTTCGACAAGATCGTGTTCGATGATCTCGAGTCGAACGCCACGCTCACGGCGATGCTGGCCTACCTGGCGTCGGAGGATCCGACAATGATCGCGCGCGTGAAGCCCGATTCGGCGCGGCGCGCGCTGGCGGCGGTGGCGCCGAGCGGCGGGGCAGGCAACGCCGCGGGGAGAGGCGGCTTCGGAGGTCCCCGCCCGTGGCCGGAGTGCCAGAAGGCCGCGCGCACCACGAATCCGCGGCTACGATGATCGGCAACGCAAACCCACCCTTTCTACACACACCTGTATGACACGCACACTCTCTCTGCTCCTCGCGGCCGGTGCGGCGGTCTCGATGTCCGAGCCGGCCTGGGCACAGTCGGCGCCGGCGAAAGACGCGGTGCTCGAGCGCATGTGGACGCTGGGGATGGACAGCTCGCACACGTGGGACCTCGCGCAAACGCTGTTCGACTCGATCGGCCCGCGACTGAGCGGTACGCCGCAGGGGATCCAGGCGAGCGATTGGGTGATCAAGACCTACAAATCGTGGGGGATCGATGCGCGGCGCGAGCAGTATGGCACGTGGCGAGGATGGCGTCGCGGCTACTCGCACATCGATCTCGTGAAGCCGCGCGTGAGGTCGCTGGAGGCGACGATCCTCGGCTATAGCCCGGGTACTGCCGGGCGAGATCTCACCGGGTCGATGGTCATCCTGCCGATGGTCGCGGATAGCGACGCGTTCGTGAAATGGCTGCCGAACGCGCGCGGCAAGTTCGTGCTCATGTCTGCCGCCTATCCGACCTGTCGTACGGAGGAGGAGTGGGGCGCCATGGCGACGCCTGAATCAAAGGCGCGCATGGACACTGCCATCGTGAAGCTGGTCAACGACTGGACCACCCGCATTCGCAATACCGGCTATCCGGTCACCGCGGGCAATCCGACCGGCGCGCTGGGCGTGCGACTCGAGAAGGCAGGCGCGCTGGGCGTGATCGTGTCCAACTTCGCGAACGCTCTGAGCGAGGCGTGGGGCACGTACACGGTCTACGACACCAAGAACACGCGATCGCTCGGCATCGCGATGAGCTGCGAGGACTACGGCATGCTCTATCGCCTCACCGAGCGGCGCCAGGGGCCGCAGATCCGTGTCAACGCGCAGGCGCAGGCACTGGGCGAAGTCCCCGTTTACAACACACTCGGCGTGATCCGGGGATCAGAGAAGCCGAATGAATACATTCTGCTTTCTGCCCATTTCGATTCGTGGGACGGCTCGCAGGGTGCCACGGACAACGGTACCGGCACGATCACGATGATGGAGGCGATGCGCATCCTCAAGCTCGCCTATCCGCATCCTAGGCGGACGATCATGGTCGGCCACTGGCCGGGCGAGGAGCAGGGGCTCATTGGCTCGCGCGCCTATGCGTTCGACCACCCGGAAATCGTGCGTGCGATCCGGGCGGGATTCAATCAGGACAACGGAACCGGCCGCGTTCAGAGCACGTCGGGCGTTGGGTTGCCCGATGGCGGCGCGCACATGCAACAGTGGCTCGCCAAACTGCCGCAATACTTTCAGCAGCAGGTGCGCTACAATGGCGTCGGCGGCCCGGCCACAGGCGGAACCGACAACGCGTCGTTCGACTGCTACGGCGCGCCGGTGTTCGGTCTGAGCTCGCTGAGCTGGGACTACGGCACCTACACGCACCACACGAACCGCGACAGCTTCGACAAGATCGTGTTCGATGACCTGAAGGCGAACGCGACGCTCACGGCGATGCTCGCGTATCTCGCATCCGAAGATCCGACGTCAATCTCGCGGGAGCGAGCGGATCTCACCGCGGCCGGCGGTCGTGGAGGCCGGGGTGGCGGACGCGGCCCCGGGGGCGGGCGCGCGGAGTTGAGCGGCCAGCTCTCGGGACGCGGGGCGGGGCGCGGCGCGGGTGGTGGACGCGGGAGCGAGGTCGACGCCAAGGGCTGGGCGCTCACCTGTCCCAAGGCGCCGCGTTTCACGAACGACACGTCGCGTGTCACGGTGCCATCCAATCGTCCATAATTCCGCCGCGGGCGTGCAACCGATCTGGACTCCCTCCGCGCAGCGCATCGCGCGGGCGAACCTGACGCGGTTCATCGCACAGGTGCGCGAGCTCGGAGACGGGACTGCTTCGATCGCCGATTACGACGCGTTGTACGAGTGGTCCGTTCACGACCTCGAGCGCTTCTGGCTCGAGGTCGTGCGCTTTTGCGGAGTGCTGTCGGGATCGGGCGAGCAGGGGTTGGCCTGTGAGCAAGTACTCATCGGCCGCGACCGCGTCGCGCCGCCCGATCCCGTGCTCGGCCCACGCTGGTTCGTCGGCTCGACGCTCAATTTTGCCGAGAACCTGTTGCGCTACCGCGACGACCGCAATGCCATCGTCGCGTGGAATGAGCGCGGTCCGCAACGTCGATTGACGTACGCCGAGTTGCGCGCCGAGGTCGCGCGAGTGGCGGCGGCGCTTCGGGAGCATGGCGTTCGGCGCGGCGATCGCGTTGCCGGGTTCATGCCGAATTTACCGGAAACGGTGATTGCGATGCTCGCGACAACGAGCATCGGCGCGGTCTGGTCATCCTGCTCGCCGGACTTCGGCGTCGGCGGCGTCCTCGATCGCTTTGGGCAGATCCAGCCGCGCGTGCTGTTCTGCGCGGAGTCGTACCTCTACAACGGGCGCGAGATCGACTGCCTGGAGCGCGTGCGGGAGATCGCCGAGCGCATCCCGGAGATCGAGCGAGTCGTTGTCGTTCCGTACCTGCGCGGGGGCAGCGATCTGGCGACGGTTCGCGGCGCCGTTGCCTGGGACGATTTCGCGCGCGACACGAGGGTGCCGCTCACGTTCGAAGACGTGCCGTTCGACGCGCCGCTCTACATCATGTACTCCTCCGGCACGACGGGCCTGCCCAAGTGCATGGTGCACGGCGTTGGTGGAACGCTCATTCAGCATCTGAAAGAGCTGGCGCTGCTGAACGACATCAAGCGCGACGACCGCGTGTTTTACTTCACCACGTGTGGCTGGATGATGTGGAACTGGCTCGTGTCGTGTCTCGCCGTCGGATCATCCATCGTGTTGTACGATGGCTCTCCGCTGATTCGGAGCCGGCCGATCCTGTGGGACATGGCGGCCGAGGAGCGCATTACCGTCTTTGGCACGAGCGCCAAATGGCTCGCGCTCGCTGAAAAGGAAGGCCTGCGTCCGATCGACACGCACGACCTCTCGGCGCTCGACGCGATTCTGTCCACGGGCAGCCCGCTGGCGGCCCACAGCTTCGACTATGTGTACAGGGACGTGAAGCGGGACGTTCGATTGAGCAGCATCAGCGGCGGGACCGACATCATCTCCTGCTTCGCCGGCGGGAATCCGCTCGGGCCGGTGTACCGCGGCGAACTCCAGGCGCGTTCGCTCGGGATGAGAGTCGAAATCTTCGACGAACAGGGCAGATCCATCGTGGGCCAGCCCGGTGAGCTCGTTTGCACGGCGCCGTTCCCGAGCATGCCGGTCTCGTTCTGGAACGATCCCGACGGATCCAAGTACCGGGCCGCGTACTTCCAGAGCTACCCGAACGTGTGGCGTCACGGTGACTGGGCAGAGCTCACGGTGCACGGTGGCGTGATCATTTACGGACGAAGCGACGCGACGCTCAACCCTGGCGGCGTGCGCATCGGCACGGCCGAGATCTATCGCCAGGTCGAGCGGCTGCCGGAGGTGCTCGAGAGCGTGGTCATCGGCCAGGACATGGGCGGCGAGGACGTGCGCATCGTGCTGTTCGTGCGCCTGGTCGAGGGGATGCAGCTGACGGAGATGCTGAAGGAGAAGATTCGCGAGACGATCCGTGCCAACGCGAGTCCGCACCACGTTCCAAAGCGGATCATTCAGGTCGCCGACATTCCGCGGACGATCAGTGGGAAAATCACGGAGCTCGCCGTACGTGACGTGGTCCACGGCCGCGAGGTGAAAAACGTCGATGCGCTGGCGAATCCGGCCGCGCTCGAGCTATTCCGGAATCTGCCTGAGCTGGCCAGCTAGGTCTTCGTGGCGGCTGGACCGCAGGCGGATTCGATCGGCGCGCGCAACTCCCACTCTGGAGGAGGATTCAGGCGATCCAGGGGTAGCTTCGCCAGCAACGCCTCGCGATCGGCACGACAGAGATCGGGTTTGCCTTGCTTCATGTCCGCCTGCAGCAGCACGATCAAGGCGGGATACACCTGCACACCCATCGTGCGTGACACGTCGTCGATGACGACGGCCGAGTCGGAGTAGCCCCGGTACTGAGCGTTCTCCAGGATGTGCGCGCGGAGTACCGCGGCGTCCGACGCGGCATGCGGAATCGGAACGACGCGAAAGTACACTCCGTCGAGCCGGCCGTACGCCGCGAGCCACTCCATGGCAGACTCGGTCCCGGTAATGGCGAAGGTGATCGGCCGCTTCCATCGATTCGTGCGCACGATGTCGAGCAGCACGACTTCGGCCGGAAGCATTCGCGTGCCGCTCACGGGCCGCACGTCGAGGGTGATCGAATCGGGCAGCGGAGTGCCCGGCGCCAACCCGACATCCTCGGCCATAGACGGCACGCGGAGGACGAGCTTCGTGTCGGTCCACGGGCGATTGCCCAGCGCGCGTCGCTGGTCGAAGGACAACGAGAGCGGGAGCGACGGGTCGCGACGCTTCAGCCGATCGGGCCACTCCGGAATGTTGGCGACGGACAGGTTGATGATCGTGACGTCCCTCCGCACGCCCTCCACCGATTGCACATACATCACAGGGAACGTGTCGTTGTCGCCGACGGTGAAGTAGATGGCGTTTGGCGGAAGATTGCGCAGCGCATTCGACGCGTAGTCGTGCGTGAAATAGCGATTGGAGGCGTCGTGCGAGGCCCAGTTACGCGCGAGTTGCGCCACGGGGGCGAGCGCGCACACGACTGCAGCCGACGCGAGGATCGGCCGATTGCGATCGCGCGACAGGCCCGTTGCCCAGTCGAGCGCGACGGCGAGTCCGTAGGCAGCGAGGACGGCGATCGTCACGCACACCGGCAGGTAATGGCGGCCGAATGTGCGGAAATAGTTCGCCGGGATGTTGAAGTACAGTACAGTGAGCGACGCCTGAAGCAGCAGCACGACGGTGAAGGCGGTCCCGAGCCGCCGATTGCCGCGCCACAGCGCCACCAGCCCGACCGCGGCGGCGAGGGCGGGCAAGAATCCGAGTATGCCCGCGGGGCCGCTCGAATGCAGGAAGTTGTCGCCGAGTGCGCGCAGCAGGTCGGCCGTCTGCGAGCTCCAGATCGGTGATTTGCGCGGGAACAGATTCAGCAGGAACGATCCGCCGAGTTGCTTGATCGTGACGTAGTCCCAGAGGCTCGAGAGGTTGGACGGGCTGTTGAAGTCGAGCGGCGAGTGCGAGAACGCCGCGATCGGGATGAGGAGCAACTGGACTGCGAGTCCGACGACGAGACTGCCGACTCCCACGGCGATCGCGCGGGCGGATCGCAGCGTGCGCGGGTGTCTGATCAGGATCCAGACGAGCGCACCGGGAATGAGGAGAGCGTTGGTGCGGTGCACGCTGAAATCGAGGCCAAACAGGAGTCCGAGCAATCCGATCCATCGCCAGGCGTCGAGCCGGTCAGCCTCCTGCCACCAGCGCAGCATCACCGACAGTATGAGACCGGTGAAGACCGGCGTCAGAACGTACGGCGTGAACTGGACGGCGTACGTCCACAGCGTGTCGCTGAAGGCAAAGGCCAGCGCGCCCAGCGCCGCGCCGATGAGCGCGGCGCGACCGTTGACCGCGGTTCCAGGTCCGGTGATTGCCAGAATGCTCATGGCACCCAGAAAGACGAGCGTCACCGCGACCGCGGCGAGCAGGCCGGCAAACAGGTTCAACGCGTACGCCGTCGACGTGCCAGTCACGAGATGGACCACCGGCCAGCCGAGCGCCGTGAGGAGCAGCGACCCGGGCGGCGACGCGACTCCAAGCGTGGCCGCGGCGAGCGAATAGCTGCTCGAATCCCACCAAGTGATCGTGGGGTAGGCCGTCCGGCAGAACACGGCGACCGACAGCGCGAACACCGTTACAGCCGCCGCGACGGCGGACCGAGCAGGGGCAAGCGACCGGGAATCTGACGACATGGAGATAAGATTTTATCACCACCGCTCCGGCTCGTCAATGACAGCTGACCCGGCGGGGCGGCAGCTTTTGTCGCGTCTCCTGATGCACCCTGCTGCGCTGTTTGCGCTCGAACGCGCTGGATACAGTGTCCAATGACGCGCGGCGCGCGGTTCGTTTGACCTGGTGGAGACCCGTCCCTACCATTTCGAGAGCGGGGCTGCCGCCCACACCAGTGCGGCGCGCGTTCGTCCACAGCTTCAGCAGCGGAGATCCCATGGCGACACAGACGATGCCCCTCGGAACCGACGTGCACGACACCTTTCCGATCAACGGCACCGACTACGTCGAGTTCTACGTTGGCAATGCCAAGCAGGCTGCGCATTTCTACCAGAGCGCGTTCGGCTTTCAGCTGATCGCGTACCGCGGCCCCGAGACCGGCGTGCGCGACCGTGCGAGCTACCTCCTGGCGCAGAACAAGATCCGCCTCGTGGTCACGTCGCCGCTCGGTTCCGATGGTGAGATCGCCGAGCACCTGCGGCGCCATGGAGACGGCGTGCGCGACATCGCCCTCTGGGTCGACGATGCGCGCGACGCCTACCACAAGGCCGTCGACCGCGGCGCCGATTCGGCGTACGAGCCCAGGGAGATGCGTGACGCCGACGGCGAGGTGGTGCTCGCGGGCATCAAGATCTACGGCGATACCATTCATTCGCTCGTCGAGCGCCGGAACTACCGCGGGGCGTTCCTGCCCGGCTTCCAGCGGCGCGAGTGGCGGTACCAGGCTCCGCCCACCGGACTGCTCCACGTCGACCACTGCGTGGGCAACGTCGAGCTTGGGCGCATGAACTACTGGGTGGGGTTCTACGAGCGCGTGATGGGCTTCAAGAACCTCATATCGTTCGACGACACCGACATCTCGACCGAGTACTCGTCACTGATGTCCAAGGTCATGGCGAACGGGAACGAGCGGATCAAGTTCCCGATCAACGAGCCAGCCCAAGGCAAGAAGAAGTCGCAGATCGACGAATACCTCGAGTTCTATCGCGGGCCGGGCGTGCAGCATCTCGCGCTGGCGACCGACGACATCATCGCCACGGTCTCCGCGCTTCGCGACCGGGGCATCGAGTTCCTGCAGGCGCCGGCGACGTACTACGCCGAGCTGCAGGGCCGCGTCGGCAAGATCGACGAGCCGGTGGAGAAGCTTCAGGAGCTCGGCGTGCTGGTGGATCGCGATCCCGATGGCTACCTGCTGCAGATCTTCTCGAAGCCGGTGCAGGATCGGCCGACGCTCTTTTACGAGATCATCGAGCGCAAGGGCGCGCGCAGCTTCGGCAAGGGTAACTTCAAGGCGCTGTTCGAGGCCATCGAGCGCGAGCAAGCGCTGCGCGGCAATCTCTAACGCGGTCACGTCATGCCGATCTACCACACGCTCGGACAGATTCCGCGCAAGCGCCACACGGTGTTTCGCAAACCGAACGGCGGCATCTACGCCGAAGAGCTGATGGGGCACGAGGGGTTCACCGGCACGTCGGCGCTGCTGTACCATGTGCATCCGCCGACGACGGTGAAGTCGGTGAAGCGGATCAAGGAGACGGCGTTCGAGGCGGACCCGGATCAGGCGCTACGCCATCGGCATTTCCTGACGGCGCGCGTGAAGCAAGGCGGGAGCCCGACGCTCGACCGCACGCCGCTCCTGTTCAATCAGGATATCGCGATGTCGTACGTCGCCCCCGATGAACAGGACGCGCACTTCTATCGCAACGCGCAGTCCGACGAGCTGGTGTACGTGGCGAAGGGATCGGGCGTGCTCGAGTCGGTCTTTGGCGATCTTCCGTTCGGCGAAGGCGACTATCTCGTCATCCACCGCGGCATCCTGCATCGGTACAAGTTCGACCTGGCGCATAACGTCGCGTCAGGCACCGCGAGCGAAGGTGCGCAGCGCCGAAATCGAGCGGCCACGGTCGAGCAACCGAAGCTGCTCGTGATGGAAAGCCGTGGACACGTGCGATGGCCCAAGCGCTACCGGAACGAGTTCGGCCAGCTGAAGGAAGGCGCGCCCTACTCGGAGCGCGACATTCGGCGTCCGCTCGTGCTGAATACCCACGACGAGATGGGCGACTTTAGGCTTCTCGTAAAGCAGTATGACGGCATCAACGAGTTGATTCTCGACCACCATCCGTTCGACGTCGTGGGTTGGGACGGATACTTCTACCCGTGGGCGTTCAACATCGGCGACTTCGAACCGATCGTCGGACGCGTACACCAGCCGCCGCCGGTGCATCAAACGTTCGAGGGCGACGGATTCGTCGTCTGCTCGTTCTGCCCCCGACCCTACGACTTCGATCCGAACGCGGTACCGGCGCCCTACAACCACAGCAACGTGGATTCGGACGAGGTGTTGTACTACGCATCGAGCGAATTCATGAGCCGCAAGGGGATCGAGTTCGGGAGCATCACACTCCATCCCGACGGCATCCCGCACGGCCCGCATCCGGGCCGCGCCGAGGCGTCGATCGGAGCCAAGGAGACGAACGAGCTGGCGGTGATGATGGACAGCTTCCGGCCGCTCAAGGTGGCGAAGCAGGCGCTGTCGATCGAAGATCCGAGCTATCACAAGAGCTGGATCGACGCGCAGCACGCGGGGTTCAATCCGCCGACGACGTAGGGACGGACTTTCGTGGCGCGAGAGTGGTGGGAAGAGCACAAGGCCCGCGCGTTGCGCGGGCCTTGTGCTCGGTGGGGAGCGCGGCGCTCGGCGCCGCGCGGTGAGGAGCGTCGGGGGCTTAGCCCCCTCGCGTCGGGAGCGCCTTCGGCGCGATAACTTCGACCTGCGAACGCCGTTATCGCGGGCCTTTAGGCCCGCTCCCAACGGCGAGCGGGCGACAGCCCGCGACGCCTCCCAACCAGGGAGCGCGTAGCGCGACCTCCCCACCGCCGCGCGAAGCGTGGCTCCCCACCAGCTTTTACGCAGCGCGCTACCTTTCAAGACATGCAACCCACGATCCTCACGCCGGACCAAACCCGCGAGCTCGTTCCCGAGCTCGCGCGAACGCTCAATCCTACGGTCTGGCTGTACCGATTCAGACATCCCGCTCAACAGTGGACGTTGAGCATCGCCACCCACGCCGAGCCGGGCTCCGACAAGCTCTCGCTCGGCGGTTTTCGTATTGCGCCCCGCGAACGAACGGATGCCCCCGGCTTCGATCCGGACCGCGAAGCGATCGAGCTCGCGATCGGGATGGAGGAGAAGGTCTACTGGTCACGTCTGCTCCACATCGGTGGTCCGCTCGCCCGGCGTGACATCAAGCGGATCGTCGGCGGAAAATGCGTGCTGGAGCCGACTCCCAGCGCTCGTGTCGGTCAGCCCGATGACTTCAAGCTGCTCGATTGGGCGATCGAATGCTTCCGGTCGTTCGAGGCGACTGCCGGCGTGCGGCTGACGACGGGCCAGGACCTCGGCCACGGCGTGATGTCGGACGGCGTCACGAAGTCGCTCGACTATTTGAGCGAGCGATTCGCGGGGAGCGTCGACGCCGATACGTCCAAGCCCACGGCCGAAGGCAACTACTGGGTGCTGGAAGGCATGCTGCGCGCGCACCGCATTCCGGTCGAGCGTGCGACGGTGGGCCTCATCGGTGTGGGCAACATCGGGCAGCACGTGCTCGAGCGGCTGCGGTCGAACCGCGCCCGCGTGATCGCGGTCGAGTCGCGCGAGGAGCGTCGGGCCGCGGCGATCGCGGCTGGGGCCACGGCCTGGCCAGCGTCGGCCAAGCAGGAGCTTCTACAGCAGCCGATCGACGCGCTCGTCGTCAACGCGGCCGGCGGGACGCTCGATTCCCGGACCGTCGCCGCGTGCACGGCCAACGAGTCGCTGCGCGTCGTTTGTGGATCGGAGAACCTGGCGATGCCCAATCCGGATGATGCCGAGCGACTCCGCGAGAGCAGGAAATCGTTCTGCCCCACGGAGCTCGGCGGCATGATGGGCTATCTCACGGCGGTCGAGGAGTACCTGGCCCACCTCGAGGGCCAGCCGTTCGACGTACACACGCTGTTCGAGGCGGCCAAGTGTCTCGAGCCGGCGTGCTATCGCGCGACGGTGTATCAGATCGAGACCAACTTCGCGCTGCGGTTCGAGGACGCGATTCGCGCCACGGCAGAGGATCCCGCGCTGGTCGAGTAGGCCGCGACTAGCGCGTGCCGGACTGGAAACGCGCAATGGCGGCGCGTGTATAGTCCGACAGCACGAGCTGACCGCTCATCTCGGCGCGCCGCTCGAGCAGCTCTGGCCAATCGTCCGTGCCGCGCCACGTAGCGGCTTTGATCAGCCGCACGGCTTCGGGGTTGGATCCGGCGAGATCGCGGACCCGATGCTCGAGCACCTGCTCGAGCTCCGCGGGCACGTCGAAGATGCGGCCGTACAGACCGTGGTGCTCCGCCCAAGTTGCATCGCGCCAATCGGCGTCGAGCGCCATGAGACTGAACGCGCCAGTCCCGATCTTGCGTTCGATCACCGGGCCGACGACGAACGGTCCGATGCCGACGGCGAGCTCACTGAGCCGAAGCGAAGCCCGGCTCAGCGCGACCACGTAGTCCGACGCGGCGACGATCCCGACTCCGCCGCCGACCACCTTGCCGTGCACGCGAGTGACGATGGCTTTAGGGCAGCGGATCATCGCCAGGATGACGCGCGCGAACCCCATGAAGAATTCCTTCCCGGCGGCAGCGTCGTGAATCGTCGCCAGCTCATCGAACGACGCGCCGGCGCAAAAGGCGCCGGATCCGTAGCTCCGCAAGACAAGAACGCGAACCTCGTCCCGGTTGCCGGCCGACGCGATCTCGTTGGCGAGCAGGCGCAGCACACTGCCGGGCAGGGAATTGCTCTTGGGGTGCCCGAAGCAGATCTCGGCGACGCCGTCTTCGACGACGACGGAGACCGTGCCGCCTGGCTCGAGCGGTGCGTGCGCGAAAGAGATCGTCATGCGTGCGTCGCTATCGGCTCAGCGGCCGATGCGGGTCCGCAGGCCAGCGCGGGCCGTCACGATGGTCGTATTGCGAAGCACGTCGCAGCCGCCGGCGGTGCACACTCCGCCCGGCGAGGTGAATCCACCGCCGTAGCTCGTGTAGCCGAAGACGTACGCCGCTTCGCCGAACAGCGCGAAGCGATCGACGATCGTCCGGTCGATCCCTCCGCCGATCGAGAACTCGAGGCCGGTGCGATGCTGCTGTCGCGCCGTTCCGCTTCCCGTCGTCGACTGGTAGTGAATCGTTCCCGGGTGCCAGTCGATCAACCCGAGGCCGATGTTCACCATGGGAACGACCAGCGGTGACGGGATGCGGATCTTGACGTTCGTCGTCACCTCGAGAATGCCGGCCCGGGAAGCTGTGGCCGATGTCGTCGTACCCCCGCTCGATGGCGTGAACTCGGACACGAACCGGGTCTCGTCTAGCGGAAGGAGGTTGTACGCGGCGGTGATCGCGAATCCCGCGCGGCCGACGCCGCTGGCGCTGCCAGGCCAGCTCTCCCACGCCACCGCGAAGCCGGCACCGCTCTTCCAGTCACGCAAACTTCCCTTGGCGTTCACCGGCGAGGCGATTCCTCCGCCCAGGCGCAGGTAGTCGCCGGTCTGGATTTGTTCGTTCGGACCGCCAGCATCTTGAGCGTGGCCGGCACGGGCGACTCCGAGGAGTGAAAGGAGTGCGAGGGGAGAAACGAGCAGTCGAGAGCGCATGAGCGACCGAGGATGACGGATCACGCAATCTATCCGGGCTCGGCGGCGCGGCACTAGATTTGGAGAGTGAGACGGCAGCTCGTCTCAGTGACCCAGGAGCCGATCCGACATGAGCCCGTCCGCACAATCCACGGTTCAGGCCGACGATCCCGCAAAAGTCGCCGAGTTCGAGGCGCGCATCGCGCGCGGCGAGACGATCGAGCCCAAGGACTGGATGCCGGAACGATATCGCCGGCAGCTCGTGCGCATGATGTCGCAGCACGCGCATTCGGAGGTCGTCGGCATGCTCCCCGAAGGCAACTGGATTACGCGCGCGCCCAGCCTGCGACGCAAGATGTCGCTCCTTGCCAAGGTGCAGGACGAGGCGGGGCACGGTCTCTACATCTATTGCGGCACCGAGACGCTTGGCGTCGACCGGCACGAGCTGATCCAGCAACTGCTCGATGGAACGGCGAAGTACTCGAGCATCTTCAACTATCCCACGCTGACCTGGGCTGACATCGGCTGCATTGGCTGGTTCGTCGACGGCGCCGCGATCGTCAATCAGACGATGCTGGCCAAGGCGAGCTACGGTCCGTACGCGCGGGCGATGGTTCGGATCTGCAAGGAAGAAAACTTCCACAAGCGGCAGGGTTACGAGATCATGGCGACGCTCGCGGCGGGAACGCCGGAGCAGCGCGCGATGGCACAGGATGCGGTGAACCGCTGGTGGTGGCCGTCGCTCATGATGTTCGGCCCGCACGACAAGGACTCGCCGAACTCGGACGAACTGCTGCGCTGGGGCGTGAAGAAGAAATCGAACGACGAGCTGCGTCAGCGGTTCGTGAACCTGACCGTAGGACAGGCCAAGGCGATCGATCTCACGCTTCCCGATCCTGATCTGCGCTTCGACGAAGCGACGCAGAACTGGGAATTCGGCGAGATCGACTGGGCCGAATTCTGGCGCGTCGTCAAAGGCGATGGGCCATGCAACCGGGAGCGACTGGCCGCGCGGCGGGCCGCGCACCAGGAAGGAGAATGGGTGCGCGCCGCAGCCGCGGCGTACGCCGCCAAACACGAACCCTCGGCCGCGGAAGCGGCGTAACGCACACCGACTGCACGGCGGCCACCCACGAGCCGCCGTTCTCACGAACATGGCCGAGAACACGCGATCGAATCAGCAGCAACCGACCACGGCCGGCGACACGCAGTGGCCGCTCTGGGAAGTGTTCGTGCAACCGCCAAAAGGCGCGCCGCACGAGCACGCGGGCAGCGTGCACGCCGCCACCGCCGAACAGGCGCTGCAGAACGCGCGCGACGTGTACTCGCGACGGGGCGAAGCAGTGAGCATCTGGGTCGTGCCGACGCGGGCGATCACGGCATCGACGCCGGAGGACATGGGCCCGTTCTTCGATCCCGGCAACGAGAAGCCGTACAGGCACCCTCAGTTCTACAAGGTGCCGCGCGGCGTGAAGGTATTCTGACAGGGATGCATCGACCGATGTCCGATCCGGCGCTCGTTTCGTATTTGCTCCGTCTGGGTGATGACCGGCTGGTGCTCGGGCACCGCCTGTCCGAGTGGTGCGGGCATGGCCCCATCCTCGAGGAGGACATCGCGCTCACGAACATGGCGCTCGACCTGATCGGCGAGGCCGCGCTCCTGCTCAAGCTGGCCGGCGAGCAGGAGAGGCAGGGTCGCGACGAAGACGCGCTCGCCTACTTCCGCGACGCGATCGATTTTCGGAACGCGCTGATGCTCGAGCTGCCGAAGGGAGATTTTGGCTTCACGATCGTCCGCCAGTTTCTCTTCAGCGTGTTTTCACTGCTGCAGATGGAGGCGGTACAGCGGAGCAAGCTCGAGGCGCTGGCGGGTATCGCGGCCAAGACGGTGAAGGAAGCGCGATACCACGTGCGCCACTGCGCGCAGTGGGTGATCACGCTCGGCGACGGCACCGAAGAGAGCCACGCGCGCGCGCAAGCAGCGGTCGACGATTTGTGGCGCTACACCGGCGAACTGTTCATGGCCGACGACGTGGATCGCGAGGTGACTGCGGCTGGAATCGGCGTCGACCCGAGCACGCTCGCCGAGGCATGGCAAGCCCAGGTCGGCGAGGTGTTCATCCGCGCGGGGTTAAACGTTCCCAAGACCGGCTACATGCAGCATGGAGGCCGCGAGGGTAAGCACACCGAGCACCTCGGCCACATGCTGGCGGAAATGCAGATAGTCGCGCGCTCGCATCCGGGGGCCACGTGGTGATGCGCGCGCCTCCGACACGCGACGAGATTCTTGCGATCCTCGACGATGTAAAGGATCCCGAGATCCCGGTGATCAGTGTCGTCGAGCTCGGCATCGTTCGCGACGTGACCGTGAGCGATGCCGGGGTCGTGGTGACGATCACGCCGACCTACTCCGGTTGCCCAGCGATGCACGAGATCGAGGCCGACATCGCGCGCGCGCTCCAGGAGCATGGGATCACTCCGGTCGAGGTTCGAACGACCTACAGCCCGGCGTGGACGACGGATTGGATCGGCGGCGAAGCGCGAGCGAAGCTCGCAGCCTACGGCATCGCGCCGCCAAGACGTTCGCAGCAGAGCGAGCTCGTCACACTTTCACGGCGGAGCTCGCCGATTCCGTGCCCGTTCTGTCACTCGATCGAGACCGAGCGCAAGAGTGAGTTCGGCTCGACGGCGTGCAAAGCGATCTGGTTCTGTCGTAGCTGTCGCCAGCCATTCGAGGAATTCAAGGCGTTATAGTCGCGCTCGTGTGGAGCACGGGTCGATTCGTGGACAACTTGTGGATGGCCCGTGGATCGCGCGCCGTTGGAGCGGTTACACGCTTCGGGAAATTTTCTCGATTGACGGAGTTTGCGCGCGGTTGCAGTATACTCCTGCGCGCACGGACACGGTCTTACCCGTACGCGCAAAGCTTCAGCGGGACGCTGCTGGGGCACTTGTGAGGCGGCAGTTCGACGGCGCTTCACCGGTCACGAGGTCGCTGGCCGTGACTGACAGCTTTGATGAATTCCAGAGCACCGAGTGGGACCGATACCATTCGGATAAGGGAAGTCGATCGGACCACGCACGTGGTGGTGTCGAACCGATTGATCGAATCCCGCCGGCGAGGATGAGCCCCTCAGGGCGCGGCGTGCCGCCCCTGAGGGGTTTATTGTTTTTGCGCGCATCGAACGTTCAATTCCCGCGCGCATGAGCGCTCGCTCATCCATATCTCGCCAACCGAGCTTCGGCCGACCGAATGACATTGCGCGTCAAGATCGCCGTGTGCGCGGCGTGGGTCGCACTCGCGCAGCACGCACGCGCGCAGGATTCCATCGTCGCGGCGGAGCGCTACGCGCCGGCGGCCCGCGCGCTCACCGCGTTGATCGAGCACGAACGCGCGCACAAGAACATTCCAGCGATCTCGATCGCGCTCGTCGAGGGGAAGCGGGTCGTCTGGGCGAGCGGAACTGGTTGGGCGGATTCGTCGGCGGGCACGCGCGCCACCGCCAGTACCGTGTATCGCGTTGGCTCGGTGTCCAAGCTGTTCACCGACGTCGCGATCATGCAGCTGGTCGAGAAGGGAAAGCTGCAGCTCGACGTAGACGCACAGCGGTACGTTCCAGGCCTCCACCCGCGAAATCCGTTCGGCGGCGCGATCACGATCCGCGAGTTGACGTCGCATCGCGCCGGGCTCACGCGCGAGCCGCCGGTGGGGAGCTACTTCGATAGCACGTCGCCATCGCTCGCGGCCACGGTGGCGAGCCTGAACGGAACTGCGCTGGTCTACAAGCCGGGAACTCACACCAAGTACTCGAACGCGGGCATTGCGGTGCTGGGCTACGTGCTCGAGCACACGCAACGCGAGAAGTTCGACGCGTACATGGAGCGCGCACTGTTACGGCCAATTGGGCTGGAGCACAGTACGTTCGCCGGCGCGCGCGCCGGACGCGTCGCGAAAGGCACGATGTGGACGCTCGACGGCAGACGGTTCGATGCGCCCGCATTCGATCTTGGCATGGCGCCATGCGGCAACATGTACAGCACCGTTCTTGACCTCGGACGCTTTCTCGAGGTGCTCTTCGCCGGGGGTGCCACGCCCAACGGCACGCGCGTGTTGTCGCGCGCGTCGCTCGACTCGATGTGGACGCCGCAGTTCGCCGCGCCCGGAGCCGGCGACGGGTATGGGATCGGGTTCAACGTTGCGCACCTCGACGGACATCGCACCGTGGGACACGACGGCGCGATCTTCGGCGTTGCCACGACCCTGCTCGCCATGCCCGACGATTCGATTGGCGCGGTGGTCGTTGCGTCGCTCGATGGCGTGAATGGCGTGACTGACCACATCGCGCAGACGGCGCTCCGGCTGATGCTCGATGCGCGTGACGGTCGGACGCTGGCACACATCGACACGACGGCCCCTTTGCCGCCCGGGCTCGCGCTTCCGCTCATCGGCGTCTACGGCAACGCCAAGCAGACGGTGGAGCTCGAGGAGTACGAAGGGAGACTGTACCTCACGCGGGCCGCGGGCGGTACTCGTTCGGAACTGCGGTTGCACGTCCCGCCGCCGGCGAATCCGCTGGTTGTGGACGATCCGTTCGCTTATGGGCAGCGCGTTGAGGTGGTGCGGTACGCAGGACTGGTCATTGGAAGCGACACGCTCCCGGGCGTCCCGACTCCAGGGCTCAAGGTCGTGCCAATTGCCAGGCCGATGCCGGGCCGCACGTCCGCGGAGTTTGCGTCGTTGATCGGCGAGTACGGCCCCGACTACGACGTGCTCTACATCCGCGAAAAGGACAGCAAGCTCAACGCGCTGATCGAGTGGTTCTTTCAGTATCCTCTCGAACGCGTGTCGCGCGACGTGTACAAGTTCCCGCCGTATGGACTGTACGATGGCCAGGAGGTCGTCTTCCATCGTGGGCTCGACGGCCAAGCCGATGCGGCCACGGTCGCGACCGTCGCGTTCAAGCGGCGGCCGCTCCCGGCCGACGACGATCGCGTGAATGCTCGGATCACACCGGTCCGCGCACCGAGCCAGCTCCGCGCGATCGCGCTCGCCGCGTCGCCACCGGCCGAGAAGCCTGGGTTGCGCAAGCCGGACCTCGTCGAGCTGCGGAGCCTCGACTCGTCGATTCATTACGACATTCGCTACGCGACGTCGAACAACTTCATGGGCGCGCCGTTCTACACGTCGGCGCACGCGTTCATGCAACGACCGGCGGCGGAAGCGGTCGCACGCGCGGCGGCGGAGCTGCGGGCGCTCGGCTATGGGCTGATCATCCACGATGCCTATCGGCCGTGGTACGTGACGAAGATGTTCTGGGACGGCACGCCGCCCGACAAGCACGTGTTCGTGGCCGATCCATCGCAAGGCTCGCGGCATAACCGCGGTTGCGCGGTGGATCTCACGCTCTACGACCTGAAGACCGGCGCGCCCATTCGCATGACGGGCGGCTACGACGAGCTGACCGATCGCTCGTATCCGCTCTATCCCGGCGGCACGTCGCTCCAACGCTGGCATCGCGACCTGCTGCGACACGCGATGGAGATGCAGGGCTTCGCCGTGTACGACGCCGAGTGGTGGCACTTCGACTACGAGGATTGGCGCAGCTACCCGATCGGGAATCTCACGTTCGAGCAGTTGGCCGGCAGCCAATCAACCGGCGTCCGATAGGCGGCGCATCGCAGCGAAGTGCACGGACCCGCCTGCTTCGAACGTCGCGCTCGGATCGAACGGAAGCGAGACGTCCTGCTCTCATGGCTTGCGCAACTGGCGTACCTGCATGGACACTTCCACGCACGTCGGAATCGTTGACGGCGTGATCGCAACGGTAATTTCGCGAGTCGTGCTGCCGGTATCCGCGCGTGTCCAGGTGCGATGTACCGACGCGGCCTGCGACCCCGTCGGTGACCAGCCGGAATCTGCAAGCTGCCGCGCGAAATGGTCGAGCAGTTTGTCGGCGGGAATCGAGGTCCTGAGCCGCTCGCTCGTGCCGCGGTTCGCGACTCCCAGCGCCTGCGGCTGAAAGCATTCGGTCTGGTTCATCGCCGCATCGGGTGGATTCACAAGAACCGGCAGATCGGGGGGCGCAGAGTTGCTCACAAATACCGGCGTGCGTCCGGCGCACGCGCCGCCAAAATTCCGGACGAGCGCTAACACGCTGAGGCCGGAGGGCGTTTCAGTCGGGTTGATCTGGAGCGCCTGACCGATGTGGCAGTACTCCAATCCGCCGCCCGTTGGCCCAGTGCCTGGGGCAGGCATGAAACCCCAACCAGCGTAGCCGCCGCGGAATGTCGCCGGCGTCCACCCGAGTTTCGGAAGTTCCCGCGCATACGCAGCGTGCAACTCCTCGCGGGTCATCTTGACCTTGAAGACCGCGACCACGGTGCTTGTGTTCTCGAAGCCGCCCAGGACACTCGCGTTCCCGGGGACGTATAGGAACGGCGCGAGCGAAGTCGGAACTCGACCCACGACGAACTCGGATCCGTCTCCCGGATACGTACTTGCGCCGGCGCGCAGCAACGCCTCCACAAGTTCGCGCGGCAGCGAATCCGGTCCAGCACTCCGCGGCTGTTGCGCTGCGGCCGAGCACGCGCCAACGATCAACGTGCCGATGAACGCGCCGACGATGTTGTGGCGGCGCATGTCAGCGATTCCTCATCGTGGTCACCTCGAGCGACGCACTGCGGCAGTCGGGCGCGCCGGGCATGACGCCAATCGACAGCTTCGCGGCCTGCAGGACGCCAGTCGAGTCCCGCCGCGTCCACATCCCGGTCACAACGGTGGACTCCGCCGGAACGCGCGTCCATCCGGCGGTCTCGAGTTGCCGGCCATAATGTCGAAGGAGCGAATCGGGCGAGAGGACCGTGTACAGCTGCGTCTGAGTTTGTTGTTGGCGCGAATTGTTCGCGAAACATTCGGGCCGGGTGGCCGTGTTTGGCGGATCGTACACTACCGGTAGCGGCAGGCCGAAATTCGGTGGAGTCCGCAGCGGAGTGGGAGGAACCATCCGGCAGAGCGGCGAGCCGCCGCTGAACCGAACGCGAAAATCCGACCAACCTTCCGGCGAACGGGTCGCAACAACGTCGATCTGGTCCGAACCGCTACAGAACTGCGACGGATGGGCCGGTGGCGGCTGGCGGAAGCCGCCGATTCCAGGCGGTGATGTCTGGACGCGTACCAGCGCCATCGCCGGGAGGCCGCGCTTGGTGTACGTGGACGCGTACCAGGCGAGGACAGAATCGGGCGACAGCGTCGACGTGCCGAGCACGGTGGTCGCCCGGCTCAGAACGACGCTGCCGATGATTCGCGCCCCCGGGATGATGGGAATGACATCGCGAACGGCGGCGGGCACTTCTCCCGGAAGGAATTCGACCGTCGCTGCACTGTCCGGCCGCGCGTACGTGCGAACGAACGCCGCCGCCAGTTCCACCGGAACGGTCTGAGCCGGCTGCTGTGCGGGCGCCGGCGCCGCCGGGAAGGTCGAGAGGAGGGCGGCGGCCAGCAGCAACGTGCCGCGCGATACGCGATACGACATTCAGCGCTCCAAGTTATGAAAGGAGCCGCCGGCGTCGGCGGTGTAGCATTCTATTATTCGAGAACCAGCTTTGCAAGCGCAGCGCGCCGCGCTCCTGGCCGGCGGCTAGGCGCGAAGCAACGCGTCGATGCGCTCGGCGATGCGATCCACGCTCGGTAACACCGCGTCGAGCAGCACCGGATGGTAGGGCATTGGCACGTCGTCGACGGCGAGCCGCTCAACGGGCGCGTCGAGCGTCCAGAAGGCGTCCTGTGCGACCGTCGCCGCGATCTCGGCCCCGAAGCCGGCCGTGAGATTGTCCTCATGCACGATCAGGCAGCGACTGGTCTTGCGAACCGACGAAAGAACGCACTCGCGATCCCACGGCGCGATCGTGCGCAGATCGATCAGCTCGACGCGATCCCCGAATCGTCCCGCGGCGTCGATGCATCGGTGGATGAGGGCGCCCCAGCTCACGAGGGTCACGGCGGTTCCGTTGCGAAGCAGGGCCGCTTTGCCGAATGGCAGCACGTAACCGTCGCCCGGATAGTGCGCGCTGCCATCGCTCGTCATCAGAAGCGAGCGATGCTCGAAGAAGATCGTCGGGTTGGGACTCCGCATGGCGGCCCGCAGCAGCCCCACGGCGTCCGCTGCGTTGGATGGAATCGCAACCTGCCAGCCGTACGCGTGGGCGAAGCGCACCTCGTCACTCAAGCTGTGCCACGGATCGCCAACGTCCTTGCCGAAACCACCCGGCATTCGCACCACGATCGGCGCTGCGAATCGGTTGGCGGTGCGCCAACGCATGGTGCCGCAGTTGTTGAGCTGCTCGGTGGCCGGATCGGCGTACTTTCGAAACTGGATCTCGGTGACGGGCATCAGCCCCGATATGGCCATGCCGACGGCGCGACCGATGATGCCTTCCTCCGACAGACTGGTGTCGAAGACGCGCGCTTCACCGAATTGCTTCTGCAGCCCCTCGGTCACGAGATGAACGCCACCTTTTCGTCCGACGTCCTCACCGAACACCAGGCACTTGGGATTCGCATCCAGCTCGTGGCGCAGCGTGCGGCGAACCGCCTCCGCGAACCGTACCATGTCGCCATCACGAGATGGGACGTCGGTACCACCGAGCGCCGCGCGCTCGGCGCGCGTCAGCCCGCCCAGCGCTTCCGGCGATTCCGCCGAGTCGTCCGCGTAGACCCAGCGCTTCACGATCGACGGATCGGGATTGGGCCGGGCACGCGCCGCGGCGAGCGCGATGTCGACGTCGCGCGCCACATCGGCCTCCAGCTGCGACCACTCCTGCTCCGAGAGTAGAGCGGGGACGACGTGCGACTTGAGGCGCGGAAGCGGGTCGCGGGCAAAGTCGCTCGCGATCTCGTCGTCACTGCGATAGCCTCGCTGATTGTCCGGACCGGAGTGGCTGCATAGACGCGGCACCGTGAGACGAACGAGCGCGGGCCCGCTGCCGCCGCGCACGTGCTCTACGCACTCGCCCAGCAGGGCGGCGGATCGTGCGGGATCGGTGCCGTCGCCATCGCGCACGAACAGGTTCTTGAACGATGCGAGATTGTCGGCGATGTCGCCGCCGGGCGTCTGCATCGAGCCGCGCACGGAAATGCCAAGCCCGTTGTCCTCGACGTAGAACAACATCGGGAGCGAGAGCGTCGTCGCCATGGTGAGCGCGGACCAAAACCCGTTCGTCGCCACCGAGGCCTCGCCGCCCAGCACGACCGCGATGGCGCCGTTCCACTGCTCGTCGGCCAGCACGTCCCGGTGGTAGCCGATCGCTTGCGCCCAACCCGCGCACGGTGTGTATTGCGAGCCGACGTCGCCCGACATCGGCAACACGATGGGGCCGTCCCGGTTCGGCAGGTTGCAGACGACGCCGATGTCGCGCCCGTCGCTGAATCCGCCGGAACGACCGAGCGGGCTCGCGAAGGCGTCCTCGATGCTCAGTCCCAGCGCGAGCAGCAGTGGACGCGATCGGTAATACGCGCTGGCGGCATCGCGCGGGTGGTCGATGAGCGATCCAAGGATGATCTGCGGAACGTCGTGGCCGCGGGCCGAGAACTGGTAGAGCACCAGGTTCTCGCGCGGCACGTTCGCACGATTCCGGTTCGTCGACTCCTCGACATCGTCGAGCGCCCTCGACACGAGCACGTGATACGCGATGCGTCGCCAATCGAAGCGCGAATCGGGCATGGGCGAGGATGCGCCGGACGCGCTCTTGGGTTGGCGCGGCCGCGAGCCGCGAGGAGCCGGGACGGTAGTCACAGGCAGTAATTTGTTCGTGCGCTCTCGGTGAAACCAGCGGCGCGCCCTGCCAGCGGGCACACCGGCTGGACTATCTTCCGGCTCGGGGCGCAACTCCTGGGGTGGGCGGTCGGGGGATTGGGGGATGGGGGGAGCGCGGATCGCGCACGAACACCTTTGCGAGGTACGAATGACGGACATCCTGTTCGACGTGGGCCAAGGTGTCGCCACCATCACACTCAACCGGCCCGACGTACTGAACAGCTTCAGGCGCTCGATGGCCGCGGCGATGATCGGGGCCCTGGAACGAGTACGCGACGACGACTCGCTGCGCGCCGTCGTTCTCACGGGCGCTGGGCGCGGCTTCTGCGCTGGACAGGATCTGGCCGAGGCAATGCCGAAGGAGGGCCAAATGCCCGATCTCGGCGACATCGTGCGCGACAGCTACAATCCGGTAATCAAGGCGATTCGATCGCTCGAGAAACCGGTCATTTGCGCCGTGAATGGCGTCGCCGCGGGCGCCGGCGCGAACCTGGCATTCGCCTGTGACATCCTGTTTGCCTCGTCGAGCGCCACGTTCATCCAATCGTTCTCGCGCATCGGCGTGATCCCGGACAGCGGCGGCACGTTCATCCTGCCGCGCATCGTGGGATTGCACCGTGCCACCGTCATGACGATGCTCGCCGAGAAGATCACGGCGGAACAGGCGCGCGAGTGGGGGCTGGTGTACATGGTGACCGAGCCGGGTTCCTTGATGGAGACGGCGGTCGGCACGGCGCGCCATTTAGCGACACAGCCTACGCGCGCGCTCGGGCTCACCAAGCGCGGCTTCAATCGCTCGCTCGGCGTCGACATTGGCGAGCAGCTCGACTACGAGGAGAAGTTGCAGCGCGAGGCTGGCCTCACGACCGACTACGCCGAGGGTGTGCGGGCGTTCCTCGAGAAGCGCGCGCCGGTTTTCACCGGCCGCTGACGATGCAGCTCGATCGCGAGACGCGCGTGGGCGTGATCGGCGCCGGCGCCATGGGCACCGGCATCGCGCAGGTCGCGGCGGCGGCGGGTCACGAGGTCGTCCTGGGCGACGCGGCCGAAGGCGCGGCGCAGCGCGCGCAGGCCAGCGTCGCGAAAGCGATGGAACGCGAAGTCCAAAAGGGGCGAATGTCGCGCGACGCGGCTGACGAGCTGATGTCGCGGATCAAGTTTCAGTGGCAGCCGCTGCGAGAGCTTGGCGCCTATCGGCAGTGCGGCTTGGTGATCGAGGCGGTGATCGAAGACCTCACCGTCAAGCGTTCGCTTTTCCGCGCGCTCGAGCAGGCGGTGGGGCGTGAGCCGATTCTGGCGACGAACACGTCGTCGCTGTCGATTGCTTCGATCGCATCGGCGTGCGAGGCGCCGTATCGAGTACTCGGGCTTCACTTCTTCAATCCCGCTCCGGCGATGCCGCTCGTCGAAATCGTGCCGTGGCTCGGAGGCGACCCGGTCGCGGCGAGCGCCTCGTTCGCGCTCATGTCGCGATGGAACAAGACGCCGGTGCTCGCGACGGACACGCCGGGCTTCATCGTGAATCGGATCGCCAGGCCGTTTTATGGCGAAGCCCTTCGTCTGCTCGACGAAGGGGTGGCTGACTGCGCGACGATCGACTGGGCGATGAAAGAGCTGGGCGGATTCAGAATGGGCCCGTTCGAGCTCATGGACTTCATTGGGAACGACGTCAACTTCGCCGTCACCAGCTCGGTGTACGAGGGCATGTTCTTCGATCCGCGCTACAAGCCGTCGCTCACGCAGCAGCGCATGGTCGACGCCGGATTCCTCGGCAGAAAGTCGGGCCGGGGCTACTACGACTATCGCTCCGACGCCGTCTCTCCGGCGCCGAACAAGGACGCGAACACCGGGCTTCTCATCTTCGAGCGCGTGCTCGCGTTGCTGATCAACGAGGCCGTCGATGCCGTGCTCATGCGCGTCGCGTCGCCCGAAGCGATCGACCTGGCGATGACCAAGGGGGTAAATTATCCCAAGGGTCTGCTCGCCTGGGCGAACGATCTCGGTCTCGAGCGCGTGCTTGGCTGGCTGGATCGGCTGCAGGCGGAGTACGGCGAGGATCGCTATCGCGCGAGTCCGTTGCTGCGCCGCATGGTTCGTGAGGAGCGCCGTTTCTTCCAATGAGCCTGGGCGACGAACAGGCGCTCGCCGAGCGCGTCGTGTCCTCCATGATGGCGGCGGACGCGTTCAGCCAATGGCTCGGGATCGAGGTCATCGAAGTCGGGCCGCGCGCCGTGACGGTTCGCATGACCGTTCGTGAAGACATGCAGAACGGCTTCGGCGTGTGTCACGGCGGCATTCCGTTCGCGTTGGCGGACAGCGCATTGGCGTTCGCGTCGAACACGCACGGCAACATTACCGTCAGCATCGAGAACAGCATCGCGTACCCAAAGCCGATCGTGGCCGGCGACGTACTGACTGCCGCCGCGGAAGAGGAGAGCTCGACGAACCGTCTGGCGTTCTTTCGCGTGACCGTTCGTCGCGGAGACGAAGCCGTCGCGCTCTTTCGCGGCACTGTGTACAGAACGAGTCGGCCTTTCTTCTCAGAATCAGAATGACCAACGCATACATCTTCGACGGGATTCGCACGGCGATCGGGAACATCGGCGGCGGATTGAGCGAGGTTCGCGCCGACGATCTCGCGGCACACGTAATCGCGACGGTCGCGTCGCGGCACCCGTCATTGGACCCATCGCGAATCAGCGACGTGATCCTCGGCTGCGCGAATCAGGCGGGCGACGACAATCGCAACGTGGCGCGCATGGCGTCATTGCTCTCGGGCCTCCCGGTGACGGTGCCCGGTGAAACGGTGAACCGTCTGTGCGCTTCGGGGATGAGCGCGGTCGTCAATGCCGCGCGCGCCGTGGCGCACGGCGACGGCGACATCTACATCGCGGGCGGCGTCGAGAGCATGACGCGCGCGCCGTACGTCCTCTCCAAGGGCAGCAAGGCATTCTCCCGAGACGTGGAGCTGTTCGACACGAGCCTCGGCTGGCGCTTTGTGAATCCGAAGATGCGGTCGAAGTACGGCACCGATTCGATGGGCGAGACCGCGGAGAACGTCGCCGAACAGTACGGCGTCAGCCGCGCCGACCAGGACGCGTTCGCAGTGCGCTCGCAGCAGAAGGCCGCCGCAGCACGCGCGAGCGGGCGCTTCACCCGCGAGATCGTCCCCGTGCAAATCCCGCAGCGCAAGGGCGAGCCAAAGTGCTTCGATCAGGACGAGTTCATTCGAGCTGATACGACTGTCGAGATCCTGGCCAAACTAAAGCCGGCCTTCCGACCGCCGAACGGATCGGTGACCGCGGGGAACTCGTCGGGCTTGAACGACGGCGCTGCCGCACTGCTGATCGCCTCCGAGGCAGGCGTTCGCGAACTCGGCGCCCAGCCGCTGGCGCGCATCGTCGCCAGCGCCGTCGCCGGTGTCGAGCCGCGCATCATGGGCATGGGGCCCGTGCCGTCGAGCCGGCTGGCGCTCGAGCGCGCGAAGCTGTCGCTCGACAAGGTGGACGTCATCGAATTGAACGAAGCGTTCGCCGCGCAGTCGCTCGCCTGCCTGCGCGAGCTGGGTGTTCCCGACGACGATCCGCGCATCAATCCGAATGGGGGCGCGATCGCGCTTGGGCATCCACTCGGCATGAGCGGCGCGCGATTGCTGCTCACCGCGGCGCGTGAGCTGGAAGCGCGCGGCGGGCGCTACGCGTTGTGCACGATGTGTATCGGAGTTGGGCAGGGGATGGCGACGATCATCGAGCGCGTGTGATGCCGAACGTCTTCGAGTTCGATGGATTCCGCCCGGTGATTCACGAGTCGGCGTTCGTGCATCCCAACGCGACGGTAACGGGGAACGTGATCATCGGCCGGGACGTGTACGTCGGCCCCGGCGCGGCGGTTCGCGGCGACTGGGGCGGCGTGGTGATCGAGGACGGCTGCAACGTGCAGGAGAATTGCGTCATCCACATGTTCCCCGGAACGACCGTCGTACTGGAAGCAGGCGCGCACATCGGGCACGGCGCGATCGTGCACGGCGGACGGATCGGGCGGAACTCGCTGATCGGCATGAACGCGGTGATCATGGACAATGCGAGTGTCGGCGCCGAGTGCATCGTGGGCGCGCTCGCGTTCGTGCCGGCCGAGATGCAGATCCCGGCGCGGAAGGTCGTGGTGGGGAATCCGGCGAGGATCGTGAAAGACGTGAGTGACGAGATGCTCGCCTGGAAGAGCGACGGCACGCGAGTGTATCAGGAACTGCCGGCACGATTGCGCGGCTCTCTGCGGCCGTGCGACCCGCTGCGGGAGGTACCGGCGGATCGCGGCGCACAGGAGGCGCGCTACCGCAGCTGGCACGACACGAGGACACGATGACGACGATTGCACCGAACGCGCGGCTTGTCGGCGTTGCCGGCGCCGAGCCGCGACGGCTCGAGAGTTATGTGTGCGGCGAGTGGGTCGCGGGCTCTGGTCCGGCGACCGAACTGTTCCACGCCGTAACGGGCGACAAGATCGCGGATGCCACGACGAACGGCATCGACTTTGGCGCGACGGCCGACTACGCCAAGCGTGTCGGCGGGCCCGCGCTCAGGCGCATGACCTTCCACGAGCGCGCGCTCATGCTCAAGGCGATGGCGCAGTATTTGATGGCGCGCAAGGACGAGTTCTATCTCGTGTCCGCCGCAACCGGTGCGACCAAGTCCGACTCGTGGGTGGACATCGAGGGTGGGATCGGGACGCTCTTCGCGTACGCCTCGCGCGGCCGGCGCGAGCTCCCCAATGAGCGCTTTTATATAGATGGACCCACCGAGATGCTCTCCAAGGGCGGCAGCTTCGTGGGGCGGCACATCTGCGTGCCGCTGGAGGGTGTCGCGGTCCACATCAACGCCTTCAATTTCCCCGTGTGGGGAATGCTGGAGAAACTCTCGCCCACGCTGCTCGCCGGCATGCCGGCGATCGTCAAGCCGGCGACGGTGACATCGTATCTCACCGAGGTGTTCTTCCGCGCGATGATCGAGTCGGGAATCTTTCCCGATGGCGCGGTCCAATTGCTCTGCGGCAGCGCCGGCGACCTGCTCGACCATCTCGACTGCCAATCGGCGGTGGCGTTCACCGGCTCGGCTTCGACGGGCAAGATGCTCAAGACGTCGAAGGCAATCGTCGACAACAACGTCCGCTTCAACATGGAAGCGGACTCGCTCAACTATAGTATGCTCGGGCCGGACGCCGTGCCGGGCACGCCGGAGTTCGACCTCTTCATCAAGGAAGTCGTACGCGAGATGACGACGAAGGCCGGGCAGAAGTGCACGGCGATTCGCCGGACGCTCGTGCCGGAATCAGCGCTGCAGGATGTGATGACGGCGCTCAAGAAGCGGCTCGAGACGACGACGATCGGCGATCCCGGGGTGGAAGGCGTTCGCATGGGACCGCTCGCCGCGCGTGCGCAGGTGACCGAGGTGCGACGGAGCGTCGACGCGATCGCGCGGTCGACGGAGCTGGTGTACGGCAACCTCGACGACTTTCCGGTCGTGGGCGCGGACCGGCAGCGCGGCGCGTTCTTCCCGGCGCTGTTGTTCTATGCCAAGGATCCATTCGGCGCGAGTGAGCCGCATGATGTCGAGGCGTTTGGTCCGGTGAACACGGTGATGCCCTACGGCACGGTGGACGACGCGATCGAGCTGGCCAAGAAAGGGAAGGGCAGTCTCGTCGGTTCGTTGTTCACGGCGGACGATCGAGTGGCGCGCGACGTGGTGTTCGGCACGGCCGCATACCACGGCCGCCTGATGCTGATCAATCGCCACAGCGCCAAGGAGTCTACGGGCCACGGTTCGCCGTTGCCGCACCTCGTGCACGGCGGGCCGGGGCGGGCGGGCGGAGGCGAGGAGATGGGCGGCGTGCGCGGCGTGCTGCATTACATGCAGCGCACGGCGCTGCAAGGCTCGCCGACGACGCTGATGCACGTCACGAACGAGTACACGCCGGGCGCGGAGCGCACGTACGATCGCATCCATCCCTTCCGCAAGACGTTCGACGAGCTGCAGGTCGGGGACGCGCTCGTCACGGCGCGGCGCACGGTCACGGAAGCGGACGTGGTGAACTTTGCCGGCATCAGCGGCGACTTCTTCTACGCCCACATGGACGACATCGCGGCGCGCGACTCGCTGTTCGAGCGGCGCGTGGCGCACGGGTACTTCGTGCTCTCGGCGGCGGCGGGGTTGTTCGTCGATCCGGCGCCGGGGCCTGTGCTCGCCAACTACGGACTCGAGAGTCTGCGCTTCGTGAAGCCCGTGTACCCCGGCGACACGATCCAGGCGACGCTCACGGTCAAGCAGAAGACGGCGAAGGAGAAGAAAGAAGGCCAGCCGCTGCAGGGTGTGGTCGCGTGGGACATCGAGGTGAAGAATCAAAACGACGAGCTGGTGGCGATTTACACGATTCTCACGCTCGTTCGGCGAGAGGAGACGTCGAGCGCCTGAACAGTTGCTCAACGAGGCCCCGCCTCCTAGCGTAGGACGGTAGCGCGTCGCGCATTGGCGCCCACGCGCTGCCCTTCCTTCCTGCTCCTGATCGGAGGCGGTTTCGTGTCATCACGCTCGATGTCCGCGCGAGCCATCGGCCTCGCGCTTCTCCTTCCTTCGCTCCTCCTTGCCCAGCGCGGCGGCCGCGGTCGCGGCGCCGGCGCGGACAGTGCCAACACCGGCGACGTCTCGTGGCGCAACGTCGGCCCCAACTCCGCCGGCCGCATGGTGGCCGTCGCCGGCTCCGACGCCCGGCCCGATGAGTACTACTTCGGGGCCACGGGCGGCGGTGTGTGGAAGACCACTGACGGCGGCAAGACTGCCTTCCCCGTCACCGACCGCTACTTTGGCGGCTCGATCGGCGCCATCGCCGTCGACGAAAAGAACCCCGACGTCGTGTGGGCGGGTGGCGGCGAGTATGCGATCCGCGGCAACGTCTCGTACGGCGACGGTATGTGGAAGACGACCGACGGCGCCAAGACGTGGGAATACGTCGGCCTCAAGGAAACGCAGCAGATCTCGCGCATCGTCGTCGATCCACGCAACTCGGACGTGGTGTACGTCGCGGCACTCGGCCACGTCTGGGGGCCGAATCCCGAGCGCGGCGTGTTCAAGACGACGGACGGCGGCAAGTCGTGGAAGAAGATTCTCTTCCGTAACGACTCCACCGGCGCGATCGAGCTCGTGATGGACCCGACCAACCCTGACGTGCTCTACGCGGCGCTGTGGCAGACGGGTCGTAAGCCGTGGCTCCTGATCAGCGGTGGAGCCGGCGGCGGAATCTTCAAGACCACCGACGGTGGCGAGCACTGGAACGAGATCACGCACAACACCGGGCTGCCGAGCGGGATCATCGGCAACATCGGCATGGCGATTTCGCCCGCCATGCCGAGCCGAGTATGGGCGCTGATCGAGAACGAGCCGAACGGCGGCGTGTATCGCTCGGACGACGCGGGCGCCACGTGGACGCTGCTCAACCAGGATCGCGATCTGCGCCAGCGCGCGTGGTACTTCTCGCGGCTCTTCGCCGATCCCAAAGACACGAACGTCGTGTACGCGCCGAACGTTGGGCCGCTCTGGTCCAAGGACGGTGGCAAGACGTTCACTCGCGCATTCGGCGGCGGCGACAACCACGTGATGTGGATCGCGTCGAACGATCCCAAGCGCATCGTCGTTGGGCACGACAACGGCGCGATCATCACGACCGACGGTGGCACGACGTCGACACGGCTGGCGATTCCCACGGGCCAGTTCTATCACGTGCACCTCACGAACAAGGTGCCGTACGACATTTGCGGGGCAAAGCAGGACGCCGGTTCGGTGTGCGGGCCGGTGCGACAGGCGGGTGGCTTCGGCCGCGGCGGAGGCGGAGGCGGCGGTGGTCGTGGAGGCCCGGCTCAACCGGCGTCGCCGTATTCGGAGTTCTACGGCGCGGCGGGCGGCGAGTCCGGCTACATGGCGTCTGATCCGACCGATCCCAACGTCACCTACGGCGGCAACTACAGCGGCGTCCTCGACATGCAGGATCGGGCGACAGGCCAGCGCGCTCGGCTCGATCCCTGGCCGCTCAACCCGATGGGTCACGACGCCAGGGACTCGAAGTACCGGTTCCAGTGGACGTACCCGATCATGAACTCGCCGCACGATCCGAATGTGCTCTACGTCGGATCGAACGTCGTGTTCAAGTCGAGCGACAAGGGCAAGAGCTGGACGATCATCTCGCCCGATCTCACGCGCCACGATCCGGCCACGCTCGGCGCGTCGGGTGGACCGATCACGAAAGACCAGACGTCAATCGAGTACTACGGCACCGTGTTCGCGCTGCAGGAGTCGCCGATTGCGCCGGGGCTCATCTGGGCTGGCTCGGACGACGGGCTCATTCACGTGACGCGCGACGGCGGCAAGACGTGGAAGAACGTGACCCCCAAGGGGCTGCCGGAGTGGACGCGCATCTCGGTCATCGATCCGTCGCCGCATCGTGCCGGCACGGCGTACGTCGCGGCCAACCGGTATCAGATGGACGACTACGCGCCGTACCTGTACAAGACCACCGACTTCGGCGCGACGTGGACACGAATCAACGAAGGCATTCCGGTGGGCGAGTACACGCGCTCGATCCGCGAGGATCTCGTGAAACCGGGCCTGCTGTACGCCGCGACCGAGCGGAGCATGTGGGTGTCGCGCGATGCCGGTACGCACTGGGAGAGTCTCAAGAAGAACCTCCCTCCGGTTCCCGTGCACGACATTGCGCTCCGCGACGACGACATGGCAATTTCCACCCACGGCCGCGCGTTCTGGGTAATGGAAAATCTCGCGCTGGTCCGAGAGCAGCCGGAGGCTGAGGCCGCGATCCGCGGGGGGAAGGACTTCCTCTACAAGCCGGGGCCCGCATACCGCTCGACGGGCGTGACGGTACAGTATCGCGTCGCGCAGGACAACCAGCCGGTCACGATCGAGTTCCTCGATCCAACGGGCAAGCTCATTCGAAAGTTCTCATCGACCGACACCATCGCGCCCCAGGGCGGGCGTGGCGGCGGGGGCGGGGGGCGCGGTGGCTTCGGTGGGCAGCAGCGCGTGAGCAATCGGGCCGGCTTCAATCGCTACACGTGGAACCTGCAGTACCCGGACGCGTCGACGTTCCAGGGAATGATCCTGTGGCAAGGCTCGACGGCCGGGCCGTTCGTCGCGCCGGGCACCTACAGCGTGCGACTGACGGTGGGCAGCGCCGCGCCGCTCACCGAAAAATTTGCAGTGAAGAAGGACCCGCTCACGTCGGCCACCGTCGCCGACCTCGCCGAGCAGCAGCGATTCGCCCTGCAGCTCCGCGACCGCCTCTCGGCGGCGAACGACGCGGTGAAGACGATCCGCAACGTCCGGCGCCAGCTCGAGGACCGCACGCCCAGGATGACGGCGAGCGCGAGCTTCGGCACGATGGTCAAGACGTTCGAGGGCCAGCTCGCGAACGTCGAGGACTCGCTCTACCAGACGAAGAACCGGAGCGGCGAGGACCCACTCAACTTCCCGGTCCGGATCAACAACCAGATGGCCGCGCTGCTCGGCTTCGTCACGAGCGGGGAGCGCCGTCCGCCCAAGCAGTCGTACGATGTGTTCGCGGTGCTCGATCCAAAGCTCCAGACCGAACTTACGCGCTACAAGCGGGTGATGGACACGAACCTGCCGAAGATCAACGCAGCGCTGAAGGCGGCGGGGCAGCCGGAGATCGTGCCGAGCACCGCCGAGGCGAAGGAGGCGGTGAGGGCGGACAATATCAGCTAGAGGGTTGGAGGGTTGGGAGAAAATAGGATGAGAAATAGGGTCGATCGACGTTTGGTGTGGCTCCCCCACGTCTGACGCCTCGATGCTTTATGCTCGATGCTGGTCTCGCTGTCGTGGGTGAGATGCGAGTCATCAGGTGCGAGCGACCAGATCGTCAATCTGGCGTCTCACCACTCAAGACTGAGATCTCACCCCCGAAGGCGAGTCCAGCATCGAGTCCTCAGCATCGAGACGCCAGACGTGAGTAGAAAGCTCCGCCTCCTTTCAGCCTGAATGGAGGCGGAGCACTTACTCAGGGTACGACCTTCGTGGTATCCCGAACCGTCGGGTACTTGATCCCGAGTTGGTCGAGATACGTCTTGTACTTGGAAGGATCGTAATAGTACTTCCTCATCTCCGGCCGGTACTTCTCCATGATCGCCTTGTTGAGCCATATGGCCGGCTTGTCGGTCGGGCGCATGAGCGGGAAGTACTTGATGTCCTTGGTCTGCACGTTCTTGAAATAGTCCCACGCCTGCGCCACGACGGTCGGCTTGAGCATCAGGTCGAGCGTCGTCATCGCCTGCACCTTGGCACCCGCAGTTGCGCCCTTGTGCGCGATCGGCGTGGCCATCGCGATCGCGTTCGCCCAGTTGTGGCCGGGCAGGCCCGGGATGTTTCCGGGGAAACGCAGCGTCACCGTGGGCAGGTTCCACGACACGTCGCCGATGTCGTCGCTGCCGCCACCGCGCAGGTCCTGCTCGCGTGGCGGCGCATTGAGACTCGACTGCACGTCGCTCGGCAGACCGCGCGGGTTTTTCTGGCCGAGCTCGCGCTGAATGCCGCGGGCGAGCGTCTGGTCCTTGTCGTCCCACTTCGGCATGCCGACCGCCTTGATGTTCTCGAGCATGTCGCTCGCGATCACCTTGTTGAAGTGGCCCGACCAGCCGGAGCCGAGGATGTCGACCGAGGCGAGCTTCGTGCTCGTCATCATCGCCGCGGCGCGGGCGATCGTGTCGCCGAGCGCAAACAGGCCCTGGACCTTGGGCGAGTCGGTCTCGCGGAAGAAGTACCACACGCTCGCCGTGGGCGGTACGACGTTCGGCTGATCGCCGCCGTCGGTGATCACGTAGTGCGAGCGCTGCGTGAGCGGCAAATGCTCGCGGCGGAAGTTCCACGCCACGTCCATCAGCTCCACGGCATCGAGCGCGCTGCGACCGGCCCAGGGTGCGCCGGCGGCGTGCGCGCTCGAACCCTGGAAGTCGAACCGCGCGCTGATCAGCGCGTTCTGGCCGGACGTGCCGTACGACACGCCCATGTCGCTCGAGATGTGTGCGAACAGCACCGCGTCGACGTCCTTGAACATTCCCTCGCGCACGAAGTACGCCTTGGCCGCCATCTGCTCTTCGGCGATGCCCGGCCAGAGTTGAATCGTGCCGGGAATGTGCTCCTTCTCCATGATCTTCTTCACGGCAATGGCAGCGGTGATGTTCATCGGCACGCCGGCATTGTGGCCCTCGCCGTGCCCGGGCGCGCCCGTGATGAGAGGATCCTTATAACCGACACCTGGTTTCTGATTGGCCTGCGGGATGTCGTCGACATCCGAGCCGAGCGAGATCACGGGCTTTCCCGAGCCCCAGGTGGCGACCCACGCCGTCGGCACACCGGCAAAGCCGCGCGTCACCTTGAAGCCGTTCTTTTCGAGAACGCCGGTGAGGAACTTCGTCGTCTCCTCTTCCTGCATCCCGAGCTCGCCAAAGCTGAACACTTGATCGACCATCTGCTGCGTGAAGGTCGCCATGCTGTCGACGAGGCGAGCAGCCTCCTTCTTGAGCGACGCGATCCGCGCGTCGTCGGCGGGAATGTTGACAGGGAAGGTGACCTCGGGCCGATTGTCCGGACCTCCGCCTCTGCCGCCGCGCCCTTGCGCGACGAGCGTGGCGGGAGCGGCGCCGAGGATGAGCACTGACATCGTGATGCGAACGGGTAGAAGTCGCATGGAGACGAGTATGAGTGGGGAAGGGTGAATTCCGGGTGCGTCCCGCGTCATGGAGCGATAGCCCAATTCTTCACGTGACGCACGCTCGGCGGAAGGGTGGGCGGTGCATTTCTCTACGGTCGAATGTAGGGATCGCGTTGGCGCTCGAGTCCGGGCGCGTCGGATCGGGTTCGGGTGGTTGAAACGCGGACTCACGCGGAGGTGGCGGAGGTTGCTGATCTGCTCCAAACGGCGCGACGACACCGCTTGGCACGAGCCGGGATTTTTGATTGCACTGCCGCTCGGTAGGCCACGGGTAGCGTCACGAGCGGCGGTGCCCAAGAAAAGTTCGTCCCAGCTCGTATGCTGCGGAGGGCTCGCGCCACACGGCGCCACTCCGTGCTCGTCCGGCTCGTCCGCGTCAATCCGCGTTCATAACCACCCAAACCCGATTCGGCGCGACAGCGTCAAACACGCACCGCGCGCAATGCCCGCTCGACCTCCGCCAGGCGAGGCTCGATCTCGATCGGCCTGTTGGCGCGAGGTGGTGGTGGCTCGGTCTCCTGATGGTACGCGACGACCGCGCCAGGGTCCTTGAGCAGGTGTCCGGTCAACACCGCGACGACGCGATCGCTCGCGCCGATCACACCTTCGCGGCGCAGCTTTGCCACGCCGGCCACACTCGCCGCGCTCGCCGGTTCGCAGCCGACACCAGCGGCGTCGATGACCGCCTTCGCTTCCAGAATCTCGCCGTCGCTCACGTCGGCGACGACGCCGTTGGTCTCGCCGATCGCGCGCACTGCGCGATTCCACGAGGCCGGCGCGCCGATCCGAATCGCCGTGGCGATGGTGTTCGGCTCGACGCGCAGCTTCTCGTGGAACCCGCCCGCGACCGCGCGCGCGAACGGTGCCGCGCCACTCGCCTGGATTGCCGCGAGTCGCGGGATTCGCGTGATGAGCCCGATCGCTCTCGCCTCGCGCAAGGCTTTCCCGAATGCGGAGGTGTTACCGAGGTTTCCGGCGGGAAGGGCGATCCAGTCGGGCGCGTCCCAGCCGAGCTGCTCGAGCAGCTCGAAGACGATCGTCTTTTGCCCCTCGAGCCTGAACGGATTGACCGAGTTCAGTAGCTGAATGCCGAGCGAGGTGCTCGCCTCGCGTGCGAGCGCCAGGCAATCATCGAAGTTGCCCCGTACGATCAGCGTGCGCGCCCCATACGCGATCGTCTGTGCGATCTTGCCGAGCGCAACGTTGCCCGCCGGCACGAACACCAGCGCAGGCAGCTCGGCGTGGGCCGCATAGGCGGCGAGCGAAGCCGAAGTGTTGCCGGTCGACGCGCAGGCGACGGCGGTCGCGCCGGTACGGCGCGCCTGTGTCACCGCCACCGTCATCCCGCGATCCTTGAACGACCCGGTCGGATTGTGCCCCTCGTGCTTGATGAGCAATCGCTCCACACCGGCCCACTCCGAGATGGCGCGGCGCGCCAGTAGCGGCGTGTTGCCTTCCGGATGCGAGACGATCGCGCCGCCGTCGACCGACGGAAGCACGAGCTCCCGGTAGCGCCAGACGCCCGACGCATCGATTCCGCCAACCGCGCCGCGTCGCGTGGCAAAGCCCGCGATCAGCTCCGAGGCGTCGGTGCGCGAAGGGTGCACGAGCTCGAGCAGTCCGCCGCACTTGGTACAGGCGGATATCGGGTCGAGCTCGCCGAGCTTGGCCCCGCAGTCCTCACACTGTTGGTAGCACGACGCCGTCGTCATCGCGGGGCCTCCAGGCGTGCGCCGCGTTCGTCCACGCGCTCGACGCGTCCGGTCGCCGTGATCCCGTGACGTCCGT
>DATISA010000241.1:0-1779 GCA_035469245.1 Gemmatimonadaceae bacterium
CAGGCCACGGTAACACCTCCAGTTCCACACGCGCACGAAAGCGGCGCTGCCCTCCGGGCAGCGCCGCTTTCGTTTTTCGCGAGTGCGGTCGCCGCCAACCATTGACCCGGCGACGCTGTCGAACCAGGATCCGTTCGCTCGTGGCTCGAACCTTCACAGCCGGGGTTCCGATGGACGCGTTGCTCCGCGATCTCAAGTACAGCATTCGCCGTCTGAGCAAGAGTCCCGCATTCACGGCGATTGTCGTTGCCACGCTGGCGCTCGGCATTGGAGCCAACACCGCGATCTTCAGCGTCGTCAACACCGTCCTCCTGCGGGCGCTGCCGTATCGCGATCCGGGACAATTGGTGTCGATCGAGCACTTCTATCCCTCGCTCAACAACATGGAAGCGCCAGTCTCGGCGCGCGGCTTCCGCGACTACCGCGACAAGACGAAGAGCTTCGAGTCGGTCGCGGTCGAGACGCAGTTCGGCGCCAATCTCACCGGCACTGGCGATCCCGAGCGGGTTCCCGGTGTGCGCGTGTCGGGCGACTGGTTCCACGTACTCGGCGTGACGCCGCAGGTGGGACGCGCGCTCGATCGCGGAGACGACGAGCCCGGTCACGAGCACGTCGTAGTGCTGAGCGATGGACTATGGACGCGGCTCTTCGCGCGACAGCGATCGGCCGTCGGCCAGACCATCGAGCTGAATGGCGAGAGCTACACGATCGTCGGCGTGATGCCGGGCGGCTTTCGGAGCTTCTTTGCGCGAACGGCGGACCTCTTCGTGCCACTCGCGCTCCCGGCTGCCGCGTTCAACTCCGGCTACACCAACGAGTACTTGAGCTCCATTGCACGGCTAAAGCCGGGCGTGTCGCTCGAGCGCGCGCAGTCGGAAATGAAGACATTCGCCGAGAATCTGAAGCGGGACAATCCGAACAACTTTTCGCCAAAGTGGACGTTGTGGGTCCGCTCACTGGACGACCTCTCGAGCGGCCGGATCCGGCCGGCGCTTTTCGTGCTCCTCGGCGCCGTGGGATTCGTGCTGCTCATCGCCTGCGCCAACGTCGCGAATCTCCTGCTGGCGCGCGCCGCGATGCGCATCAAGGAGATCGCGATCCGCGCCGCGCTCGGTGCCGATCGGTCGGCGCTCGTTCGGCAGCTGCTCACGGAGAGCGTCCTCCTGTCGATCACGGGCGGCGTGTTGGGGCTCGCGCTGGCACAGTGGAGTGTCAAGTCGCTCGTCGCGCTCAACCCGAACCTTCCGCGAGCGTCGGAGGTCGGAGTCGACGGCAATGTCATGGTCTTCACCCTCGTCGTCTCGCTGTTGACGGGGCTTCTCTTCGGGATCGCTCCCGCGTTCCAGACGTCGCGCACGAACCTTCAGGAAACACTCAAGGACGGCAGTCGGAGCGGCGCCGCCGATTTCGCCGGTCGAACGCTGCGGCGCGGACTGGTCGTCGCCGAGGTGGCGCTCTCGCTCACGCTGCTCGTGGGCGCGGGGCTGCTCATCAAGAGCGTCGCGCGCCTGCAGCGCGTCGATCCCGGCTTCGATCCCAAGGGCGCGATGGTGTTCAACCTGAATCTGCCGCAGGTCAAGTATCCGTCCGACACCGCGCAGATCCTTTTGTTCGATCAGCTTCTACCTCGCCTCAACGCCGTGCCGGGCGTTCGCGCCGCGGGCCTCGTCTCGGTCGTTCCGTTCGGCGGAGGCTGGTCGACGGCGAGCTTCAACATCGAGAATCTCGTTGTCGCCCCCGGGCAGAACGGACCATGGGGAGATCTGCGCATCGCGTCAC
>DATISA010000242.1:0-1716 GCA_035469245.1 Gemmatimonadaceae bacterium
CGTCGTGCTGCCCGAGTGGATTCTGGCGCTCGATGCGCCCCACCGCGCACTCGTGCTCAAGCACGAGCAGGAGCATCGCGAGGCACGTGACCCATACCTGCTGTTCGGGTCGGCGCTCTCGGTGGCGCTGATGCCGTGGAATCCGGCGCTCTGGATTCAGTCCGAACGCCTGCGTCTGGCAATCGAAATGGACTGCGATGCGCGCGTGCTTCGCGCACATCCGACGCCGGAACGTTACGGGCTGCTGATGCTCACCATCGCGCAGCGGCGCACGGTCGCGCCGACGCTCTTCGCGCCGATGCTCTCGGAACCAACCACTCACCTCGAGCGGAGAATCGTCGCCATGCGCGCGTCGACACATCGATTCAATCGGGTCGCAACCTACGGCGCCATGGCATTCTCTGCGGCGGTGCTCGTACTCGCAGGATCGCTGCGCTCCGCGAGCGCCACGGCGCGCGGGCCGATCGACGAGCCTGCGCCTGCCGCGACGATGGCACGGGTGACGCAGCAGGGAAATCCAGGCCCGCGCTACCCCGACATGCTCCGACAGGCTGAGACCGAAGGGACGGTGATCGCCGAATTCTCGACCGATGGCAGCGGCGTTCCCGATATGAGTACGCTGAAGTTCGTCGCCAGCTCGCACGACCTGTTCGCGATGTCGGTTCGCAGTGTGCTTCCGCGCTGGCATCTGGCGCCGAGTACCACGCTCCGAATCCCGTTCATGTTCGTGATGGCGGACAAGTCGGGCCAGGCGCTCACGTCGATCCCGCCGAACGCAGTGGTGATCACTGGGGTACCGGTGACCGCGACGACGGAACCAACGATGCGAGCGCCGGAGCCCCGCGTGGAAGAGTCGGGCGTTCGGAAGACGAACCCGGTCGTCGTGACGGCACTTGTGGACGGCGCTCGCGACTCGGTTGCCACAGCCGCGGTTCGGCGTGCCAACAGTTCGGGGGAGAAGCCAGTCTCTCGCGAGGTGCCGGTCGCAGTGAGCGCCGGAACGCGGCCCACGCGCGTCGATGCCAACCAGACGTTCTTCGAGTTCCAGATTGAAAAGCCGGCGACGCCGATGCCCGGCAACCCCGCTCCTCGCTATCCAGACATGCTGCGCTCAGCGAACGTCGAAGGCACCGTACTCGCGCAGTTCGTCGTGGACACCCTTGGCCACGCCGACATGACCAGCTTCAAAGTGCTCAAGTCCACGCACGACCTATTCACCGAGGCAGTACAGAAATCTTTGCCTAACATGCTGTTCCGGCCGGCAGAGATTGGCGGCAAGAAGGTGAAGCAACTGCTGCAGATGCCGTTCGAGTTCAATCTCACAAAAGGCTAGTCGCTTTCGAGATCCGTTCTCCGCCCGCGCGGGCGAGCGCGGCGAGCAGCCGCTCGGCGTCCGTGTCGACGACGAGCCTGTCTCGCTGCGATGGCCGCACGAATCCTTCGTCGCGGGCGTGGTCCAGGAACTTGATGAGCGGCTGATAGTAGCCGTCCACGTCGAGCACCCCGTACGGCTTGTGGTGCAGGCCGAGCATACCCCAGGTCCAGATCTCGAACAACTCCTCGAGCGTGCCGAGCCCGCCGGGAAGCGCGAGGAACGCGTCGGAGAGCTCGGCCATCCGGGCTTTTCGCTCGTGCATCGTTTCGACGACGTGGAGCTCGGAGAGTCCCGCGTGGGCGATCTCGCGGTCGACGAGCGCTCGCGGGATCACGCCAACG
>DATISA010000243.1:0-50856 GCA_035469245.1 Gemmatimonadaceae bacterium
CCTCGGCGCGGCACAAGATGAATCCCGCGCAAGCGGAGCTCGTCGAGCGGCTCGAGGCGTTGTTGGCTGCGCCGCGCGACTGAGATCGCGCTCGCGCGATGCGGCCGGCGGCGAGATCCGTCGCCGGCCGCACGGCGCTCAACGTCCGCCGAGCGTCAGGGCGATTCCGAACTGCGTGCTCGCGCCGCTGATCGCCATGTACTGGAAGCCGACATTGAACGCGACGGTGCTCGTGCGGTTGTAGATGCCCAGGCCGCCGCCGAGCATGAAGTGCACGGCGCTCTCATTCTCGAATCGAGGATCGTCGGGATCGAAGCTCGAGAACGTCAACGCGGGCGTCAGGAACGGCACGATGCGCATCGCGTCGCGCGGCGCCGATCCACCGACGAGTGATATCGGCAGCCCGACCGATCCCGCGACGAGCGTCGCCTCACTCGGCTTGCCGTATCCGAGCTCGCCGTTCAATCCAACATTGAGCCGCATGCCGCTCCGCGTGTCGCTGAGCGGCATCGCCGTGAGCCGCGTATCGCCGCCGATCGACAACATCAGCGCGCTCGATCCCACGGATGGCGCCGACACGCCCGCGGTGAGCGAAAGCGTCGACGCGGTGCTGATCGGCAGCACCGCCGTGGCGCCGAAGTTATTGAGCGAGGAGATGCCGTGCGTCTCGCCGGCGTGGCCATACCGCAGTGAAAGCGCGACTCCGGATTGCGCATCGCCGAGGATGGTGCTCGTGGCGATCGGCGGAAGGCCGCCGACCGGAGTCCGCACGAGTGCGAGATACGTCGTGAGGTCGTTCAGGGTCGGGCCTTCATCCACGATGACGATCTGTGCCGCCGCTGACGTGACGTGAATCACGAGCATGGTGCATACAGCCAAGCAGGTCTTGCGCATGGAAGCTCCAGAGGGGTTGAACCGTCCCCGGCCGTTGCAAGATCCGCGCACCCGCGTGCGCGGCGACCGGGCATACGTGGACGGACGCTCGGCCCAAGCGGTCACGACCAGCACATGTTCCCCGTCCAACTTGCCATTTCCGGCCAAAATAGCTATCATAGCAACTATTGCCCTAACATTCATGGAGGAGATCGTGCAGAACCCTCGCGTCATCACCCTCAACGACCTCACGCGCGCGCTGCGCGCCGGTGACGTCGACCACTTCTGGAACGTGCTCACCCCGGACTATTTCGGCGGAGAGCTGATCGCCGGATCCCGCTGGGTGCCGCTCGACCGCGTCGGCCGTGAAACGTCGGCGCAGAACATCGACAAGAGCGCCCGGATCATCGTGTATTGCAGCGGCGTGTCATGCCCGAACAGCAAGGACGCCGGCGCCAAGCTCGCCACGCTCGGCTTCACGAACGTCAGCGTGTTCGAGGGCGGTCTCGAGGCGTGGAAGGCGGACGGTCGTGGTGTCGAACTGCTGCCCAAAGCCGCGGCGGCGTGATAGACTCCGCGCCATGACCATTGCACGGCAGCCGCATCGTCACCGTGCAGTGGTCATGGTGGCGTCGGCCGCTCTCCCCAGGCCATATGCGAACCGTGTCCGTCCAATCAGAGATTCGTCAAACCAGGCCGTTTCGCTCCCGGAGGCAGGAGGCGACGATCGCGCTGCTCCGCACCGCCTCCGTCGTCGGCCGCGCCATCGGCCGCGTGCTCGAACCGTGGAATCTGAGCCCGGCGCAGTACAACGCGCTCCGCATCATTCGCGGCGCCGAGTCGGCCGGTATCGCCACACTGGCGATTCGCGAACGCATGATCGAGGAAGGAACGACGATCACGCGCATCCTCGACAAGTTGGAGGAATCGGGCTTCATCCGTCGCGACCGCGGCCCCGACCGCCGTCAAGTGATCTGCTATGCCACGGCCGATGGCCGGCGTCTGCTCGACAGGATCGATCCGCTCGTCGACGCTGCAGACGAGCAGGCGGTCGCCTCACTGTCCGCGCGCGACCTCCAGCACTTCATCGCGATGCTCGATTCCATCCGCGCGGCGAACGCCGAGCGCGGCGCGCCGCGGACGATGGTGCGGTCCAAATAGCTCCCCCCGCTACGCGCGCCGGCGCTCCCAGTACTCGTCGTCGCTGATCAGAACGTCCAGCTCGATCGCCTCGCCGTCGTCGCTGGCGCCGTAATCGACGATGTGGATCGTCGTCGTGCGGATCGGCCGGCCGGCGCCATCCACCAGCTCGAGACCGAGCGCGTCGCGTGCGCCGTGATAACGAGCCAGCCGCGCCTCGTCACGCGCGCCGCCGTTCCGCGGAACTGCCTCTGAGAAAAGCTGAAAGACCGGCTGCACCAGCTCGTACCCCATGCCCGGACGAAACGCGCCCCACGCGCGGCCGACACCGCGATCCGCATGCTCGAGCTCCGAATGCCCGACGATGACTCCGCCACTCTTGAGTCGTACGGTATGCTTCACGGTTTTCGACTCGCCGTCGTCGCGGCCGTCGTGTCGGTCGTGATCTTGAAGCTGAATTGCTGCTCGACGAGCTGGCGAACCTTCATCGTTCCGATCCGCGCCGGCTCGAAGCGCATGTAGGGCAGCGCCTCGCGCACCGATGTCACGAAGTCCGGGTGCGTGGCGGTGATCACCCTGAGCGAGCTCGTATCGGCAAAGCCCGTCGTGTCCACGACGTACTGCGCCTTGACCGATCCGCTGATGTGAGCCTTCAACATCGAGAGCGGGTAGGCCGGCGCGGCGCTGCTGGCCGAGCGGACCACGGCGACGTCGACCTCGAGCACCGAGTAGACGGAATCCTGCCCCGCCGCCGGCTCCGCGGCGGGCGCGGTCACGGTGTCGCGCGCGCGATCGCCGACAGTCTTGTCCAGCACGGCCGTGGGGCGTGCGTCGCCAGCCACGTGCGGCCCCTCTCCGGCGCCAGGCCCGGGTGGCGGCGTCATCGCGATGTAGTGAATCGCCTCGCGCGACCCCGGCTGCGATGGCGTGCGGTCCGGCGGCGGAATGTAGTACACCCGATTGGCGAAGCTTTCGGACTCGACACCCGGCTGGGGCAGCGTCCCGACGACCCAGCCGGCGATCACCGCGGCATGCACGATCAGGCTCAGCACGACGCTCGGCACTGCCGGCGGCGCCGCCTTCGCGTAGGACTCACTCCATAGGCGCATCATCGTGTCCGTCTCCCTTCAGGTCGATGCGCGACCTTTCCGTGCCAACTACCGCAGGTGATACCGCTCGCGAAACAGCGCCACGTGATGGCGTTCGTGGCCGGCGATGATGTACAGCAGTGCCCGCGGCGTCCCCGGGTTCCCGCTCATCGTGCCGCGGCGCGCCAACGCGCGCGCGTCCAGATGACTCGCGAGCTGCACCGTCGCGGCCCGCACCACCTCGAATTCGTCGATGAGATCGTCCAACGTGCGCGAAGCGAAGTCGGAGTCGTCCACCCACTTGTTCTCGTCAAATCCGGGCAACGGAGTCTGGTCGTTTCGCGCGAACCACAGCGCGCGGAACGCCATCACCCGCTCGACGTCGGCCAGATGCCCCACCACCTGCTTCACCGTCCATTTGCCCGGCGCGTACGCAAAGTCGGCCTGGTCGCCGGCACGCCGCAAAAGCGCGCGGGTATCGGCGATCTGGTCGCGAAGCAATGCGACGATGTCTCCGTCCGGGACCTTCTCGATGTACTTGCCGAAATAGGCAGAGTGCTCGTCGGCGCCCGGGCGAATGATAGCGGCCGTGCTCATGTGCTCGCTTGCAGGTAGGTGGAGTATGAAGGGGCTCGCTGGTTCCATCACTACAACCACTCGTGTGCCCGCCAGGTCATATGCGCCGGCCGGCCGCCACACCACCACGCCGCCGGCAACGACCCGGTCCTCCAACATGACCCCGGGCCACCATCTCCGACAGTCCGAACTTGCTCCAGCCGTGTACGGATTCTGTGGGGCACACGGCTGGCATCACCCACAAACGCCGATAGGTTCCGGCGCTAGAAGTCGCGCTTCTTCATGATCTCGAACAACTCGGCGGCCTCGGTGTCCTGGTCGGTCCGGGGACGGCGAGTCACGTCGAGCGTGGAATCATACGTGCGGCGAGGCGGCGTCTTGGGCTTCGACGCTTTCGCCACCGTCTTCTTGACGAGCTTGGCCAACTGCTTGTCGTCCATGCGATGGCTCCGCGACGAGTGAGATGGAGAATTGAGGGGACGAGCCGAGCGGCGACATCTTGAAGTTAACGATCGGGTGCACTGTTGGTGACAGCGTCTGAGTATGGCCGCGGCGTTACGCCTGGGCTCGGCCGCCCCCCCCGGAGGGTGTCGGTGACCGACCGCACAGGCAAGTCGTCGGCGTTGCGAGACAGCTGGGCCAGTGGGGTGGCGCACGGTCAACGGACGCGATGTATTGTTCACTTGGCAACCCCATGAGATCGGAGCGACATGGCACGACCGGCACGTAAGGGAAAACCGGCGCGAAAGAAGCGGATGAGCAGGCCATCCGACTACTTCACCCAGCCAGGCAAGCGCGGCGCGGTCATCGTGCTGCGCAGACCGATCGGCAATCGTGCGACCCCCAAGGTGTGCGGCGTGATGCCGACCAAGGTCCACGCCAGAATGCTGGTCAATCAGCTCGAGCGGGCTGAGTCGGTCGTGAAGGACTTGTTCCTCGAGGCGACCGACGACGGCATCGAGGCGCTCGAGGCAGTGCTGGCCGCTTGCTGCAAGGAAGTCCTGGAGACTGGGCCCAAGCTCCGCGAGGCGCGCAGCGAGCCGGGAGACGACGAATTCACCCCGTCGGTCGAGCCGCGAGAAAGCACCGGGACGGAATAGCTCGTCAGCGCTTGCGCGGCGAGTAGCCGGCGAAATGGCCAGTGTGGTGCCAGGTCGTGGTCTCCGACCAGTCGTTCTCGTCCGCGATCTCGACGTCGCTGAGCTTGTGAACGTCGATGCTCACTACGCCCTCGTCGTCGATCGGGTTGTAGATGTTCACGAACCGGTAGCCGAACGCGATCTCGTCCGGCTTGTACGACGACCGCCCGTGCACGGATTGCGAGAACGTCTCGTCGATGCCGGTCAGCATAATCAGGAACTCGGCGTCCTTTTCCACCAGCTCGGCGTGCGTCATCCCGAACATAGGGCTCTTTTCGTTGATCGGATGGACGACTGTCCAGCTCAGCGGAAAGAACGTGACGCGCGAGCGCTCGAGGTTGAGCTGATCGTACCTGCGGACCGAGCCCTCGATGCGGCTGAACAGCACCTTGGCCTCGAGTTCGACGAGCTGATTGGTGCGTGAGTTCGTCACCCGAAACATGAACGCGGTCATCCCGTGGTACGGCGCGACGACGGCCTTGTGGCTGAACAGGAGTGCTGCCGTCGGACGCGAAAAGCGCGCGAACATGATGCCGGTGCCCAGCGCGAGCCCGAGAAGTCCGACCAGCGACTCGAGCGTCATCACAAAGTGCGCGGGCATGCCGTTCGGCGTCACGTTGCCGTAGCCGATCGTCGACAGCGACTCGACGCTGAAAAAGAACGCGCGCCAGAACGCGCCGCCCATCGCCGCCGGTTTTTCGCCGATGAGCGAGTCGGCGCCGAGCGCGATGTACATCATCGCGAACGCGGTGTTCGCCGCGACGTACCCGCCAAGAATGATCGCGTAGAACCGCGGCCAACCGATCGTGAGCATGTAGTGGTACACGCTCAGCGATGCGAAAAACGGCAGTCCGCGGCGGCGCGGGTTGAACGTGCCGTCGCGGTTGAGGAGCCGTTTCTCGTTCGCACCGCCAACGACCGAGCCGAGCCCGAGATCCTTGGGCTCTTCAACTTCGACTGCTTGCGTCGGGACGGTGGTCATCGGGTCGGTAAGGTGTCAGTGCGCGTGCCCGCCGCGGCGGGCGCGCGCCGCGTTCACGGTACGATCGGGCGATCTGCCGCCTTCAGGCTCTGCCAATACTCGTCCATCTTGATGCGCGGAATGCCTTTCGTCGTCCAGTCGGGGGCTGGCGCGCCCTGCAGGTAGTGGTCGAACCAATCCTTCTGGCGCATTGCGTAGTCCTTCTGGTTGATCGGCCGCGCCAGTCCGTGATTCTCGCCCACGTACTCGAGCAGAATCACGTTCTTGTTCATCTGGCGGAGCGTGTTGAAGTACGTGATGCCCTGATTGAAGTCGACGGCGCCGTCCTTGTCGTTCGCCAGGATGATGAGAGGCGTCGTCACGTCCTTGGCGTGGAAGTTGGGCGAGTTGCGAATATAAGCGTCGTAGTTGTCGATGTAGTTGCCCTTGAACCGTCCCTGGCTCGACTCGAAGATCGCCTGGTCCGCGCCGCCGGTGTTCCAGTAGATCGAGCCGTACATGCTCACCATGTCGGTGAGCGGCGCGCCGGCGATCGCCGCCTTGAAGATGTGGGTTTGCGTCACGAGGAAGGCGGTCTGATAGCCGCCCCACGAGTGGCCCCACAATCCGACGTTCGTCGAGTCGATCATGCCCGTTGCGATCGCCGCCTTGACCGCCGGAATCACGCACCAGACCGCCGACATTCCCGGATCGTTCACGCGGTACACGATGTCCGGATCGAGCACCGCATACCCGCGGCTCGTGTAGATGCTGCGGTTCGGCGTGCTCGTCTCGTTCGGAGTCACGTAGCTGTGCGCGAGGTTCGACCGCTTCTCGTAGATCGTCACCAGCAGCGGATACTTCTTTCCGGGCTCGTAGTTGGCCGGCAGGTACAGCGCGCCCTGAAGCTTGTCGCCCTTGTCGCTGGTGTAGTCAATCAGCCGCACACCGCTCGTCCAAGCGAAGTCCTTCTGCTGCGGGTTGGCGTCGGTGAGCCGCCGGGCAGCGCCGATCGCCGAGGCGGACGTCGCCGGCCTCGTCACGTCAGCGCCCGCGACGTAATAGTCAGGGTAGTCGATGGAGGACTGCTTTGTGAACACGAACACGTCCGCATCCTTGGCCTTCTGGAATGCGTACTTCGCGTCGTCCCACAGAAGGCGCTGCGCGCCCGGCTTTGCCGCGTCCACGCGCGCCAGTCCTTCTTTCTTGGTCCATTCGCCGTACATCGAGAAGTAGAGGGGCTGCGACAAGTCCACGCCGTCGGCGAAACCGGCGCCGCCTCGTCCGCCCCGCCCTCCACCCTGACCCGCGCCGCCCGTCGCCTGCCGCCCCGCACCACCGAACGGATACAGGCGCTGGTAGCGGATCTGATTCCGCTTGCCGTCGACCGTCAGATTCGTCGCCGCGCCCCCCCCGGCGCCGCTGACCGGCAGCTTCCAAACATCGAACGCGTCGGAGACGAGCACGGCACTGCCGTCCTTGGTCCAGGCGACCGGCGGCACGGGCGGCGTCACGATGTTGTTATGGTCGTCCGACGTGTCGGCGAACACGGTGGGGACGCCGCGCGAGATGACGCGGTTTTCGCCCGTCGCTACGTCGACCACCGACCACTGCGCGTCGCCGCTCCAGAACAGGATCTGGCGTCCGGTGGGCGATGGCATGAGGGTAGACGCGATGTGCTTCTTGAGCAGCAGCTTGCGCTGGCCTGTCCCCAAATCGACACCGTACACGTCCTGAAATGCGCGGCCGTTGTAGCTCTGCTCCAGATCGTAGTCCCGTGTGTCCGTGGCGTACGCGTAGTGATCGTGGCCGGTGAGCACGACGTTGCGCAGGGCCTCATCGGCAAGGCGCACGAACTTGTTGTCCGCGAACCGGTACTCCGACAGGAAGTTGTAGGCGCGATCCTGCGCCTCCTGAACGATCTGCTGCGATTGCAGGCGCGGATCCTTGCCGTGCCACAGGATGAGAGAGGGATTCTCTTCCTGCGCCTCGTTGACGCGCGGTTGATTGATCGTGCCGCCCATGCCGGGTGCCCCGGCCTGGATGACGGCACTGCCACGGCCGGCAACGGTGCGGTCGGCTGGTTTGGCTTCGCGAATGCCGAAGAAAACGGCCGACAGGTCGTCGGCAAAATGCGGCGCTCGCTCGGCGGCGATCTTCATGCCGCGCGGGAAATCCTGCCGCTCCGCGGCGTCGAACACCGCCTTCTTGATCGCCGGCGCCGCCAGGCTCGTGAAGCTCACCACCGAGTAGACCGTGTCGTGGGCCGTGGAGTCGATCCGGCCGCGCAGCACGGCGAGCGCAGGCAGGCTGTCGGCCCACGCCAGCTGTCGATATAGCGCGCGATCGGAGTCGATGGCGCGGACGACGTCCGTGCGCATGTTGCGCAGTTGTACGCCGTTTCCGATCTGATCGCGCGCGTCGATGGTGTAGGCCAGCCAGTCGCCCGACTCGTCGAAGCCGAATTCTGCGACGTTGCCCACGTTCACCGCGTCGCCCGAAGCAAGGTTGTACAGCACGAGATCCGTGCCGCTGGTACGGCTCGCCGGCGCGGCGCCCCCCCCGTTGCCGCCTCGTCCCGCGGAGCCGGCCGCCGCGCTCCCCGCCGCCTGGTCGGTCGCCGGCGGGTAGGTCTGCATCGCGATCCACGTCGGCTTGTCCCCGTTGAACGCGAACCGTCGAATCCTGTCGAATTCCTTCTTCTCACCAGTGGCGACGTTCACCAATCCGACCTTGTTCTGCGCGGGTGCCGCGCCTGTCGGCTGTGCCGCACCGCCGCCCGCCGCGCCACGTCCGGCGCCGCGACCGCGGCCGCCGCGCCCCGCGCTCGCAGGGTAAATCGTGAACGCCACCCAGCGCGAATCGCCGCTGATCGCGAGCGACGCACCAGCGCCGCCGTCGCCACCGCGGCCACCGCCAGCCGCACCGCCTCGTCCGTCCCCGGTCGGGTCGCCAATCGGGAATTTCATTTCTTTCGCGTCGGCACCCGTCGAGCGAATCACCACCGACGCTTCCCCTTCGTTCGGCGCCAGCACGTACGCGAACCACTTGCCGTCGTTCGACAGCACTGATTGGCGGATGCTCTTCCAGGCCTTGAGATCGGCCGGCTGCATCTGCTTCGTTGCGGACGGGCGCTGCGCCGGCTGCTGGGCGAGCAGCGCCGGAGCAAAGGCGATCAGCAGGAGGCGGGCGGCGACAAGGCGGCACCCTGTGGAAGCGAAGCGCATTCGATACTCCGTCGTTCTTTGGACGGTCGGGGGGTAGGCGGTGAGAACGGAGTAAAAAAGCTACGGACGCGTCCCGAGGCTGTCCATCTAGCGAACCCAGGCATCGGTCCTCGACCGCGGCCCTCATGCCCCCGCGCGCTTGCGGCCTATATCCGTTACGGATATAGTAGGCGCATGCGCTCGCATGACGCCCACACCCAGCTGCCGCTCACGCCCGCGGTGCTGCACATTCTGCTCGCCCTCGCCGACGGTGAGCGCCACGGCTACGGCATCGCGCAGGACGTCGAGACGATGTCCGGTGGAGACGTGCGCATGGGGCCAGGGACGCTCTACGGGACCATCCAGCGCATGCTCCGCGCGGCGCTGATCGAAGAGGCAACGCTCCGCCGCCGCGCCGCGGACGACGACGAACGGCGGCGCTACTACCGGATCACGTCATTCGGCCGGCGCGTGCTCGATCTCGAGCTGCAGCGACTCGGCCGGCTGGTTCGGGCCGCACAAGACAAGCGGCTCCTCCGCGGCCCCGGAATCGCCTGACGATGCGGAAGAGTGTCGCCGAGCGCGTGTACCGCGCCGCGATGACGGTGTTACCACCGCGCTTCCGCGAGCGATTCGGCGACGAGATCGTCGATTTCGCTCGCGCACGGCTGCGCGCGGCGGGTATGCGAGGCCGCGCAGCCGCTCTGCGGGAAGCTGCCTCGCTCGCGTTCGACCTCGCCCGCGTCGCGCCCGGCCAATGGCTCCACGAGCGCCGCTTCGCACCCACACAGCCGCCGAGGGAAGATATGGATATCCTCATGCACGATCTCAAATTCGGCATTCGGGGCTTGCTGCGGCGGCCGGGCTTCACCGCGGTGGCGGCGCTCACGTTGGCCCTCGGCATCGGCGCGAACACCTCGATCTTCAGCGTCGTCGACGCGGTGCTGCTCCGGCCGCTCCCTTACGACCATCCGGATCGGCTGGTGCTGGTGTGGGGCACGCAGGGCGACGAGCGGAATCAAGGCGTCGTGTACGCGGACTACGTCGACTGGCGGAAGCAGAACCGTACCTTCGACGAGATCGGCGCCATCCGCGGCCAGAGCGTGAACCTGACCGGCACATCGACGCCCGAGCGGCTCGTCGGGAACTTCGTATCGGCGAGCGCGCTCCGCGCCTTTGGCGCCAGGCTCGAGCAGGGACGGCTGTTCGCGGATGCGGAGACCGAGATCGCCACGAAAGCGCCCGTCGCCCTGGTGTCCCACGAAGCCTGGGTGACGCGGTTCGGCAGCGATCCCGGCATTCTCGGCAAGCAGATCGTCATCAACGGGACGTCGCTCACCGTGGTCGGGGTGACGGCGCCAAAGATGCCAACGCCGATGTTCTCCCAGACGCCCGACGTGCTGGTGCCGATCGGCTACTATCCGAACGCGCACGGACTCGACCGCGGGACGCGCGGCATCGCTGTGGTCGGGCGGCTCAAGTCGGGCGTGACGATCGAGGCGGCGCAGCGCGATCTGCAGGCAATCGAGCGACAGCTCGCGCAAGCGTATCCAACGACCAACGCCGGCACGAGCGCCGAAATCGTGTCGCTGCGGGACTACACGGTGGGACCCGCCAAAGCCCGCCTCTTCATCATCGTTGCCGCTGTCGCCGCGGTCCTGCTCATCGGCTGCGCGAACGTCGCGAATCTGCAGCTCGCGCGCGGCGCATCGCGAGCACGTGAGCTATCGGTTCGCGCCGCGCTGGGCGCCGGCCGCGCGCGGATTGCCCGACAATTGCTCACCGAGAGCGTCCTGCTCGCGCTCGTGGGCGGGACCGCGGGGCTCGTGGTCGCCGTCGCTATGACCAAAGGGCTCGTCGCGCTCCTCGGGCCGCTGCTCCCCGTCGATCCGTCGGCGATTCGCATCGACGGTCGCGTGCTGGCGTTCGCGGCCGCGATCTCTCTCGCGACAGGAGTGCTGTTCGGCATCGCGCCGGCGTGGAAGGCCTCGCGCGCCGATCTCACCGACATGCTTCGCGCGCGACTCGGCACGGGAATCCACGCCGCGACTCGCAATGCCCTCGTCGTAGTGCAGCTCGCGCTGTCGCTCGCGTTGCTGGCGTCTGCCGGATTGCTCACCCGCTCCCTGCTCGCGCTCGAGAGCGTGAGTCCGGGATTCGACGCAGAGAATCTCCTCACGGCACAATTCCGGCTGTCGGCGACCAAGTACGATTCGCCCGAAAAGATCTGGTTCGCTTTCGAGCGCATCATCGCCGAGATTCGCGCGCTGCCGGGCGTGAAGTCGGCCGCGCTCGTGCGCGCGTCGCCGCTGAGCGGGAACGGCGACACTTACCCTGTGATTGCCGAAGGTCGTCCCGCGGCCAAGCCCGGCGAGGCGCCGTCGGTGCTCGTGAACAGTGTCACGACCGAGTATTTCTCGACGATGCGTATTCCGGTCCTCGCCGGGCGCGACATCGCGATTTCCGACCGCGCCGGAACGCTCCCGGTCGTGGTGGTGAACAGGTCGTTCGCCGAGCGCAGCTGGCCGGGTGAATCGGCGATCGGCAAGCGGGTACGGATCGCCGATGAAGACTGGCGCACTATCGTCGGAGTCGTGGGCGACACGCGTCATTTCTCGCTCAACGAGCCGCAACTGCTGCAGGCGTACATCCCGCATGCCCAGCGGCCGCAGATCTTCACGAGCATCGCCGTCCGGGCGCGCGGAAACCCGAACGACCTGGTGAAGCCCGTGCAGCAGGCGATCTGGCGTGTCGACCGGGATCAGCCGGTGTGGCGCTTCCGCTCGATGGAGCGCGATCTGGATGCCGTCGTCACCTCGTCCCGAACGACGATGTGGCTCATCGGCCTGTTCGCTCTCGTGGCGCTGGTCGTCGCCGCCGTCGGCGTCTACGGCGTGTTGAGCTACACCATGGCACAACGCACGCAGGAAATGGGCATTCGCATCGCGTTGGGCGCCGACGCACGCCACGTCACGCGGATGGTGATCGCCGAGGGCGCCCGACTCGTCGGCCTCGCCCTTGGCATCGGGCTGCTCGCCTCGCTCGGCGCGGCTCGCTTGCTCCGCAATCAGCTCTTCGGCGTGGCGCCGCACGACGTGGTCACGTTTGCCGCCGTGTCGGCCGCACTGGCCGCCGTGGCGCTCCTCGCCTGCTACATCCCGGCGCGCCGCGCCAGCCGCGTCGATCCGATGGTCGCGCTGCGCAACGAGTGAGGAGTGCGGACGATCAGGTTTCGCCGAACACCACGCCGTGCCGCTCGCGGCCCATCCAGGCGGCGACCGCGCCGAGGGTGAACACCGTGACAGCCGTGAGCGCCATGGCATTGGCGTACGTCGTTCGCTCGGCGAACACGGCCTCGATGTACACCACCGAGCTCGCGATCAGCACGCCGCACTGATAGGCGAAGCCCGGCAGGAACCCGCGCACGGAGTCGGGTGACAGCTCGTTGATGTGCGCGGGAATCACGCCCCACGCGCCTTGCACCATGAACTGCATGATGAACGCTCCCAGTACCAACAGCGGCAGCATTGGCGCGTAGGCCCACAACGGAATCGTGACGATGGCGAGGACGAGGGCGAGCACGATCGCCTTGCGTCGCCCGATACGGTCCGAGTAGTGGCCGAAGATGATGCCGCCGATGATCGCGCCGATGTTGCCGATCGCGGTGATGATCGCGCGGCGCTGCGGCGTGAAGCCCCAGTCGCGCTGCAGGAAAGTCGGGTACATGTCCTGCGTGCCGTGCGAGACGAAGTTCATCATCGCCATCAGCGCGACGAGATAGAAGAAGAGCTTCCAGTGTGAAGTCACGCCGCGAGTGTATTCCTTCCAGCTCTTGTGGCGCGTGCGCTCCCACACCTCGGATTCCTTCACGTGCGACCGCACGTAGAGGGCGAGCAGCGCCGGCAGTCCGCCAATGAAGAACATCGGCCGCCATCCCCACCGCGGGAACACGAAGAAGAAGCACACCGCTGCCAGCAGGTTGCCGCAGGCGTAGCCTTCCTGGAGGAGACCCGAGAAGATCCCGCGGCGGTGGGCCGGCGCCTTTTCCATGGCGAGCGAGGCGCCGACACCCCATTCACCGCCCATTCCGATACCGAACAGCGCGCGCAACACGAGGAAAGTCGTATAACTGTGCGCGAAACCCGTCGCCACTTCCACGATCGAGTAGAACACAAGGTCGATCATCAGCGGCAGCCGCCGGCCGTAGCGGTCGGCCATCAGTCCGAATACGAACGCCCCCACGGGCCTGAACGCCAGCGTCAACGTAATCGACAGCGCGATCGCCTTGTCCGTCTGTCCGAACTCCTTGGCGATTGCAGTCAGCGTGAAGCTCACGAGGAAGAAGTCGAACGCGTCGAGCGTCCACCCGAGGAAGCTCGCGATCACCGCGGCGCGATGGCCATTTCCGGAGCTCGGGGTGTAGTTGGTCTGGTCGAGCGACTGGCTGGTCGTTGCCATTTCGTTGGTGCGATCGGTTTTCGGGAAAAACGGGCGCGAGGGCGGCGCTCAAGATGACTCTCGAGCCCCGCCCTCGCTAGCTGAGAACAAGAAGTTGCTGCAGCCCTCCAGCCCTCTAACCCTCCAGCTCTCTACTTCCCTCCCGCCTTCGCGCTGAAATTCGCGACGTGTACGTCCAGGTTGTGATTCACGCGGACACCCACCTCGCCACTCATGTCGCCCAGCATCGCGCCGCGCGCGAGCGCTTGCACCTGCGTGCCGTTCACGATGAAGCGGACCGAATCCGACGCGACGTTGATCGCGACGTCGTTGGTCGCGTTCGGCATGTCGTCGAACTTGTGGATCGCCGAACTCGGCGTCCATTCGGCGAGCTTGTGCACGTCGGTTCCGGCGCGGTGGTTGATCAGGTAACTCCCGTCCTGACGAACCTCGAAATAGAGGTAGCTCTCCTTGGTGGCGTCGCTCAGATCGCGACCAGCGACGAAGAGACCGAACGCCTCGCCATGATCGCCATGGCCGATGTTCTTCTTCGTTTGCCGGAAGTTCGCCGAGACCGTGTAGTCATCCTTCTGCGCGTCGGATCCGCGCCAGTAGATCGCGGCGCCGCCCGACGTGACGTGGAACCCGGGACCCATCGTGATGAACTTCGCCGACTTCGTCGCGTCCTTGTCGTCGAGGCGCATAGCCCAACCGGGCGGTAGCGGAACCGCTTCGATGGCGTTCGTCGGATCCTTTTCCTTGGCCTGCTGCTGCTGTGCGGCAAGCGGCGCAGCCAGTGCGAGTGCGGCGAGCGCAACGACGGTGTTTCGCATGACACTTCCTCGGTTGGCCTGGGTGAGCCGGAGAATATGACGTGGCGCGCGCGCCGTCGCTATGGACGCGCCATTGGGTAGAGGCCGCTTCGCCGTGAGGCAGCGCCGCGCGGCTGCCTCACACTCGTCAACGCGCTCCGACCCGGGCCCTCAATACCCAGCCGCATGGCCGTCCTTTCGCGGGTCCGATCCCGCCATGTACCCATGCGCGAGCTTGATGATCGCCTGGCTCCCGCCAAACTGCGACGGCTGCCCGATCACTACCTCGTGCCCCATGGCCCGCAGTTTCGCGATCACACTATCCGACACGACCGGCTCCACGATCACTCGCGTTCCGGCCATGTGCCTGAACCGGCCGGCGTCCATCGCCTGCTGCACGTTCATTCCGAACACCAACAGGTTGATCAGGAATTGTGCGTGACCCTGTGCCTGCATCGCGCCGCCCATCAGTCCAAAGCTCATCCACGGTTCGTCGCCGGTGCCGTCCGGCGCCGAGCTCGACCCGGGCTTGGTTACGAAACCCGGAATGAGCGTGTGGAATGGACGCTTCCCCGGCGCTACCGTGTTCGGCAAGCCCGGATCCATCGTGAAGCCGGCCCCGCGATCGTGCAGCGCGAAGCCGGTGCCTGGGACCACGATCCCCGATCCGAATTCGTCGAACAGGCTGTTGATGAACGACACCATGTTGCCGTCCTTGTCGGCCACGGTGAGGTAGACCGTCTCGCTCGACGTCCGCGCCGGCCCCGGATCGACGTGCACCTGCGCCTTGTGTTCGTCGATGTGGCTCCGCCGCTCCGCGATGAAGTCGTCCGCCAACAGGCGGCTCGCCGGCACCGTCAGGTGATCGGGGTCGCCCACATACTGCGCGAGATCGGCGTAGGCGAGCTTCTTCGCCTCGATCAGATGATGCAGATAGCTCGCGGAGTTGTGGCCCATCGCCTTGAGATCGTAGGCGTCGAGAATGCGCAGCATCTCGAGCGTGGCGATACCCTGGTTGTTCGGCGGCAGCTCCCAGATTCGATAGCCTTTGAACATCGTCGAAATTGGAGTCACCCACGTAGGCTGATTCTTCTTCAAATCGTCGAGCGTGAGGAATCCGCCGAGCTTGTGCACGTACGCCACGATCCGCTGGCCGAGCGTTCCGCCGTAGAATGCCGAGGGCCCTTCCTGTGCGATCTGGCGCAAGGTTGCCGCCATGTCCGGATTGTGGAACCACTCACCCGCCCTGGGTGGCTCGCCATTGACGAGGAACGTGGCGCGCGCGCCGGGATCGGCGGCGAGGATGTGCTGTTGGCCCGCCCAGTCGCCCGCGATCACCGGTGTCACGACAAAGCCTTTCTCGGCGTAGCCGATCGCGGGCTGCACGGCCTTGGCGAGCGTGATCGTTCCGTACTTCTTGAGCAGCGCGTCCCATCCGGCCAGCGCGCCCGGCACGGTGACCGTCTCGATGCCGCGCGTCGGCATGTGTTCGTGCCCACGCTTGAGCAACTCCTCGCGCGACATCAGCGAGCCAGCGCGGCCGCTCGCATTCAGTCCGACGAGGCGTTTCTCCTTTGCGCTCCAGACGATCGCGAACATGTCGCCGCCCACGCCCGTCATCATCGGCTCGACGACCGCGAGTACCGCCGCGGCGGTGACCGCCGCGTCGATCGCGTTGCCGCCGTGCTCCAAAACTTCCAGCGCCGCGCTCGTCGCCAGCGGCTGGCTCGTGGCGGCGACACCGTTGGGCGCGTATACGGGAGAACGTCCAGCCATGGTCGCGGCTCGTTGCGCGTGAGCGGTCGTTGGTGGGATGAGGAGCACGGCCGCGCAGAGCGCGCGAATCCGCGATGAGAAGACACGCATGATCGTTCTCCGGCGTGATCGAGGGTGGAACGTCACCGCCGAATAGGATAGGCGGCCAACCCTTCCGCGGCGAGAGGCCGCGTTCTCACGACGACATCCCTTCGAGGTCCACGGGTGTGTCGACGTCGCGCGGCGCATCGGCTTCCACATCCACATACGCGACTCGCGTGGCGTCGCGTTCGATGAGCATTCGTGCCCCCATGTCGCCACGCACTTCACTCGCCTCGCCGAATACCGCGCGATCGAGCAGCACCGGATGTCCGCGCGCACCATGGTACCGCACCGCCACGATCGGCTTGCCCGTGGCGCGCCACGTGTCGGTCACGGTCCGAACGAGCTCCGGATCGAGCCCCGGCTGATCGCCCAGCGCGATCACCGCTGCCGAAGCCTCTCCGTCCAGGGCGAGAATTCCCGCGCGCAGCGACGTCGACAGGCCCGCAGCCCATTCCGCGTTCTCGACACAACGCAAGTTCAAACCAGCGAGGGCATCGCGCACCACCACGCCGTCGCTCCCTGTGACCACCACGAGCTCGTCGACCCCCGACGCCAACGCCTCCGCGGCGCGGCGGACGATCGGCACGCCCCCGACTTTCGCCACGAGCTTTTGCGAACCGAATCGGCGCGCGCCTCCCGCCGCGAGCAGCAGGCCCGCGATCACCGCTCGGCGCGCAGCGACGCGATCGCGCGCTGCAGTGTGTCGAGCGGCAGCGTCGCGCACTTGCGGCGCGCCCGCGGCGGCTCTCCCTCGAGCGAAGCGAAGAGCCAATCCGTGTCGATTCTTGCGGCGTCGGCGACGCGCATACCCCGAGCGCGATCGGTCACGAGAGAGGCGGATGCGATGCACAGCGCGCACGCGTCCGCGGTGAAGCACGCCTCCGATACCCGGCCGTTCTCCGCGCGAAGCTCCACGCGCACCCGGTCGCCGCACAGCGGATTCGCGCCCTCGGCCGAGGCGCTGGCGTCGGCGAGCGCACCGCGGTTGTGCGGATGACGGAAATGCTCGAGCACCACCGCGCGGTACGACGTCACTCGCGCTTCCCGTTGTTCACGGCCACGATCTCCGCGAGAATCGCCAGCGCCACGTCGCCCGTCCCTTTTCCGCCGAGCTCGAGCCCGATCGGCGTGTGAACGCGCGCGAGCTCTTCGCTCGTGAAGCCTTCCTCGGAGAGCATCTGGCGAATCGCGGCGCCGCGCTTTCTGCTGCCCAGAAGCCCGATGTAGCCGACGCTCTGTCGGAGCACGTGCCGCAGCACTGGTAGCTCGTACTTGTAGTCGTGCGCGAGCAGTACGACGGCCGTCCGCCGATTGAGCTCGCATCCCGCCACGATCTCCGACGGCATCCCGACGCGGACGTCGTCCGCGTCCGGAAACCGGTCGCGCGTCGCATAACGCTCTCGGCCATCGACCACCACGCTTCGCATTTCCAGTTCGCGAGCCAGGCGAGTGAGCGACATCGCGATTTGTCCCGCGCCGACGATGAGCAGCGTCGTCGGCGGCGCGAGTCGATCCACGAACGTCCGCCCCGCCTCTCCGGTGAGGGTTTGTTCATCGAACCTAGTTGCGGGGACCGCGTATGGCGCGCTGGCCGCCTCCAGCGGCGTGACGATCACCGCGGCTTCACCTGCCTCGAGCAGCTGCAGCGCCTGGCGATGCGCCACGACCGTGGGATCGGTCTCTGACGACGGCTCCACGCGCGTCACCAACACCTCGAGCGTGCCACCGCACGTCAATCCGATCTCCCACGCCTCGTCGTCGTCGAGGGAGATCGCGAGCAATCGCTGCCCGCCCCCGGCAACCACCGCGTCGGCCGCTTCGATCACCTGGGCGTCCACGCAGCCGCCGATCGTCACGCCGCCGATGATCCGCCCGCTTTGGCCGACGATCATCTTGGCGCCGATCTTCTTCGACGAGCTGCCACTCGCCGAGATCAGCGTCGCCAACGCCACGGCGCGCTCTCCGCGAAACACCGCGTCCGCACGATCGATCAAGCCGAAGGGATTCGACATCGTCTTGTAGTCTGTTGCCTGTCGCTGCTCGGCACAATCTCGGCGGCCGGCGCGGCTCGATTCAGTCCAGCAGTCCGGCACCGTGCAGCACGTCCAGCCAGACCTTTCGCACTTCGCTCCCGCCGCGGGCGTTCGGCTCGATCAGCGAGCGGCGCCAGTACCAGCGCTCTGCTTCGGCGGCGCTCACGCCATGACCGAGGAAGTGCGCGTACACGTCGGCGAGCAGCACGCGCGGCGTTCCGCCGGCCAACTCGCGGATGTGGCCGTTGAACCGGTCGAGGATGTCGAGGGGCAATGGCCCCGCTTCGTCGTACACACCGGGGATGCGGCCGCCGCGGTCGGAGGGATCGTAGACCGTCGCGATCACGAAGGTGCCATTCGGCAACTGGCCGCGCAGCATGTCGATTAGAAAGTCGTACGCCTCGGCGATGTCACGCTCGATCTTCTCCAGCAGGGCGCGCCGCGGCCGGCTGCCGTACGCGCTCAACAGATCGTTTCCGCCGATCGTGAGCGTGACGAGCGTCGGCTCGTCGCTCGCCACGAGATTCGGAAGCTGCTCCCCAAACACCTCGCCGATCGTCGCGCCGTCGCTGGCCAGGTTCTGCAGCTCGATCCCCGGACAGCGCGTGACGAGGTCATCGCCGGCGAAGTCCGGCCACCGCTCGTCGGCATTCTGGTGCAACAGCGACGCCGCGCCAAGCGGAGCGACGTGGCCAACCGACGGATCGCGCTCGAGCGCCACCGCGACGTCGATCTCGCCGGCGTCGAGTGCCGGATAGAGATCGATCGACACCGAGTCGCCGAGCGCGACGTAGCGATCGAAGGCGGTCATGTGCTCGATCGGGGCGGCGTTCGCCCGAGCATCACGCCGGTACGTGCAGGCCGCGAGTCGCGAGCACGCGCACCACGACGTCGCCGATCTTGTTGTTCGGCGTACTCGCCCCGGCGGTGATTCCCACGCGCACCGGTCCAGCCGGCAGCCAGTCGGATGCGTCCGCCTCGCTGTGCTGAATGCCCGCCTTGCGGTAGTGAATCGTCCGTCGCTGGGGATCGATCGCCGATGAGGACTCGATGTGGTACGCCGGCACCCGATCGGCGCACAGGGCGGCGAGCGACATCGTGTTGCTCGAGTTGAAGCCGCCGATAACGACCATCACGTCCACGCCTTCGTCGAGCAGCTCGCGAACCGCATCCTGTCGCTCCTGCGTCGCGCTGCAGATCGTGTCGAAGCTGCGGAAATCGGTCGCGCGCGCTGCCTCGCCGCGCGCTCGCGCGATCGAGGCGCCGATCTCGTCGGCAATGGCCAGCGATTCGCGCGCGAGCATCGTCGTCTGGTTGGCCACACCGATCCGCCGGAGGTGTTTCGCCGGATCGAAACCCGGAGACACGGCGTGGGCGAAGGTCTCCATCAACTTCTCGCTGGAGAGCCGGCCCTCGATGTAATCGCAGACGAGCTTCGCCTCGCCCATGTGGCGCACGACGAGATAGTGGCCCTCGGCATGGTTGCGGACCTGCGACGCGGTGGCGCGCGTCTCCTCGTGGTAGTACTTGCCGTGAATGAGCGCGGTGAAGCCCTCGCGCGCGTAACGCTCCACGCGCTTCCACACGTTGAGCACCGAACCACAAGTCGTGTCGACCAGAATGCAGCCGATCGCTCGCAGCGCCGCGAAGTCGTCGATCGTGACGCCGAACGCGGGAAGGATCACGACGTCCTCGGGCGTGATACGGCCGAAGTCGAACGAGCCGGTCGCGTCCGCCCGAATCAGGATCTCGACGCCCATCTCGCGGAGTCGATCATTGACGTGCGGATTGTGGATGATCTCGCCGACGAGGAAGATCCGCCGTTCCGGGAACTTGCGCCGCGCCTGGTACGCGTAGTCGACCGCCCGTTCCACGCCGTAGCAGAACCCGAACTCCCGGGCGAGCCGGATCGTGACGTCACCGACCACGAGCGTATGATCGCTGCCGCGCAGCAAATCGACGACGCGCCCGTCGTAATCCGCCGCCAGTTCGTCGCGCACCTCGGATTGAAGCCCGAAGCCCTTCCGAAAGTAGCTCGCCGGCTCTGGTGCTGATGGCGAAGAGGGTGCGGACGGCATGGTTGTAAATCTACCCCTGCGCTCGTAGGATAGCCCCATGCCTCACGCCCGACCGCTGCTTCGCCCTCCCGCGATCGCGAAGGGCGACACGATCGGCGTCGTGTCGCCGTCCTACGCCCCAAAACAGGGTTGGCTGCAGCGCGGCGTGCGCGCCCTCGAGCGCGCTGGCTTCGGTGTATTCCTCGATCCCGATGTCGATCGCACCACGCGCTTTTCGCGCGCCGAGGACAAGCGGCGGGCTGACAGCCTGATGAGCATGTGGGTGAATCCGCAGGTGAAGGCGATCATCGCCAGCACGGGCGGATACGGCGCGGTTCGCTTGCTCCCGCACCTCGACCCGCGAGTGTTCGAGAGCAACCCGAAATCGTTCGTCGGCTACTCGGACATTACCGCCATTCACCTCTGGCTCATGCGCCGCGCCAATCTGCGCAGCTTCCATGGTCCGACGGTGGACGATCTGATCCCGAGCATCCGCGATCCCACGATGGCGTCGCTGATCACTGCGCTCACCACGCCGTGCCCCACCACTCGCATTGGGCGCGAGCTGTCGCGCGGCGTGGTGACGGGACGCGCGTCCGGGAGACTCGTCGGTGGAAATTTGTCGCTCGTTCAGCAGACGATCGGCACCTCCTATCAGGTGGAGATGGAAGGCGCGATCCTGTTCATCGAGGAGACGCGCGATCCGATGTCGGTGGTGGACGAGCGGCTCGTGCACCTGCGCGCCGCCGGCCTCCTCGAGACGGTCGCCGGAATCGTGTTCGGACAGTTGTCGCTCGATCGATCGGAAGAAGACGACTTCGAGGATTTTCTGCTCGACCTCATCTCCGATCTCAACGTGCCGGTGTGCATGGACTTCCCCGCCGGTCACGAGAATCCGAATCTCACGATCCCGTTCGGGACGGAGGTGGAGCTCGTCGTCGAGGAGAGCCGCGGCTGGATCACCTACAAAGAGGACGCACTCGTCGCACTTGCCTGACCGCCGTGGTCAGCGCGCGCCAACCTTCTCGTAGAGCTCGGGCGTGAGGAACGGGGCGAGTGCGTAGCTCACGAGCACTTCGTACGCGCGCTGGCGATCGACCAGTCCGGCCGTGAGAATGCCCACCGCGCCCGCGCCTCGTTTGGTGTCGTGCGCGCCGACGTATCGATCCATGGCGTGACCGAGCTCGATCCCGTCGCGAATCATGCGCGCGACCTCCGCGGGAAGCGACATGGCGAGCGATCCGCCGACGCCAGACCTCCCAGTGCCGTCGACGATCGCCGCCCACGCGCAGGTCCGCATCGAGCCGTCAGCCTGCGTCACGACGCCGCCTTCGATTCCAACACCCAACTCGGCGCCGAGCGTCGCGCGCGCCGCCGTCGCCCGCGCCAGCGCGCCGCGAATCGTCTCGTCGTCGCCGAGCGGCTGGTCGGGCACCGTCGACGCAACGGCGACGCCCTCGATCGATGCGTCGGGCGCGAGCGGCGCGAGAATGGCGCGCACGGCGCCGATCTTCACCGGGTTGGTCGACCCGACGGCGATCGAGCGCACAGCACGCAGCGACGGGGCTCGATCGACGGACACGTTATTAAGTAACACAGCGTAACGAAATCGACGGGGAAGCGCGGAGAATGTACGCCGACGCCGCGCTGCTCGTTAGTGGCAGCGACGCGGCCACAGAAAAATACGCGCTGCGCCGCCGTCGCTTGCTGGTCCTCGCGCCGCGAGGTATGCTTGTCGTCCCTCGCTGCGACTGATGCTCACCGCCACTCCTTCTCCCGACATGACCGCGGCCGCGTACACGCCGCGCTCCACGATCGAACGCGTACCTTTCGTGTTCGTCGGCGAACGGCTGTGGCTCGACTTCGTCAACTCCGAGTTCGGTATCCGGCGGTTCGACGCGCTTCGCGATTTCGAATCGATGGTGCGCTGGTTCGAGTCCGCGTCGATCCTCGATGCCGAGCGCGCCGGCGGAATCCGGCGCCGCGCGCAGCAGCAGCCCGCCGGCGCGGCCGCGGCACTGATCGACGCGCGTCGCGTGCGATCCGCGCTCCGCATGCTCGCCGAGCGCGGGCCCATGAGTGACCGCGTTCGCGTCGACGGACTCGCCGAGATCAATCGCGTGCTCGGACGGAGCGCCGGTACGCGCCGCGTCGAAGCAAGGACCGATGGCACGTTCTATCGCTCGTTCGTGCCCGTCGGCGACGCATTCGCCGGTCTCGTCATCCCCATCGTCGAATCCGCCGCCGATGCCTTGATTCTGGGCGAGCTGTGGCGCGTACGACGTTGCGCCGACCCGCGCTGCCAACGCGTGTTCTTCGACAATACGAAGAACGGCCGCCGGCGCTGGTGCGACATGGCCACGTGCGGCAACCGCGCGAAAGCAGCGCGGCACCGGGAGAAGCTCAAGGCACATTGAGCCGCGCGGTCGAAGTCGTCCGCACCTATCTGGAGCTGCGAAGTCCCGCGCAGCTGCGCGTCGCTGACACCGCCGATCCCTCCGTACGATTCGTTCGCCGTCGCGACATCGACATCGAGCACTATCGCCGCCTGTATCGCGGCGTTGGACGCCGCTGGTACTGGCGCGATCGGGACGCGTGGTCCGACGAGATGCTGGCCGCTCATCTCTCGCGGTCCGACGTTGCCGTCTGGGAATGCCTCGTGAGCGGCGAGAACGCCGGGTATTTCGAGTTGGAGCAGAGCGGCGACTCGGTCGAGATCGCGTATTTCGGCCTCGCTCCCGATTTCATCGGGCGCGGACTCGGCAAGGCCATGCTCACGCGCGCCGTTCGGGAAGCGTTCGCGCTCGGTTCGTCGCGGGTCTGGCTGCACACGTGCACGCTAGACTCGCCGAGTGCACTGCCGAACTATCTCGCGCGCGGATTTACGCCCACGCGGCGCGAGCGCTACGTCGCCGAGCTCACCGACGACTGATCGCCGCGATCAGCGCCTGCGTCGGCGCCCCTTCGGATGCCCGGGACGAAATCGCTTGCCACCAGATCGCTCGCGCCGGCCATCGCGGTCGGAGCCGCTCAGCTTCCGGTGCTCCTTGAGCTGGCCCTCGCTGTCGCGAACCCGCCGCTGTCGCTTGCGGTCGTGTCGTTCACGGCGGCGCTCCTCAGCGGCCCGCTCGAGCTGCGCAATCTCCTGCTCGGTGAACGGTCGGTCGAGCTCCTCCTGAAGCTCGCCGAGTGACGCGGCGCGCGCCGCGCCACGCGCACCGCGCGTGACGATGAAGCGCAAAGGACGATCGAGGGTCGGCAGTTCCGCGTCGCTCAAGGTGCGGGCGAGCTTTTCCGGGATGCGCAGCCGCGCAATGCCGAACGGCGCGCCGTTCTCGCCCTCTTCCACGTCGTAGTGAACCTCCACGTCGCGGCCACGGATCGAGACGGTCGTTGGCAGCGCCGCGTATCGCTCGCGGACTTCACGCGGGACGATCCGGTCGGCGTCGACGTCGAGATGCGCACGGCGAAAATCCGTCATCGAACCGACGCCGGCAAGTTGTTGTTCGTACAGCGAGACCAGATCGGCGTAGTTCAGTCGCGGCGTCGTACCACCGGAGCGGCGATACGTCTCGCGAACGGCATCGATCGCCTCCTGATTTCGCCGCGCACCCGGATGCCGGGCTTCGCCGCGGGCCAGCGCCTCGGCGAGCGCGTGCCGCGCGCGATCGGCGTGTTCCGGCGGGAACTCGTCGATCGGCTCGATGTCGCGCTCCAGCTCGAAGCCGTGATACTCGACGCGCCGCCGAATCACCAGCGGCGCGCGCCGGCTGTCGGCGGAGTACACGATCTCGCCTTCCGTGACCGTCGCGAACGGTCGAATGACGTCGTACGGGATCTGTGTCCCTTCGATCGACGCGCGCGGATTGCCGAACTTGTCGGCGAAGTAGCGCAGCTCGCCCGCGATCGGGCCCCAGCTGCCGCACACGCTCGTCTTGGAGACGCGAGCCTCGTCTCCCCAGGCCGTTTGTTCGTCGATCACGAGCGTAAACGGCAGGAACGCGGCAAGCAGCGTCTGAAACGCGCGCAGCGTCGACTCGCCCGCGTTCGGCATGCTCGACGGAAGTGGCAGTTCCACCGCGCGGTACACGCTCGCCATGCCGAGCGCCGCGTCCTCGATCGACTTCACCAGCGCACCGCGCCGCTCCGCCCAACGCTCGATGCGCTCTTCGTCGAACACGTGCCGCGGCAGGCCGTACACCGTCCCCATACGGCCGGCGTACTGATACGCCTCGGCGTAGAGATTGTACGCCGTGAGATGATCGCTTCCCGGCACGATCAGTCCATCCAGATCCCGTTCGTCGCGCGTCATTCGATGCAGCGACTCGATGGAGGCCATGACCGCGAGCTGCGGAATCAGCTCGTCGTCGGCGTGTACGAGAAGCTCCGCCCACGCGCGCTCGACCGGCATCGCTTCCACGAGGCGGCCGTAGGACGTGAGCCGCCCGTGCTCGACGATGCCGCGTTCCTCCAACAGGCCGAGCGCCTGGCGATAGGCCACGCGATCGAGCGGAACCGGCAGCTCGAGCTCGTCCGCGCGCACGCCGAGCGCGGCACAGGTGATCGCGACGCGTTCCGAGTCGCCGGCCAGCTGGAACTCCGGTTCCGTCGGCTGCAGCGCCGAGAACTGGATGTCGCGGTCCGACAGGATGAACACGCGGCCGTTCTCCACGCGCCCGTGCACCCGACCGGCCATCTGCAGGATCTCGTTCGCGCCGAGGTGCTCCTGCGTCAGCACGTTTCGGCCGCGATCGATCGCGTTGAAGAACTTCACGTCGTCGATGATCACGGTGTCGAGCCCGTGCACGTTGAGCGCGCTCTGACCCGCGGCCGTCATGGCCAGAAAGAACGGCTTCTGCTCGCCGCCCTCGAGGAACGGGCGGATGGTGCGTATCGGCTCGCCGCCGTGATAGAACGCCGTGTTGACGCGAGGCGCCAGACGCCGCACGTGTTCCGCCGCGTCCTCCACCCCGCGCCGTGTCGGCACGAACAGCGCGACGCCGCGCTTCTGCTTCGAGAGCTGCCGCAGGAAGCCGTCGTCGAGAAACTCGAGCGGCCCCTTGTTCACCACGCGGACCTGCGCCGCCTTTTTCGGATCGAAATCGTAGACCTCGAGAACGTCCGCCGAATCGAGATACTTGGCGTAGAACGACGGATTCACCGTGGCCGACAACCACACGAAGCGACAGCCCACTCGCTTGCCCAGCGCCAGGCACAACTCGAGCTCCGCCGACGTCTGATGGATCTCGTCGACGATGATCGTGTCGGTGGCCAGGATGTCGCCCTCCTCGAACCAGCGCCGCGCGATTCCGGTGGTGACGATGATGACGTTCCACGTCGGCGTTTCGGGCGTGGCTTCGCGCTCGCGATTGACGACGCCCACCTTCAGCTCGGTGGTGCCGAGGATCTCCTCCGAGATCGGCCGGATGGCGAGCGTCTTACCAGTGCCCGTGCCGGCCACGATTCCGAAGCCGCGCCGCGAGGCGGCGAGCTCGCGCACTCGCGTGCCGTAGCTCCGCTCGAGAAAGGTCTCGATGTGCAATTGCACCGCGAGCTCGATCGTCTCGCAGGCGGCGCGCGTTGGCGCAATGACGATCACGCGTCCGGTGGGCGGTTCCGACTGGACGAACGGATCGTGCTCCGGGATGTACTTATCGTGAACGGAACGGATCACGCTGGCGCGTAGAGCAAGGAGGAGACCGCCGCCAGCCGCGTGATCACGCGATCACTCCGGCGGGCGCTTGGGAAGAACCGGCGGCGGCTTCACGTTCGTGAAGCCCTTTGCCGTGGGCGGGAGCTTGGCGCCGTCGACGCCCTTGGTCTTGTTCGTGTCCGTGAAGTCGTCGCCGAAGATGACGCGTCCGTTCGACGGCCGATTCTTGACCGCCGTCTGGCAATCGGTCGCTGCGGGCTGCTGTGCGGCGGGGACGCCATCGATCCAGATGCGGCACATCCCGCGCGGCGGCCGGGCGGCCGCTGGGACCTCCGATCGCTTTTTGGCGCTGTCCTTGGCCTGCTGAGCCATAGCCGGCTCGGCAGCCCACAAAACCAGTCCGCTCACAAGCGCTACGACCAACTGCTTCATCACTCCTCCATATGCCGCCGGTCAGCCGGTCGGCGACCCTCTGGAAGGCAGGCCCGGTGCCACGCGAAATCACAGGTCTGGCGCGCGGAAGACTAACGACTGCAACGACTTAAAGGAAACACTGTATACATTTCTCCCGCTTGTGTGTCCCTCGGACGGGAAGCTGGTGTCCGCCCGCGGGGACGCCGGCTAACCGAACCAATGTGCTGTTCAGTCGCCAAAGCTGATACCCGTCTCACGCGCGGTGAGTACCACGTCGTGGCTCGGGTCGACCCGTTTGGGTTCGCGAAGGGCCTCCTCGATCGGGATGGTCACGATGTGCGGCGATTGGAGCGCGACCATGTGGGCCCACTTTTCCTCGGCGACTGCCCGCACCGCCGCACCTCCGAACCGGGTGGCGAGCAGCCGATCGTAGCCGGTCGGCATGCCGCCACGCTGCAGGTGGCCCAGCACGAGCGACCGCGTCTCCTTCCCCGTGAGGCGCTGGATCTCGCGCGCGATCGGCTCGCAGACGCCGCCCAACCGCCGCGCCTGGCCAGGCAGCGACTCGCCGACGAGCGACACCGAGCCGCCTTTCGGGAAGGCGCCTTCGGCCACGACGACGATCGAAAAGTGCCGGCCCGCGCGATCACGAGACATGATCTTCTCGCAGACTTTCGCGATATCGTATGGAATTTCCGGAATGAGGATTACATCGGCGGTTCCGGCAACGCCAGAGTGCAGCGCGATGAATCCCGCATCGCGGCCCATCACTTCCATCACGATCACCCGGTCGTGCGATTCGGCCGTGGTATGAAGCTTGTCGATCGCCTCGATGGCCGTGTTGACGGCGGTGTCGAACCCGAACGTGGTGATCGTTCCCGCGACATCGTTGTCGATCGTCTTGGGCACACCGACGATCTTCATGCCCTTGTCGCAGAGGAGCTTCGCGATGGTGAGCGAACCGTCGCCGCCGATCGAGATGAGTGCGTCGATCCCGAGACGCCGCGCATTGGCGATCAACTCGTCCGACCGATCCGCTTCGACCATCGTGCCGTCGGGTTGACGGTGCGGATAGTGGAACGGGTTCCCCCGGTTGGTCGTGCGGAGGATCGTTCCGCCCAGATGCGCGATGCCACGCACCGAGTCGCGCGTCAGCGGAATGACCTCGTCTTCGCCCATGAGGCCCGCGTAGCCGCGCTTGATCCCGAGCACCTCCCATCCCCGGTTGATCGCGCAGAGCACGGCGGCACGGATGACGGCGTTGAGCCCGGGCGCGTCGCCGCCCCCTGTCGAGATCGCGATTCTCATGTCCGCGCTTGATGGTTGTTGCGCATCACGCTGCTGTTCGAGTTACCCTCCGCGACGCCGCTGCTCGAGCAGGCCAACCACCTCACCGGGCGCGGCGTGCCGTTTGACCTTCGATTTCTCGAATACGGCCGTCCCGTCGGCGACGACCTCGAAGCGCCCGCCGCTCGACGGTACGAGCTCGATCTCCGCATCCAGGAACCGCTCACGAATCTCGGCCGCCAACCTGACGGCCCGAGGCTCGTAGCTTCACATCGTGCAGTACTCAATGGCGATTTTCATGAGCGGGTCGAGTCCGATGATTCCAACGGGTGATGGCGCGATTCACCACAAAACTTAGCCGCCCCCGATCGGGCGCCGGTGAGCGACGGAAAGTGCCTGGCCGAGCCGCCGAGCCGCCGAGCCTGGCCATCACGCCGGCCGAATGCCAGGGAGCCATCAGCGACTTTGCGTCCTCCGCGACTCTGTCTCGAACAGTTCAAATCCGGGCTCGTCGCGCGACCGCGCCAGCCCCATCACCGCGGAATGTGATTCACTTCCGCGATGCGCCCGATGATCGTGTCCTGCTTCGCCACGACCTGGCGCAGTGAGTCGAGATCGGTCTGGATCTGCGCGATGTCGCTCTTGAGACCGCCGATCTCATTCGCGGCGTCGTTGAGCGCTTGCGCCATGTTTGCCTCGGCGCGCGGGTTGACGCATCCCAAGGCCAGGAGTGATGCGCACGACAGCGTGAAGAGTCGCAGTGCAGGCATGGCAGGCAGGCTGGAAGTGAAAGGGTGACGGTGTGAGCAAAATGGTCATGCATCTCGCGTAGGTCGAGATTCTCTTGCAGCGTGCGCCGCTCGGCCTTCACCCTCCTCGAAGCGACCGTCGTCCTCACCGTCGTGGCGGTCGTGCTCGCGATCGTCGCGCCGCGGTTCGCGGCCGCGCGCGACAGCGCCGCCGTCCGAGCAGCGATGTCCGATCTGAGCGCGGCGTTCTCCCTGGCGCGCCAGACCGCGATGACGCGGCGTGCCCTTGTCGCGGTTGTACTCGATACGTCCCGGGCCGCCGTGGAAGTGCGCTCGGCCGGTGGGCGCATCGCGCGACGCGACCTCGGCGCCGCCTACGGGATCGTTCTGGGGTCCAATCGGGATTCAGCAGTGTACGACGCGAGAGGCTTCGGGTATGGAGCGTCCAACCTCAGCGTCACCGCCAGACGCGGCAAGATTGTTGACACGTTGAGCATGTCGCGTTTGGGACGCACCAGGTGGTGAGCTGGAGCACCATTTCCCGCGGGTTCGGCCCGCCGCGTAGCTTTCGACGACTATCATGTGACGTTCGAAGGACGGGGGTGGGTTATAGGAAAGGACATGAGCGACGATGCCGCCGATGTGCAACGCGTATTGGCGGGTGACGTTGACGCTTACGCCGCGCTGGTGGATCGGTACTATGACCGCTGTGCGCGGTTCGCGGTCCGGATGTTGGGCAACCGCGACGACGCGGAAGATGCATTGCAGGCCACTTTCCTCCGCGCGTATCGGGCACTGAATCGGTATCAGGAACGGGATCGGTTCAGCGCATGGCTGTACCGAATACTCGTGAACCAATGCCGAAGCGTCGCGGCTCGACGCGCGCATCGTGAGCGGGTGTTCGTGCGTGAGGAAGCGGTGCTGCTGAATACGCCGGACCGAACGCCGGTCTGGTCGGGTGAAGACGAAGAATTCGTGCAGCGCGTGCTGACCGAGCTGGACCCGTTGTTGCGAGAAGCCTTTCTCTTGAAATACATCGAAGAACTGAGTTACGAGGAGATGTCGGCGCTGACCGGTGTTGGTGTCTCCGCGCTCAAGATGCGTGTGAAGCGCGCGTGTGACCGGTTGCGCGAGCGGTGGGAGCGCATCAAGCATGACTGATTCAGACCAATTGCACCCGTACGTCGAATGGATCATTCGCGAGGCGCGGCGGCCGGTCGTCTCTGACCCGGATGCCCGTGACCGCGTGATGGCCGCCATTCACGCCGAGCCGGAGCCGCGTCGCCAGAGCGTGTGGCAGCGGATCCTGTCGCCGCGGGTGTTCAGCCTTTCGCCGGTGACGGGCGCGCTGCTCGCCGCCGGCCTCGTCGGCATCGGTGTCATTGCCGGCGTGTTCACCTCGAACCGGGACGGCCGCCCTTCGGTCGAGCAACCGCCGGTTGCTGGTGTTCCTGGCCTCCCGGTTTCCGACACCGTCGTGAAGTTCGTGATCTCGCTCCCTCGGGCGCAGCAGGTGTCGCTGGTCGGGGACTTCAACGACTGGGACGTCGCCAAGACGCCCATGATCCGTTCGGCGCACGGAGGCTTGTGGACGGTGACCGTTCCGCTCAGCGCGGGCCGGCACGTATACGCCTTCCTCGTCGATGGGTCCTCGTGGATCGCGGATCCTTCCGCGCCGTTCGCACCCGACGACGGGTTCGGCCACGCCAACTCGGTGAAAATCGTCGGTAGAGGGTCTTCGTTGTGATGCGTTCCCGCCGGCTCCCCGCGACCGCACCGGTCGTCCGACGCGCTGCCGCCGTGGCGTTGCGCGCGGCGGTCTTCGCGGTCTGCGCCGCGACCACGTTGCACGCACAGGACACCGAACCCGATCGCTTCGCCAAGCTCGACCCGACCAGCCGGTTCACGATCCAGGTTCTCCTGGATTCAGCCGAGGCCGCCGGGTTGCCCGCACGCGCGCTCCGTTCGATCGCGCTCGAGGGAGTGAGCAAAAAGGCAGACGCCAAGTCCATCGTTTCAGCCGTTCGGCAGGAACTGGCGCTGCTCCGAACCGCCCGATCCACGCTCGGCGGCGTCGATGCCGAAGAGCTCACCGCCGCCGCGGCCGTCCTGCGTGCCGGTGCAAAACCGGCGCAGCTCGAGAAATTCCGCGTGCGGCAAAAGGGCCGGAGCGACCTCCAGGCATTCACCATTTGGGCCGATCTCATCTGGCGCGGAGTCCCCAGCGAGGATGCGTCCTCGGCCATTACCAAACTTTGGGACGACGGGGCCGATGATGCCACCTTCGTCAGCTTGTGGAACAACGTTCAGTCGGACATTCTTAGAGGGTTGAATCCGGGCACTGCCCTGCAAAACCGGATTCGTGAAACCCCGGGTCGACCACCAGCCAGCAAAGGGCCGCCCGAAGGGCAGCAGGAGAACGAGCGCTCGGAGTGATATGAACGAGCCGAAGGTCGCCATCCTCAGCTTGGCTGCAGCGCTGCTGGTTCCCGCTCCGCGGGGGCTTGCAGCGCAGATTGTCTCCAAGTTCGAGGCGGGACAGTACTCGGTCTCCGATGGCGTCCTTCCCGCGAGCACGATCCGGCTCGCACCCACGTTCCAATTCGAGATGCCGCACGCCAGGATCTCGGCGCGTGGATCAGCCTTCCTCTCCGATCAGCAGCTCCAGATCGCCGACGGTATCGTTTCGGGCACCTTCACGTCACCTACCGTCTACGGTGTGCGGGCCGAAATGATCGGCAACGCAAGCCGCGCCGTCGACGAACGCTCCCTGGGCACCGATCAGGTTGACGTGCAGACCCGCGTCCACGTGCTCTTTCGCCAGCACGGCGGCGTGTGGTTGGGCGGCGGCGTCGCGCGCCCGTGGCGCATCGCCGTCGTCTCGTCGGCGGATGTGACCGACGCCGGCGCATGGGCCAAGCTTGGCGAGCCCACCGCTACATTCGGCGTGGCTACGCTCACCACTACGTTCACCAACTTTTCCTTCAGCAAGATCGCCTCGGTCCACGACACCAGCAGCGCCTCGCTCTCATGCTCCGCCACGGCGCCAATGGTCGCGGTGAGCTCGGAGATGCGCGCGCTTCTGTCCGAGAGTCCGGGCGTGTCGGCCTGCGAGCGCCAATCGCGCTTCAGCGATCTCGAGGCGGCGTTGCGGTGGGAAGTCGGCGCGCTCGAGGTGTCGGCACAGATGGGCCATCGCTTCGGCGACTCGTACGACGTGACGCCCGATTCGCGACGCTGGACCTCGGCCACCGCGACGATCTGGCTGAGCGATCGCGTGGCCATCATCGGCGGCGGCGGTCGCCAGCCGGCGCTCCCACTGCGCGGACTGCCCGCCCGCAGCTTCGGCATGGCAGGGCTCGAGATCGCCTACTCGCCAATCTCCAAGACCGCCGTACCGGTCTCGCTGCCGCACGCCGTTCTCGTCAAGAATTTCGAGACCAGGCCGGCGGCGAACGGAATGCAGAAGATCGTCATTCGCGTTGGCGGCGTCGAAGCAGTGGACGTGATGGGTGACTTCAGCGACTGGAGTCCGCTCACGCTCACCCGGCGGGGGCGCGACCTGTGGGAGCTCGCGCTGCCACTCTCACCCGGGATGCATCAGATCAACGTCCGCGTCGATGGCGGCCCATGGTTGCCGCCGCCAGGCGTCCCCACGATGCGCGACGCCTTCAATGGCGAAGTCGGTCTCCTCGTGGTCAACCGGGACCGCGGCTCGCACTGATCAGCGCGTACCGCCGGACTCCTCCGTCACAATCAGGATCGGACAACGCGCCTCGTGCAGCACGGCGCCTATCGTGCTGCCCAGAAGCGCCGGCGCGACGACGCGCGCGGTTCGGCGCCCCAGGATGATCATGTCGGCGTGGGTCGACGCCGCCGTATCGACCGTCACGTCGCCCGCGTGGCCGTACGTGACGGTCGCCGTTATGCGCTCGCGCGCGATGCCCGTTCGCGCGACCTCGTTCAGCCAGTGGACGCTCGCCTGATGGATCTCCCGCGCGATCTCGTCACGGGCAGCCTGCTCATTGCCGTGCGCCGTCGCGTACGACATCGACGCGACGTGGCTGTACACGGCGTTGCTCCAGACGTGGAGCAGCGTGATATCGGCGTCGAACCGCTCGGCCAGGTCACGGACGCACTGCAGCAAACGGGGTGTGATCGACGCCTCGTCCACCGGCACCAGCAGATGCCGGGGCGCCCGGGCCGGCGGATGCGTCGCGACGAGCACCGGAACGGGCGAAGTTCGCACGACCCGGTCGGCCGTCGTGCCGAGGAAGCGCGACCGGCGCGGCCTGTCGCCGTGTGGACCGATCACGACGAGGTCAAAGCCGCCCTCGCGCGCTACGTTCACGATGACCTCGTGCGGCGTGCCCACACGGACGACGCACGTCGGCTCGCTGGCCGTCAGGTAGCTCGCCACCTCGCGCAACCGCTGCATCGCGTCGTCGCGCGCGGCCGAGTCCAGGCTTTCCGCCGATGGCAGAAGCCCACTCGCGAATTGCGGATGGTGCACCGGTTCCACCACGTGGAGCAGCGTCAGCTCGGCGTCGGAGGCGAGGAACTCCGATACCCATTTTGCGCCGGCGGTCGACGGTTGGCTGAAATCGACGCCGATGAGGATCTTCTGAAGGTTCACGCGACTGCCTCCGGTGCTGGATGCGTCATGTCGGAGTCCGTGTTTCCACTCGGGCAGGCTCGATGCGCGCGACTTCGGCCACTGTGAGCTGGCCGGCCATCTCCTCATCGATCCGAACGAGCTCGAAGAAGTACGACAACAGCAACGGCCCGATGAAAACCCCCATCATGCCGAAGATTCGCACGCCGGCAAACGCGCCGACGAGAGTCAACATCGGGTGAATTCCCGAGATCCGCCTGAACAGGAGCATGCGCACGACGTTGTCGAGATTGGACGCGAGCCCTCCACCCAATATCCCGATGAAGATCGCGGCGCCGACCCGGTGCTGTGCGAGGAGGATTACCACGCCGGGCAGCCATACGAACGCGCTCCCCATGATCGGCAGCACCGAGACGATCGCAGTCGTGAGTCCCCACAGCACGGCCGGCTCGAGTCCGACGATCGCGAATCCGACACCGACGATCGTGCCCTGAAGCACGGCCGTGAGCACCGTGCCGAGCAACAGAGCCTCGGTCACGGTCACGAATCGATTGCCGAGCGCCGCCGCGAGGCGATCCGAGAGCGGGAGAAGTCGGGTCAGACGGCGCCACAACCGTCCACCGTCGATCAGGATGTAGTACACGCCGAGCAGCGCAATGACGAGGTTCAGCGTGGTCAACGTCAGGCTGCCAAACAGTGCGAACGCACGGCTCGAGACCCAGGTGAGCACGGTCGAGCTGATGCCGAATATCTCCTTGCCCACCTCGATCGTTCCAATGCGCATCGCCGCGAGACGCGCGAGCGTGTCACTCGACTGCAGCGCGCGAAGCCCGTCGGCAGCCGCCGATACGACGCTCGAGACGAACCAGGCGCCGGGGACCACCAGCAGGAGCCCGCTGCCCAGCGCCAGACTGGCAGCCGACACGCGCGGCGGGAGTACGCGACTCAAAACCGTGTGCGGCCGGCGGATGATGACGTAGAGCATCACGGCGCCAATGAGCCCCGACAGGTACGGAAGCATCGCGATCAGCGCGATGACTCCCGACCACAAGAGGAACTGTCGAAGCCGATTCTCGCTCCGATTCGCCGGTCTCTCGCCGTCCAGGATGATGCTCATTTCGACCTCGTCCGGCGGACTGGTGCGCCCGTACTAAGATAAGGCTGGTCCCAGGCAGGCCGCCGAGCAGTCGGGCAATCCGCGAACCGCGTCAGCGCGCGCCCGACACGCGCATCCCCGTTTGGCCGACAGACCGGGGCCACATATTATCACAGAGTTGACGCGGAAGACGCGGCACGGACGGGGGGAGGATCGAATGGCGGCAAGCAAGGCAGCGACGGCGTCGAGCCAGGCGCAACCATGGACGCCACTCGCACGGATCGTGGTCGCCACCGACGGAGATCGCGAATCATTCGGTGCATTGCGCATCGCAGCGGCACTGGCCGAGCGTCCCGGTACCTCCGTCACCGTAGTCGCGGTCATCACGCCGTTCCCGCACAACCTGTCGACGGTCGTGCGTCCCGATCAGCCGGTGGCAATCGACGAGCGCGGACGCCGCTCGATGCACGAGCGAGTCGAGCGGCGGGTGCGCGCGCTCCCGGGCACTGAACAGTGGACCGTGCAAAGCGTCGTCGGCTGGCCGCCCGACGCGATCAACGACGTTGCCCGTCGATGGGACGCCACGCTCATCATCCTCGGCATTGGCCGCCACGGGCGGCTCGATCGGCTCTTTGGCAGCGAGACGGCGATCGCTGTGATCAGGCACGCCCGGATTCCGGTGCTCGCCGTTGCACCAAACGCGCGCGAGCTGCCGCGGCGCGCGCTTGCCGCCATGGACTTCACCGATGCGAGCATCTCGGCTGCGGAGCTGGCGCTCAAACTCATGGCGCGCGACGGCACGCTCACCCTGGCGCACGCCAGCTCGTTCACCGGGCGCGATCATGCACTCGGCGGCCTGGTCGATCTCTACCGCACCGGCGCCGAGACAAAGTTGGACACGGCCAGGCGCAGACTGCAGCGAAGCACGCGCTCCAAAATCGAGACCAGGTTGCTGGAAGGCGAAGCCGGCAAGGCGCTGTTGCGCTACGCGAGCGATGAGGGCTGCGACCTCATCTCGCTCGGTGGGCATGAACAAGGCCTCATGGACCGCATTCTTCTGGGGAGCGTGCGCACGCGCGTGGTTCGCGCCGCCAAGTGCTCCGTGCTGATCGCGCCGCCGCGGCCGATGGGCTGACGTCCGCCAACGCAAACGCGCCCGGGCGAGAGGCCGGGCGCGTTTGCCGTTTCTTGACTCGACGGCTAGTGCGCTAGTCCGCGGCCTCGGTGCCGAAATCGAAACCGGGGACGGAAATTCGCGGAATGGGCTGCCCGATCACTCGCTCGATCTGCCGCACCGTCGCGATCTCGTCGGGCGCCATGAAGGTGAAGGCATCGCCTTCGTTCAACGCGCGGCCCGTGCGCCCGATGCGGTGCACGTAGTCTTCGGCCTGCTGCGGCACATCGTAGTTGATGACGTGCGTGATACCCGAGATGTCCAGCCCGCGCTGCGCGATGTCCGTGGCGATGAGTACGCGCACCTTGCCACTCTTGAAATCCTGGAGCGCTCGGGTGCGCTGCGGCTGCGTCTTGTCGGCATGAAGCGCCGCGGCGTTGATGCCGTCGCGCTCGAGGTGCCGCACCACGCGATCCGCTCCGTGCTTGGTGCGCGTGAACACCAGGACGGTGTCGAGCGCATCCTCGCGCAGCAGTCGCGCGAGCAGCGCGCTTTTTCGTTCGCGCGGCACTGGATACACGGCGTGGCTCACGGTGCTCGCCGCCTGCGACCGACGGCCCACTTGCACCACGACGGGCTTGCGAAGGTACTTTCGCGCGAGCGCTTCCACTTCGGGCGGCATCGTCGCGCTGAAAAGGAGCGTTTGTCTGTATCGCGGAACGTCGGCGACGATCCGATTGATCTGCGGCGCGAAGCCCATATCCAGCATGCGATCGGCTTCATCGAGCACGAGCACCTCGAGATCGTCGAACACCACGTTTTGGCGCTCGAGGTGATCGATCAATCGACCCGGCGTGGCGACGACGATGTCGACGCCTGCACGCAGTTTCTTCTGCTGCGGCTCGAGTGGAACGCCGCCATATACGGACGCCACACTCACCTCGGAGTGGCGGGCGTATTTGTGCACGCTCTCCTCGACCTGCACGCATAGTTCGCGAGTCGGCGTGAGTACGAGTACGCGCGTGCGTCTTGGCCCGTCGGTCAGCCGGTCGACGATGGGCAGCGTAAAGGCGGCAGTCTTGCCGGTGCCGGTTTGCGCGAGGCCCATCACGTCGCGCCCTTTCAGAACGAGTGGAATCGCTTGCGCTTGAATCGGTGTTGGGGTCTGGTACCCCGCGTCGCGCACCGCGCTCAACACTCGTGGCGAGAGTCCGAGCTCATCAAAGCCGATCGTCTCGGACTCTACCGCCTGCTCTACTTCAATTGTCCCTGTTGCCATGCATTCCCATTGCTACGCATCGGGGCCGCAACCCAGGACCCTCCTGGGACCGATGACTTCGTAATCGTGCCGGCGGACAGAGCGCCCGCCTGGCGATTCGCGGAGCCAGGCTCCGCGCGCACGAGGGGCCGTTGCGGCCCGCGCACGAATGCGCGTCGTCCCTCGTTGCCGCGACCATCCAGGCAGCTTCTGGCAGAAGCCCCGGCCGCGGCTTGCGACTCTTCAATTTAAGTCGTTGTGAGACTTAATGCTAGGACTATTCGTGACGAAACTCTCGATAATCGCGTACACTCGCGACGGATCTTCCTCGTGAACGCAGTGGCCGCCGCTGAGCTCGTGCACCGCGGCGCCAGCCAATTGCCGCGCCCGCGACCGCGCGTCACGAACCAGACGATCCGAGTCGCCGAGAATCACTACGCATGGGACGGCCAGCGAGGCGGCCGCGGTCCTGCCGACTGGCGCCCACTGGAACTCGCCAACGGTGGCCCGGGCCGCGTAGCCAAATCCCGTCAGCTGCGTGGGCGCCCAGTACTCGTCTATGACCCGGTCGCTGACGAGCGACGGCTGGCCGTAGGCAATGCGTCGAAGGATGAAGCGAATCAGCAATCGTGGCGTCAAACGACCATCCAGCAGCCGGAACAGCGACCGCGGCGACAGCCGGGCAAGCCCAATCAATCGGAGCGGGACGAGCCCGACCGGATTGATCAACGCGATTCGCCCCACACGCTCCGGTCGGTGCAGTGCGTAGTGGAGCGCGATGCCGCCGCCCATGGAGTGGCCAATGAGCGTGGGACGCGAGACACCGATCGCGTCGACCACCTGCTCGAGGTCCGCAACGTAGGCATCGAGCGTGTATACGCCTCGCCTCGTCGGCTTGTCGGACAATCCGAAGCCGCGGAGATCCACCGCGATCGTCCGGATTCCGTGGTTCGGCAGCAGCTCGAGTGCGTGGCGAAACGAGTACGAGCACGCGCCCCAGCCGTGCAACAGCAAAACCGTGGGCCCGTCGGCGGGTCCGCTCTCGAGCACGCGCACGCGAAGCCCGGATCGAAGCGACAGCATCCGAGTGGCGATCGACCGATGGCCGGCCGGATACATCTCCTCCGGCGAGAGCGGTCGCGTCACACCAGGTCGATCGTGCGCCCGGCGAGCCGTCCGATCAAGCCAAGTCGGAACGTGATGTCGGTCCAGCGCTCGTCACCCGCCGCGTGATCCTCGAGCGGGTACATCGGCCACAGGAACGGGTTCACCGTGCGCGGCGTCGCCATCCCTTTGTGCGGATGCCAGACGCCGCTCGGGTCGCGGTCCTCGAGAAAGCGGTCGTACAGTCTGGCCCATCCTTCGTTCTTGCGCAGATAGCCTAGTCGCGCCATCAGCTCGAGCCACACGACGGCGAAAACGACGTCCGTGTCAGCGACGTTGCGATTCGCGAGCTGGTCGCCGAGCACGAGGTGCGGTTGCGCGACGACACGCTTGCCGCACAGCTGCATCGCTTCCTGGCGCGGCAGCGGTTGAGCGACGTGGTGATACAGCAGCTCCATTGAGTCGTGATGCTCGGTGCGGAACAGCGGCATGTAGGCGAGCATGAGCAATGCATAAATCGACGGTGGCGACGCTTCGGCGGGCAACACGTGCTGATTGCCCACGCGCACGAACGGCTTTTGCGCGAGCGGCGTGCGCAGGTAGCCGACGATGCGCTCGGTGATGCGACGCGCCGCGCCACGAAGTCGCGGATCGTCCTCGTAGCCAGCCTGCGCGAGTGTGGCCGCGGCCGCTTCGCGCAGGATCGCACGTCCGCGGCGCGCCATGTCCTCGTCTACGTGCTTTCCGCCGAGCTCGAACAGGTAGTCGGGGTCGGTGTCCTCGGCCAGCAGCCGGAACAGCACGCGCCGCGCGTGTATCAATGGTGGCGAGTCTTTGTCCCATCCGTACTCGAGCAAACGCCGCGCGGCGGTGATCGTACCGATCCCATCGAAGTTGTCGCTGCGTGACGATGGTATCGTGAGCATCGAATGGCTCCACGTTCCATCGGGCCGTTGCATCAACGCCAACGTCAGCGCAGGACGGTGCGTAAACGGGAGTGCTGCAACTTGGTCGCTGATTGGCCCCGCAGGCTTCGCGACTTCGGTGATCGATCGATACTTGATCGGCGCCGCGGCGTGCTCCACCAGCCAGGTGACCGGAAACGACAGTGACGGCGCTGGCGGAACCGGGGTCAGTGGCGATGCGGTTGGCGGCGTGGGACTCGATGGAGGCGAGGGCGGCAGTGTCACTGAAGTCGCTCTGTCCTGACCTGTAGCAGCCGTTGAGCTCGTCGCTGAAGATGCGTCCTGCATTGGGCGCGTAAGGATAGCAGTTTTGAGTCTTTGCGCTAGAGGGCGACAACTAACCTGTTGCGTCCACGATGTTTGTCGTTGCGCGGGTCTTGGCGCGCCCGTAGCTGATGTCGCAGTCCTGCGGTAATGATGCCACGGGGTGCGTCTGATGCGCGCACGGCGGGATTCCCACACTCCATTGGGGGCAGAATCAATGAAGAAAATGATCCGGATGACGATGATGGTCGCCGCGATGTTCCTCGCCGTGACGACGGTGGCCAGGGCGCAGGATCCGCAGCAGATGGGTCGTCGTGGTGGCGGCGCCGGCGGACGCATCATGTCGGTCCTCAAGGATTCGATGAAGGTGTCCGACGCCATCCTCGCCAAGGCCGACTCGATCCAGAAGGCGTACGCTGCGCAGCGCCAGCCTCTGATGGAAGCGGCTCGCGGTGGTGATGCCGACGCCCGCACCAAGATGCAGGAGCTCACGCAGAAGCAGAACGCCGACATCAAGGCGCTGCTCAGCGACGAGCAGAAGGCTCAGTTCGACAAGATCATGGCTGCGTTCCCCCAGGGCCGTCGTGGCGGCGGTGGCCTCTGAGCTTCGCCTGATCGATCGCAATCATCGTAGTTCGCACGGGCCGCCACTCACCTGGCGGCCCGTGTCGCATTTGAGTCTGGCGCCCACTGGCCGGCGCGCTCATCTTCACGCCCCGATGCCACACGGGACCACGCGTGCGCGGTGAGTTTCTCGACCTCTCGGGCGCGCGGATCTACTACTACGCGGCCGGGACTCGCGGCGCCGGAAACCCCGTCGTCTTCATTCACGGCTTCGCGACGTCCGGGCATCTGTGGAACGACGTCGTTCCGCTCATGCCGCCCGGACACCGTCTCGTCGTCCTCGATCTCCTCGGCCACGGGCGAAGTGACCGGCCGGGCGGACGCGACCTCGATATTCGTGCTCATGCATCCCGCGTCGTCGAGTTGCTCGACGAGCTCAACATCCACTCGGGGTGCGTCGTGGGACATGGACTCGGCGGGGGCATCGCGCAGTCGCTCGCCGTGCGACATGCCGATCGTGTGTCGCATCTGTGCCTCATCGACAGCGTCGCCTTCGATGCGTGGCCGAATGTCGCGGTAAAGCTGGCTCGCGCGGCGCTGCCACTCGCGAAATTCCTACCATTGCAGACCTGGCTCGGCGCCCTTCGGCGTGCCCTGTCCCGAGGCTATGCAGACTCCGCTCGCGTCGCCCGATCGATCGACATGTACGTGCGGCCGTTCGCTGACGAGCCGGGCCGCGACGCGCTGTTCGCGCACCTCCGCGCCATGCGGAACGACGAGACCGCCGATCTCGCTACACGGCTGACCGGCATCAACGTGCCGACGGCGATCATTTGGGGTCGGCACGACCGCGTCACGCCCCTCGAGATCGGGCGGCGTCTCCAGGCCGCTATTCCGTCCGCATCGCTCGCCATCCTCGACGACGCGCGCCACTTCGCGCCGGAGGAGTGCCCACGGCCCGTCGCCGACGTCCTCGCGGATCTCTTGCGACGTTGAGGGCCGTGGGCGGCCTCCCGCGGACTACAGCTTCCTCAGCTCCTCTGCCGCCTGCACGACATGCCCGATCTCGCGTGACAGCGCGCGCGCTTCCTGTGTCGCGCTCGTCTGGTCCTCGATCGCCGAGCCGATGCCGGACGAACGAAACTTGAGCAAATCCAGCTTCAAGTTTTGTAACATGAGGCCGGCGCTCTCGAGATCGTTCGCCAACGACCGGCGGCGCTCGAGCAGGTCGTGCAGCGACACGCGTTGGCGCTGTAGCAGCTGGATCCTCCGGTCGCGGTCCGTCGCGTCCGGCTCGGCCTGCAGCGCCGCGATGCGCTGGTCCAGCGAGCCGAGCGACGCACCGGACACGTCGGTGTCGAGCCGGTGGAGAGTCGTCGCCAAGGTGCCCACGCGTGTCGCGAGCGCATCCACGGTAGGCCCGATGTCGGGGATCATCTCGCGCTCGATCGTTCGCAGCCCGGCAATGATCCCGTGGATCAGTGCACGATCGGATGCCGCGCGGCGCACCGCTTCGCCATGCGGGCCGCCGAGCACGTCGAGCGGCGCGAGTTGGCCGGCAAGCTGTTCCGGCGTCAGCGCGGGCGGCGCCGCGGCCGCGACGGGTGCCTCAGGGCGTTGAGCCCGCAGCTTGGCGCGAATTCCCTTCGTGAACGCGTCGATCGGGCCGACCCCGTCCGACCAGATCGAGCCCGCCTTCCTCATGACGTCGAGCAGGATGAACGCGCTCGGAAAAATGAACCACGGCCCCGGTCCGTGGGTCGCGATGTTGATGGCGAAGAACACGCCCGTCCAACCGATCCAGTTGAAGACGCTCCGGCGGAACGCCAGAACGCGCTCCTCGAGGGGACGGTCGTCGTAGCTGCCGAATGGAAAGACCCGATTCCCGACAATGAAGCCGCCCTGTCTTCCCTGAAGTTGCTGGCTCATCGCCAGCCGGCGTTGCGCTCGATACCAGTGTTTCAGCTCGCCCCGGCTCAGACCGGGTGGTGGCGGAGGGAATACCACCGGGGCGGGCGGTGACGCCACTGCCGACGGCCCCATCGGCAACGGCCCCACACTCGCGGGCCGCGCGTCGATCAATGGCGCCGCCGAGTCGCGCGCCTTCGATGACGCAATCGCGCCGTCGAGAGCGTCGCGAAACTCGGCGGCGTCCGACCAACGATCCTCCGGGCGCTTGGCGAGCGCTCGATCGATCGCGACGGCGAGATACGCCGGCACGTCAGGCCGCCGCTCTCGCATTGGACGCGGTCGCTCGGTGGCGTGTTTTACGAGCATTGCCGGGGTGTTCGCCGCCTTGAACGGTGTCTCGCCGGCGAGCATGTGGTAGCCTACCACGGCGAGCGAGTAGAGATCGCTGCGTCCATCGAGCTCGCGCTCGCCGAGCGCCTGCTCGGGGGACATGTATGCCGGCGTGCCGACCGCGACTCCCGGCGCCGTCAACCGCGTTTCTCCCTGAGCCGCCCGCGCGATGCCGAAATCCGTGACCATTGGCCGGCCGCTGGCTCGATCGATCAGGATGTTGTCCGGCTTGATGTCGCGATGGATCACGCCGCGCGCGTGCGCATACGCCAAAGCGTCCGCCACGTCGCGCAGCACGCGGACGGCACGATCCACCGGCCAGGCGCCCTCGCGCGCCAGACGCAGGCCCAGGCTTTCGCCGTCGACGTACGACATGACGAAGTACACGAGCCCGCCGCCGTCCGCCTCGTCGACGTTGTAGATCGGGACGATGTTGGGGTGGCTGAGCTGCGCGGCCGTTTGCGCTTCGCGGATGAAGCGCGCGCGCACATCGGGATTGAACGCGACGTCGGGCGGGAGCACCTTGATCGCGACCGTGCGGTGCAGCCGCAAATCAGTCGCGCGATACACGACCGCCATCCCGCCGCGCCCGATCTCACGTTCGATCAGGTACTGCGTGCCTACCGCGACCGTGACACGGTCGCGAAGATAGTCGTTCACCCGGAACGCGCTGCGGACCGACTCGCTGCGCCCCCGCCCGTGTTCCGCATCTCGTCCGCCACGTACAGCGCGCTATCCACGCTGTCGGCGAGATTGAGTGCGGCCATGGCCAACGACGTGATGTGCTGAGGCGTCTGGTTTCCGGCGTTCAACCGAATCAGGTCGAGCTTGATGTTCTGGAGAGCGACGGCGCACGTCTCGAGCTTGGCCGCGACCGCGTTGCGACGACCCGAAACATCGGCGAGCGCCCGGCGCTGCCGCTTGAGGTACGCCAGGCGGCGCACGCGTTCCTCGCTGCCATTTTCGTCGAGCGGGTTGGCGGCGCTCTCGAGTCGCGCGATCTCAGACTCGATCGCGTTTGCCCCGCCGTCGGCGCCGTTGCGATCGAGATCGGCGAGCGCGAACGCCAGGCCCTTCACCTTATCGGCAAGGGCGTCGGCCGACCGCCCGACGTCGGGGATGCGTGACCGCTCCGCGGATGGCATCCGGTCGAGCAGGCGCAGAATCTCCATGCGGTCCGATTCGGCGCGGCGGATTCGGTCCGCGTACGCACCCGCGGCGCGCATCACATCATCGCTCGAGGACGCGCTCGGCAGCCGCGCCGGAGTTGTGTCGCGTGTGATCCGCTGACGGCGCTCCTCCCGCATCGCCTTGCGCTTGTCGCGATCGAACATCGATCGCAGGTAGATGAGGAAGTCGTCCGCGACGTCGATCAGATCGCGGTCGCGCGGCTGGCGGAACACGTCACGCCAGTCATAGCCGTCGGCCCAAAGCTTGGCGTAACGAAACGCCAGAAAGATCGACCAGAAAACCGTGATCGCGAAAAAATCGGAGTCGCTCACCGCCGAGGCGATCACGATGACCCCGTTGACGAACAGGTACGGCGCGAGTTTGCGGCGGAACGCCACCACCGGCGGCGCCTGCCAGCGACGCAGTTGCTCCGGTGTTGGTCCCGAGCCGTACAACGGCTCCGCCTGCGCCGCGTACGGCACCGGCGAGTCCGCACGGCCGGCCAGTGCGGGCGTGGCGGCCGCCGCGGGCGCGCGGGCGCGCTGCTGCGCCGTCCGTTCCGGCATCCGCCCCGTGTCGAGCGCCACGACGACTGCCGCCGCCGACGGAAATCGATCGACGGGATCCTTCTCCAGCAGTGTCATGATCACCCGGGCCAGATCGGGCGGCACATCGCTCCGGCGCTGCTCCACCGGTGTCGGCGTCTCCGAGATGTGCTTGACCAGGATGGCGGGCGTGCTGTTCGCCACGAACGGCGGCTCGCCGGTCAGCATCTGGTAGCCGAGGACGCCGAGCGAGTACAGGTCGCTCCGGCCGTCGATCGTACGTTCACCAGCTGCCTGTTCGGGCGACATGTAAGTTGGCGTCCCGATGGCAATGCCCGTCGCCGTGAGCCGGGAATCGCCCTCGCTCACCGCGCGCGCGATGCCGAAGTCGGTGACCATCGGCCGACCGCTCTGCCCGTCGATGAGGATGTTGTCCGGCTTGATGTCGCGATGAATCACTCCCCGCTCGTGAGCGTAGGCGAGCGCATCGGCGACGTCGCGCAGCGTCCGGCGCGTTTCCTCTACTCCCAGCGTTCCGTGGTCGTGGAGCCGTTTGGCCAGGTTGTCACCCGTGATGTACGCCATCACGAAGTAGACGATGCCTTCCGCCTCGTCCACGGCGTAGATGTCGACGATGTTGGGGTGGTTCAACTGGGCCGCGGTCTCTGCCTCGCGCAGAAAGCGCGTCTTGATTTCGCTCCGGAACGCGAGTTCCGGGGGAAGAACCTTGATCGCAACGATTCGCTTGAGGCGCCGGTCGCGAGCTCGATATACGACACCCATCCCACCACGGCCAATCTCGCAGTCCAGCTCGTAGTGCGAGCTGAGAACGCGTTCGACGTGTGCGCGTAGCTCCGAGTCAGAGGACGGTACGACTGGTTCCGACAATCGAAGAGCTCGGGGTTATGAGGCGGAAGGGGCCGGAATGACGCATTTTAGCATACGTGGAAACTTCCGGAAAGGATACGAGCTACATACTGCCGCTCCGGCGCTTCAACTTGGAACGCGCGGCAAGGGGCGTCCGCGGATCCTGCCAGCGTGGCCGTTTCGACAAGCGCACGTTATGCACAACGGCGGTCCCGGATTGCAGGTTCGCGGGTCTTTCGGCCGAAGTTTCACGCCTCCCCAGCGTCTCATCAGGCGCTGGAATGGAGTGTGCGACGCCCGGACTGGCCCATCGGTCGCGTCCGCTGCAGCTTCTCGGCAGCGGATTGTCTTCTCATTCGGAAAACACATGGCAACACGCCAGACCCTCCCGGTCCTCCCGTTGCGAGGAACGGTCATTTTCCCCGGCCTCACGGCGCCGATCGCCGCTGGACGCCCGGGAACCCTTCGCGCGATCGAGGCGGCTCTCAAGGCCGAGCGCCTCGTCTTTGCCGTGGCGCAGCGCGACAATACCGACGAGCCGTCGCCGGATATTCTGTATTCGATGGGCGTCATTGCCCGAATCGGCCAGATCCAGCGCGGATTGGGCGGCGTCCAACTGTTGCTCCAGGGCGAGCAGCGCGCCACTTCCCTCCAGTACTCGACCACCGAGGGATATCTCAGCGCCGTCGTGATGCCGGTAGAGGAGATGAAGCCGGTCAACGAGAACGACCCGGTGTTCGTCGCCCTGCACAAGGAGTTGCGTGAGCGTGCCGCCGAATTGGGCGAGCGGCGCGGCCTACCGGAGGAGGTCGTGCATCAGGTGCTCGACGCCGTCACCGATCCGGGCCGCTTCGCGGACCTCGTCGCCGGCTATATCGAGCTCCAGCCTCCGGAGAAGCAGGGTCTGCTCGAGACCCTGAGCGTCGAGGAGCGCCTTCGCCGCGTGCTCGTGCATGTCCAGAAGCAGATCGGCATGCTCGAGATGCAGGAGGAGATCAAATCGCAGGTACAGGAGGAGCTCGGCGAGCGCCAGCGCGAGATGTACCTGCGCGAGCAGATGAAGGCGATCCAGAAGGAGCTGGGCGACGACGACCAGTCGAAGGAGATCGTCGAGCTGCGCGAGAAGCTCAACAAGCTGGAGCTGCCCAAGGAAGCCCGGCAGGAGGTCGAGCGAGAGATCGGCCGGCTCGAGCGCTCGGGTCGAGAGTCCATGGAAGCGCAGGTGATCCGTACGTACCTGGAATGGATCGCCGAGCTGCCGTGGAACAATCGGTCCGACGACAACCTCGACCTGAGCCACGCACAAACCGTCCTCGACGAAGACCACTACGGCCTGCCCGACGTCAAGGATCGCGTGCTCGAGTTCCTGGCCGTGCGGCAGCTTCGCGCGCAGCAAATGGAGAACGAGCTGAAGGAGACCGGCGAGATGTCGATCTCCAAACTGAAGGCCGCAAAGGAGGACGCGACCCCACAGCTCGGCAAGACCAACAACGAGGATCGCCACATCACGGACGCCAAGGAGGCCAAGTCGCGCGCCATGGCCAAGGGTCCGATCCTGCTGTTCGTCGGACCGCCTGGCGTCGGCAAGACCTCGATCGCCAAGTCGATCGCCCGTTCGCTCGGGCGTCAGTACGTCCGCGTGGCCCTCGGCGGCGCGCGCGACGAGGCCGACATTCGCGGCCACCGTCGTACGTACGTTGGCGCAATGCCCGGCCGGATCATTCAGGGCATGAAGCAGGGTGGCACCAAGAACCCGGTCTTCCTGCTCGACGAGGTCGACAAGCTCGGTATCTCGTTCCAGGGCGACCCGGCCAGCGCGCTGCTCGAGGTGCTCGACCCCGCGCAGAACGACAACTTCACGGACCACTATCTCGGCGTGCCGTTCGACCTGAGCGAAGTTCTGTTCATCGCCACCGCCAACTTCATTCAGAACATCCCGGCGCCTCTGCTCGACCGAATGGAGGTCGTGGAGTTTGCCGGCTACACCGAGCGAGAGAAGGCGGAGATCGCCAAGAAGTACCTCATCCCACGCCAGCTCGAGGAGGCGGGGCTCGGCGACAAGAACGTCAAGTTCACCGACGACGCCGTCGCCGCCGTGATCAGCAAGTACACGCGCGAGGCAGGCGTCCGGCAGCTCGAGCGTCAGGTGGGCGCCGTCGCGCGCAAGGTGGCGCGCCGCATCGCGGCGGGCGACCCGAAGGTCATTGAGGACGGCGACATCGATGCCGAGGAGGTGCGCGAGTTGCTCGGGCGCCCCAAGGTGCATCCGGAGCACGCGGCCGAGGAGAACGAGGTCGGCGTGGCGACCGGGATGTACTACACGCCTGCGGGCGGCGACATCATGTTCGTCGAAGCGGCGATTCGCCGGCTGTACGCCTATGGCCAGCGTCTCACCGATGACGAAAAGACGCAGGTGAGCGGATGGGGGAACGTGTCGCTCATCCTCACCGGACAACTGGGCGACGTGATGAAGGAGTCGGCGCGCGCCGCCATGACTTACGCAGCGACGCACGCGTCGACGCTGCAAATTCCGGAGGACCGCCTCGGTTCGATCGAGGTGCACATTCACGTTCCGCAGGGCGCGATCCCCAAGGATGGTCCCTCGGCCGGCGTCACGATGGCGACGGCGCTGGTGAGCGCCATGTCCGGACGCCCGGTGCGCAAGGACGTGTCGATGACGGGCGAGATCACCCTCCGCGGGCGCGTGCTTCCGATCGGCGGCGTCAAGGAGAAAGTCCTCGGCGCTCACCGCGCGGGAATCACCACGATCATCCTGCCAAAGGACAACGAGGCGGACATCGAGGACATCCCGGAAGACGTGCGCAAGCAGCTCAGCTTCAACTGCGTCAACACGTTGGACGAGGTCTTCGCGATCGCGCTCGTTCCGGTCAACGCGACGACGTCGACGCAGCCGACGTTGATGGAGCAAGCCGAGACGAAGGTCGCGTAACGTCGGGATCCGCGGAATCGGCAGGAATTGAGGTCAGACTCGATTTAGAAAACGAGAATTGGGGTCAGACTCCATTTAGCGATTGCTAAATGGAGTCTGACCCCAATTTCCGTTCTGTTGCGCCTCGAGTCTATTTGTTGCCGGCCTTGAGCGGAACGAAAAGCGGGCCCCAGCGCGGCACCTTCCACGGGTTGTTGCGCAGCTCGGGCGGCTCGGTGCCCGGCAGAAAGTACTCCACGTAGCGCTTGTCCGGCGGCGTGGCGGGCGTGGCGAGGCCCGCGCTGTCACGATCGATCTCGGCGTACACCAGGCCATCCGGCGGCGGACCCCATCCGCTCGACGTCCGACCTCCGTAATACTTGCCGATCATCTCGCCCCAGATCGGCGCCGCGAGCAACCCGCCGACCGCACCCTTCGCGATCGTCGTCGGACGATCGAAGCCGAGCCAGACGCCGGCGACGATCTCCGGCGTCATGCCCAGGAACCATACGTCCACGTTGTCGTTCGTCGTTCCGGTCTTGCCCGCGATTGGAACACTGCGCGGCACCGCGCGCCGCGCGGCGGTGCCGCTGCCCCGCTCCGTGACATCGCGCATCATGTCGCGAACAATGAACGCGACGCGTGGATCGAGCACCTGCTGCGGCGTCGAGGGCGGCCGGGCGTAGACGGCCCGGCCGGCGACGTCGTCGATCCGCGTGATGAAGCGCGGCTGGACGACGGCGCCGTTGTTGGCGAACGCCGTGTACGCCGCGACGAGGTCGATCGGATGGACCTCCGACGCGCCGATCGCGCTCGCCGGCACGGGCAGCATCGGCAGCGTGATGCCGAGTCGCTGCGACAGCGCCGCCACCGAGTCCATCCCCACGCGCAACCCGAGTTGAATGGCCGTCATGTTGCGCGAGTGGATGAGTCCCTCGCGCATCGTCATCGCGCCGGCTGGGTTGCCCTCTCTCATCGTAACCGCACCCCAGAACTTCCCGTCGATCTCCTCCGGCTTGTAGATGTCACCCGAGGGCAGCTCGATTTGCAGCGCCGTGTCAGGCACGATCGCGTTCGCCGGAATGCTGTCCTCGATCGCTTTCGCATAGACGATCGGCTTGATCGACGAACCCGGCTGCCGCCGCGCGAGAATCGCGCGGTCGAAAGGCGCGCGCGCATAGTTTCGGCCGCCCACGAGCGCTCGCACGTCACCCGTATACGGATCGATCGCGACGGCCAGTGCCTGCAGGTAGTCCGTCTCGTTCCCCTTCGCGGCTGCCTGCGTGAGGTGCTTGTATCCCTTTTGCTGCTCGATCTTGAGCGTGCCGTCTACCACGGCGGTGACTGCCGTGCTCTGCAACGCCGGATCGAGCGTCGTGTAGACTCGATAGCCGCCATTCATGACGGGAATGCCGGCGCGCTCGGCCTGTTGACGCGCGGCATCGACGAAGTAGCCTGACGGCGCTGACATACCGCCGTTGGGCGCGGTCACGATCGGCTCGAGCTTGGTCTTGTCGGCGAGCGCTTGAGCGATGAATCCCTGCTCCGCCATCTTCTGCAGGATCAGGTTGCGCCGTTCCCGAGCGCGGTCGGGATGCCCGATCGGGTCGTAGTACGGCTGGGATTTTGGGAGTCCGGCGATCGTCGCCGCCTCGGCCAGCGTCAGACGCGACGCGGGATGGCCGAAGTAGTGCCGCGACGCGGCCTCGACCCCGAACCATCCTCGTCCGAGGTTGATCTGATTGAGGTACGCTTCAAGAATCTGGTCCTTGCTGTAATGGCGCTCCATCTCGCGCGCCGCGGACTGCTCGCGAAGCTTGCGCGAAATGCCGGCCGTTCCGCTCACCTCACGACGATCGATGATGTCGGGGTGCATGTACCCGACGAGCTGCTGCGTGATCGTACTGCCGCCGCCGCGATTCTCGCCCAGAACCTTGCCTTTGATCGCTCCCAGCACGGCTTTCACGTCGACGCCGTCGTGCTCGTAGAAGCGCTGGTCCTCGACGGCGATGAAGGCTTTCGGCACGTACCAGGGCAGCGACTTGAGAGCCACACTCGTGCGCATCTCGCGGCCGATCTCGCCGATCAACGTTCCGTCGCGGGCGAAGACGAGCGAGGATTGCGCGAGCGGAATGATGCGCCACGCATCACCAGCCTGGTGGGCGGTGTCCTGTGCTCTCGCGCTCGCGGCGAGAGCGACGACGAAAACGAAATGGCGAGGTTTCAACACGGGCGGGGCAACTGGACTGTCGGACGACCTTGGGTTTCTACCCGGTCGCGGCGCGGAAAGTTACGCCATTGTGCAGACCAACAAGCAGTCCGCAAGTCACCATCACGAATCGCCATTTCGGGGGCCAGGACGACGGTACGGTTGACGCCGCCTTGCCCCATTTCGCGCTAGCTTTATCCCTATGCCTCCGTTCGTCCACCTGGCGCTCGCGCAGCTCAAGCCCCGCAAAGGCGAGTATCGGGAGAACCTGCGCCGCCTGGGCGCCGTGTTCGCCAAGGTCGATCAGCTCGAGCCGCGGCCGTCGGTACTCTGTCTCGCCGAGAGCGCGCTGACCGGGTACTTCCTCGAGGGCGGCGTGCGCGACAACGCGGTGACCGCCGGCGCGCTGGCCCAGGACCTGGACGCCGCCTATCGCGCGGCTGTGGCGACGCCGAAGCGCCTGGACGTGACGCTTGGCTTCTACGAGGTCTGGAATAACAAGTTGTACAACAGCTCGATCTACGTCACGCTCGGCGAGGGCGCACCACGTATCGCGCACGTTCATCGCAAGGTGTTCCTGCCCACCTATGGTCTGTTCGACGAGGAACGGTTCGTCGAACGGGGGCGTGACGTTCGCGCGTTCGACACCCCGTGGGGCCGCGCCGCGATGCTCGTTTGCGAGGACGCCTGGCACAGCATGACGGGGACGATCGCCGCGCTCGACGGCGCGCAGATCGTGTTCGTCTGTGCGGCGCCGCCGGCCCGCGGCGCCTGGCCCAAGGCGGACGACGTTCCTGGTCCGGCCAGCGTGAGCCGGTGGGACCGACTCATCCGCGACATCGCCGACGAACACGGCCTGTACGTGACGTTGACGACACTCGTCGGCAGTGAGGGCGGCAAAGTCTTCCCCGGCGGCTCGCTGGTCGCCGGCCCTCGCGGCGAGGTCCGCGCGAGGGCGCCGCTATGGGACGACGCCATTCTTTCGGTGAGCGTGGACCTGGCGGACGTCACGCGCGCCCGGGCCGACGTGCCGTTGATCGCCGACCTCGAGGTGATGGTTCCGCATCTTCGAGCGAGCATGGACGAAGCGATGGCCGGCACGCCGGCGGCGCTCGAATACGACGCCGCCCCCGTCGCGGCCAAACGCGCGCCCGAACTGCCGGCGAGCCGAGGCCAACTCGATGACGGCATCCGGATCGTGCGCGTCGCGACCAGCGACCAGGGCGCGCCGAATCCGTTGACGATCGACCCGGCGCTCACGGAGGAGTGGCTCGTCCAGTTCATTCGCGACGAGATGGAGCGACGAGGCTTCGAGCGGGGCATCGTCGGGATCTCGGGCGGAGTGGATTCCTCATTGACCGCGTATCTCGCGGCCAAGGCGCTGGGACCGGACCACGTGCTGGGCGTACGCATGCCCTACCGCAGTTCCAGCAAGGAGAGCCTCGAGCACGCGCAGCTGGTGGTCGACGCCCTTGGCATCGAGAGTCGCACGATCGACATCACTGGCGCCGTCGACGGCTACCTCTGCAACGAGCCCGACGCCGACGCGGGGCGTCGCGGCAACGTGATG
>DATISA010000244.1:0-5389 GCA_035469245.1 Gemmatimonadaceae bacterium
GCGCGTACTACTGGAACGGCTACGTCTACTCGTCGGAGCTCGACCGCGGGTTCGACGTCTTTGAGCTGACGCCAAGCCCGCAGCTCTCGGCGAACGAGATCGCCGCGGCGAAGCTGGTGACGCTGAAGGAGTACAACCCGCAGAGCCAGCCGAAGCTCGTCTGGCCGGCGGCGTTCCCCGTGGTGCGCTCGTACCTCGACCAGCTCGTCCGCAACGAAGGCCTCGCCGCCGATCGCACCACCGCGGTCTCGGCTGCACTCGACGCGGCGGAGGCGAAGAGCGGCGCCGCGCGTCGTGCAGCGCTCACCGCACTGGCGAAGCGGGTGGACGGCTACGCGAGCGGAGCCAAGGACTCGGCGCGCGTGCGCATGATGTCGAGCGCGATCAAGCAGCTGGCGGCGGCATCGAAGTAACCGCGCGCAGCACGCAGTTGAAAAAACGAAAGGCGCCCGGATCCGGGGCGCCTTTCGTTCGTTTACTCCGCAGTTGTTGTTCGACTAGCGGGCCCCGTCGCGGGTCCAGAGCACGAGGGCTCCGCAGGTCGCGGCGTCACGAAGCTCGGCCGGCACAGTCGCCGGGCGCGCGTAGAGCTCGACGCCTAAGACCTGCTCGGCGAAGATCTTGTCGAGGTCGGGCGGGTTGGCGCCTGCGAACGGATAGATCCGAACGCCGTCGCGGACCACCGCGGCGTAGCAGGGCGAGGACGCTCTCGCCGGTGACCGCATGGCGAGTTGGGACTCTCCGCGTGGTCCCGGCACGATGAACGCGCCCGCATCCATCTTGAGGAGATTGGCAAGCGGACGTCCGGAGGCCGCGTCGAGTTGCGCGCGTGCGAAGAACTTGCCCTGCCCCTTCGCTCGGCGGGCATCGAAGCCGGCGAACTTCAAGTCCGTCTTCTGACCCTTCGCCTTCGCCGTGTCCGACGCCGCGATGGGGAGCAGTTCGAGTTGGATGGGCTGCGGGACGTTCGCCCCGCTCTTGAAGTTGTCGAAATACGCCTGGTAGCCTCGCGCCACCACCTCGATAATGTGCCCCCCATCCTCGAGGTCGGGGATCCGCACGATGCCGGCGGAATCGGTGTTGCCGGCCTCGATGGTGTGATCGATGGTGACAGCCGCGCCCCGGATAGACACGGTGTCACCCGCACGGTGCAGGCGGAGCACCACCTCACGGGTGTCCTGTGCTCCGGCCACACGGGCCGACAGCACCGCGGCGCAGACAGACGCCAGGCAAAGAACTCGCACGATTCGCATGCAGATCGGGTTCCAGTCACGTGTCGGGATTGGCGCCCCAAGGTAGTCGTAGCCGCAGGGTGGTCGCTAGCCACTCGGCTGGAGACTCGCTGAGGACATGCTCCGATTGAATTGCAGGTCGTGCAGCCGAGCGTACACTCCGCTCGCCGCGAGAAGCGTCGCATGCGTGCCGCGCTCGCACAGTCGGCCATGATCGACCACGAAAATCTGATCCGCCTGCTGCACCGTCGTGAGGCTGTGGGCGATCATGATCGTCGTCTTCCCGCGCATGAGCTGGCGAAGTGCATCGAGGACCAGCGCCTCTGACGCCGCATCCAATCCTGTCGTGGGCTCGTCGAGAATCAGAATCGGGGCGTTGCGAATGAGGGCCCGCGCGATCGCGATTCGCTGCTGCTGGCCGCCGGACAAGGTCACGCCTCGCTCGCCAACCATCGTGTTGTAGCCGTCGGGAAGCTCGCGTATGAACCCATCCGCATTCGCCAACTCGGCGGCTCGGACGAGCTCCCCGCGTGACGCCTCGGGCCTTCCATACGCGATGTTCTGCCATACCGGACCGCGAAAGAGGAGCGTGTCCTGCAACACGAAGCTCATGCGTTCCCGGAGGGATTCCTGGAAGAAGGACTGCACATCCTCGCCATCGATCAGCACACGGCCCGACTGCGGGTCGTAGAAACGTGCGATGAGATTGATGAGCGTGGTCTTCCCGGCGCCGGTCGGTCCGACAACCGCGGCGATCGAGCCGGCTGGGATCGTGAGGCTCACGTCGACGAGGGTGGGCCGGTCAGGCCCGTACCCGAACGTCACGTGATCGAGCTCGATCGCACCGCGAAAGCGAGGCGCGCGCCGCGCTCCCGGCCAATCACGAACCTCGAGCTCGACGGCGAGGAAGTTGTTGATCCGTTCGAACGCCACCAGCGCTCGCGAGTACGTGTCGGTCATCTTCGACAGTTCGCGAATCGGCTTGTACATCTTGCTCAAGTACAGCAGGAAGACGACGAGCGCACCGGCGGTCAACCGGCCATCGAGCACGTGACGCGCGCCGAACCAGAGGACCGACGCGCTCCCCACCGCGACGATGACTTCGACGGCCGGCGCCAGCTTCGCTTTGACGTCGCGCGCGCGGAGAGTCGACTCGACGATCCTCTCGCTCTGATACTCGAAGCGGCCGCGCTCGTGATCTTCCCGGCCGAACGCTTTCACGAGCCGCATCGACGACAGCACCTCGTGCATCGTCGACATGAGGTCCGCTTCCCGGCCGCGCACGTCGAGTGAGGTCCGCTTGATCCGCCGCGTGAGCGTGTAGACGACGATGCTGAGCGCCGGCAGGACCGCCAGCGCGATGAGCGTGAAGCGCCAGTCGAGATAGAGCATGAGGCCACTCATGCCGATCAACAGCAGCGTGTAGTACACCGTGTCGAGGACGCCCGACGTGATCGCGCTCTGGATCGCGTCGACGTCCGCCGTCACCGTGCTGATGACGTCGCCAGTGCGCTTCTTGTCGTGGAACGACATCGACAGGCGCTGCGCGTGGGTATAGATGCGGCAGCGGAGCTCGTGCGTCACGCGCTGGCCCAAGGTCGTGACGCATTGCTTTTCGGCGTAGCTGGCCACTCCCCCGACGATCGCGATGAGCAGCACCATGCCCACGGCGAATTCGAGAACGCCCAAGGCATTCGTCCCAAGCATCGACGCGATCGCGCCCTCGAGCCATTGCGGCAGTGGCTTCGTGCGAAGCACCGTGTCGAGCACGATCTTGATCGGCCACGGCTCGAGCAGGGCGGCGCCCGTCTCGGCTCCGACAGCGGCCAGGCCGAGGAGCAAGATGCCCCAGTGGCCGGACAGCAGGCCACGGACCGTGGCTCGATATGTTTTCCGATCCAGCGGCGACGGTTTGTCGGTCACCCTGTGTGCCTCGAGGGAGTTCTCTCTCGATATGAATATGCGCCGGGTTTCGGCGTTACGCGTTCAGCCGCAAGCCGAGGGTCTCAGCTCCGCCGTCGGCTGACGTCCGCGCCCGCTGGGCCTGCGTCGATTGACGTATGGGCTGCCCACCGCGCACCGTCGATCTTCACGCCTCGACGTTCCTCGGAGGCCGTCCGTCGGCCTCGCCTTCATAACTGCCGCACACGACGCCGTGTTCCCCAACGCTCCCTGGGTCTCATTCGCCGTCAAAGTCTGAATCTTCTGAGAATGTCCTAGTCCACTCAGGTTTTGCGTTCTAACGGCGCGGGTCTCGGCGTAGGCCAGAGTGACGCTTCCGCCGTTGGACGGTTGGTGGAGCACACCTTTCCTCAAATTCCACCGCGACACCGATGTCAATCTTAAGCAGAAGGTCACCGGCGTTCATTTGCGTTGCCCTTGTTGCCTTGAGCTCGTGCGGCGGGAGCGGCGAACCAACTACGTCGCCCGGCAACAAGCCCCTGACAAGCGGCGGCATCCTGTACGGTGCGTCTCGCGGCGGCGGTGTCGCGGCCTACGCGATCAACGCGTCCAGCGGCGTTCTCACGCCCATCGCGGGAAGTCCCTTCGCGCCGGAGGCTTCAGAGCCGGCGGCGTTTGCCATGTGGCTGTCGGCTAATCCCGCGAGAAGCGTCGTCTACCTGGCGGTTGCCAGCACTAATATCGAATCGTGGTCCGCCAATCCAACGACTGGTGTGCCGGCTGCGACGAGCGGAGCGCCGTTTGCCATCGCGCTGAATGGCCGAATCGCCGTGTCCCCGGACGGGAACCATGTCTACGCCCCAACCGGTACGGGCCTGGCGACATATAGCGTCGGCGCCGATGGCACCCTCGCTGCTGTCGACGCGAGGTCGGACTCTCCCGGAGCCGGCGCCGCGGCGGCGGTGACTCCAGACGGGCGCTTCGTTTATCTCGCGAGCGGCCCGGATCAGAGCAGGATCTCGACATTCTCCGTGTCGAGTGCGACGGGCGCGCTCAGCCCCCTGGCCGTGAACACGCTGGCACCGTCCGACACCGCTTTCCCAGGCGACGCGGGAATGGCAATCTCGCCGAACGGCCAATTCCTCTATCTGTCTTCCCGTAGCACGCAAGGCCGGATCGAGGCGTATACGATTGCCTCCAGCACGGGCGGGCTCTCGCCAGTCAATGGCTCACCCTTTGCCTCGCCCGCTTCGCCGAAGGAACTCATCCTCGATCCGAGCGGCAAATTCCTGTTCGCTGCAACCGGTTCTGGAGTGGCCGCGTACGCGGTGGATGCGGCGAGCGGCGCGCTGACGGCGGTAGCGGGCAGTCCCTTTGGTTCTTCGGGAATGGCTCATCTCGTCGTCGACGCATCGGGGCATTTCTTGTACGCCACTTACCTGTCGTCGCCGATTGCAGCGTACACCATCGACCAGAAGACGGGCGCTCTCTCAGCGATCGCGGGCGGCCCATTCGGCGCCGGCACGGGAGATCTCGCGATTCTCAAGTAGCTGAGATGCAATCGCGATCGAGAACGCCATGGCCTTGACGCGTGCGGCGACGTAGATGTCGCCGGCGAGAAAGGCGCAAGACCGTTACGCCCGTCGATCGATTGCTGACACAACCAGGACAGCGAGCAAGCTGAGTAGCGCGCCGATGAATGTGTGACGGGTCCGGGCGCGGCGAACGCGGAGCCCTTCGGTCGTCCACCGTTTATCGTCGTAGTATTCCGATGTGGACCTCAGCTTCCGCTATGGGCGCGGCTGTCAAAACTCTCCGTGGCGAAACGAGATGTCGCGTAGCCCGACCATCGACGGGAGCAGCCTGGAGCACCAACTGACACATCAAAGGACAGTACGAACTGACGGTATGCCCTGCGCGGCGGGCAAGAACAAACCCCGCGCGGCCTGTAAACCACGACGGGGTCATTAGGTCTCTCTGATGGGCCCGGGTAGAGTTGAACTACCGACCTCACGCTTATCAGGCCCACAGGTCGAAAGCAGGTGAGCAGAGGTCGAGCGTGAATTCCCTGCACTTCCCGCCTCGCGCCACGTTCGGCGCGAAAGCCGAAGCCCGCCCGAATTCGTCATCGCCGCGTACACACGGCGTACACGCGAAAATCCGTACCGTCCGCGCGCAGAGGTAGCCGATGGCACTCTTCGGATCCTCGCGCGCGCCGCTCACCGGCGCTCTTCGCGTTGCGGCGATCATCGATT
>DATISA010000245.1:0-9687 GCA_035469245.1 Gemmatimonadaceae bacterium
CTTCGCCATGCTGACCTACAACCCAACAGCTCCGACGAGCGGCACGACTGCACAACTCACGTCCGCCACGGCGATGGACCTGCCCGAGATCACGCAGACGTTCCAACCCTTCAACGTCTATCTCCGGCGCCGCCTCACGACGGATTGGGCAATGACAGTGGGCTATCGCGGCGAGTTGTTCCGGCAGAACGATTTCCGCACCAACACACTGCGTCCGGCGATGAACGCGAACTACATCTTCCTCGGAAACAATCTCGCCGGGTACGACGCGCGCCTCATCACCATCACCATGAGTTATCGACCCGGACTTATCCGTCTTGGACGCTCCACGCTGTGAGCCATCATCCCGCTCTCGCGTGGGGCTCGTTGGCGGCCAACGTGAATTCTTGAAACCCACCCAAGGCGTTGCTGCCGGCGTTCTCCTGGCCGGCAGCGACGTTTCGTTCCACCAGGAGAGCTACCGCAAGTAGGCCGGCGTGCTCCGCATGCCGAGCAGCACCATGAAGGTGAAGTGCACCATGTCCGCGTTAGAACCTACCCGTAGTTTCGTTCCTCCACCCCGCACTCGCCGCGAGCAGAGCTCGAGCGGCGAAGGATGCGACATGCGATACATACGCTGGGTGCTTTCATTCGTCGCCCTCGCGCTTGTGCCAGTGGCCGGGCGCGCGCAGCCGCGAGTGAATCACGACACCACGACCGTGCGCCGCGCCGGATACGCGGGCAGCGCGGCGTGCACTGAATGTCACAAGAAGGCGGCCGCGCAATTCACCGCCAGCACCATGGGCCAGGTCATGCTGGGCAAGCCTCGAACCGAACACGAGGCGCTCGGCTGCGAGAGCTGTCATGGTCCGGCCAAGCAGCACGCGGAATCAGGCGGAGAAGAGCGCGGCGCGCTCGTCTCCTTCAGCCGCAAGTCGCCGACGCCAGTCGCCGACCGAAACGCCCAATGCCTGTCCTGCCACGAGAAGACCGCTCGCACACTGTGGAAGGGCAGCACACACGAATCACGCAACGTCGCGTGCACTGACTGCCACACCGTCATGCACGACAACACGGAGCGTGGGAACCTGAAGGGAGCGACGGTCGTCGCGACCTGCGGCAACTGTCACAAGGACAAACAGGCGCAGATCGCGAAGTTCTCGCACATGCCCCTCGGCGAGGGAAAGCTCGAGTGCTCGAGCTGCCACAACCCGCACGGCTCGGCGAACGAGAAGATGCTCGTCGCGAGCTCGGCGAACGAGACCTGCTACAGCTGCCACGCCGAGAAGCGCGGCCCGTTCCTCTGGGAGCACATGCCGGTCACGGAAAACTGCTCGAACTGCCACGACCCGCACGGAAGCAATAAAGAGAAGATGCTCAAGGTGGCGCGGCCGCGGCTCTGCCAGCAGTGCCATCCCACGGCCCACGGCGGCACGACGGCCCGACCGTCCGACGCCCCGACCGTGCGGTTCGTCTACAACCGGTCCTGCCAGAACTGTCACTTCAACATCCACGGCTCGAATCATCCGGCCGGCGCCTTCTTCACCAGGTAGCGCGATGAGCGCCAGGAGACTACCAATGCGCATCAAGGCATTCGCTACCGCGTGCGGCATTGCCGCCGGTATGCTGCCGCTGGGTGCCTCTGCCGTGTCGGCACAAGGCATAGGCGGCCAAAAGATCACCGTCGCGGGTGAAGTCGGTCCGCGCGGCTACGCCGACCGGCTCGACCCACTGGAGCGCGGCAAGTTCGACGAATATCGCGACTTCCGGCCCAGTCAGTCGGCTTCGGCCGCGATCGAGCAGTTGCTCCTCAAGTTCACGCCGGCCGACAGCTTCGGCGTCTACCAGCTCAGCGCGCGCCAGTTGTTCCAGCGCGACCAGAGCATGCGGCTGATCGCGAAGCGGCCAGGCATCTACGATTTCCAGGTTCGCTGGGACCGCATCGTCCACACGTATTCCAGCACGGCACGCTCGCCTGGTATCGAGGACGTCCGTGGCTTCAACAGCCTTCCGCTCGTACGACCGGACTCGATCGCATGGCGCAACGCGCCGTACATCGGGGCCATCCGGTCGCAGTGGGACCCGGTCAAGGTTTCGCTCGGCGTCTCTCCCACGAACAAGCTCGACTCCAAGGCCGAGTTCACCCGAATCGCGAAGCTCGGCGGCATCCCGATGTCGTTGAGCTACAGCGGATCGAGTGGGCCGCAGCGCGAGTTCGTCGCGCCGATCGACCAGACGATGAACGACTTCAGGCTGTCGCAGGGGTACGTCTCGGGTGAACGCACGCCGGAGAGCGCGCTGCCCTTCATCAAGGGCTATCAGCTGACGGCTACGTACGACTACTCGCGCTTCCACAACGGCGTCACGGCGACGATGGTCGACAACCCGCAGCTCGCCATCAGCTCGCCGACAGCCGGCGCCGCGACGGCACGCGCCTCACTCGCGCCGAGCAACGCCGCGCAGGCGGGAACCATCACCGGGGTCATGCAGCTGCCGATGCGAACGCGTGTCACCGGTTCGCTGCGCGGCTCGTGGCAGACGCAGAACGATCGCTTCTTCCCGCAAACCTCGAACGATTCGCTCAAGACCAACGCCAACTACGGCCTGCTGGCACTGCCCCGCTCGAGCCTGAACGGCAAAGCTCGGACGATGACGTTGAACTTGTCGGCGAATGCCCACCCGGTGAACGCGCTGACGCTGGCGGCGCGCTATCGGACGTACGACTACAGCAACCAGACGGCGCCGTTCCACATCCAGGCAATGGCGATCAGCGACCGTAGCATCGCGACGAACGACTCAGCCACTTCCGAGGTGAATCCATTCACCAAGACGAACTCGGACTTCAGCGCGAGCTACCTGCTTCTTCGCGGGCTGTCATTCACCGGCAGCTACGGCATTGAAGACTGGAAGCGCGAGGCCGAGGTCCGGAACGTCGCCAAGACGTCCGAGAAGACACCGCGCGCGAGCCTGGACTACACCGGGATCGAATGGCTCTCGCTCCACGCGAGCTACAGCCAGGGAACCCGGCGGGGCGGCGACTACACGCAGGCCGGCACCGAGATCCTCGGCTTCCGCCGGTTCGATCTGGCGGACCGCGATCGGAAGCTGGCCACCGTGATGGCATCGGTCACGCCGATCGAACAGGTCACCTTCGGCGTGGAGTATCGGCTCGCCGACGACAAGTTCCCGCACTCGCAGTACGGAACGCAGAGCGACAAGGCCACGATGACCGGCTTCGACGTCGACTGGAGCCCGGTCAATCGGCTCAGCCTCAGCGGCGGCTACTCGACGGAGAAGGTGAACAACGTCCTGAACAGCCGATATCGCAACGGCGCCGTGGGAACGCCGGGGTACGACAACCCGACATTCAGGTGGACGAACACGAACACCGACAAGGATTACACGACGTACGCCAACCTGAACGCCACCCTCATTCCGGACCGGTTGGACTTTGTTGGCAATCTGTCGATCGTCGACGCGCACTTCTGGGTGTACAACGTCAACCCGACGACGCCCACCGGTGGCACGCCGACGCAGAACCTGGCCGCGACAGCGGAAAACTGGCCGGAGATCAGCCAGCGCATGACGCCGATCGCGCTCGGCCTCCGCTACCGGCAGTCCGAGGATTGGGCGTTTACGCTCCGCTTCCAGTCGGAGAAATACAACCAGACGGATTTCCGCACGGTCGCGCCGGTCTTCACCAACACCGGGCTTTCCACCGGCACGCCGATCACGTCGTTCACGGGCGATCTGCCTGGGTCGATCGGAACGGGCGCCGGCGTCACTGGCCAGTATCACTTCCTCGGCAACAACTTCCGTCCGTACAACGTCCAATGGGTGACGCTGTTGGTCACCTACCATCCATCCCTGCTGCCGTTCAGGGTCGGGCGGTCCACCTTCTGATGGCCAGGAGAGATCTCACCCGGCTGGTCGTGGCTGGATGCGATGCCACACCAGCGCTCGCCTTTCATCGCTCCGGTACCGCGTCGTATGGTTGTCGGCGACAGAACCCGCTGGACGTCCCTTCAACCATCAATGGCGCGATCGTCGATCCGAGGATCGTATTGTTTGGCGGAAGCCTGCATGGCAACACGCCGACGTCCTCCACGAGTCCCTCGCCGACGAGCAGGCCCCCACAGGCGCTGATGTTCACGGCGCGGTACCGCACACTCATGTAGCGCGACCGGCAGAACCGCTGGTCGCCGATTCGAGATTGCAGCAGGGCCGCCGGTTGTGTACAAACCGGCGGCCCTGTTGCGGAATCCATCCGCCGATTGCCTATTAGGCGGCATGAATGAGCTGCTCGAGGTTCTGCCCCGCGTGTTCTTTCTGCACGATCAGGACGAAGCCACGCGCCGCTCGTTCGCGGAACTCGCCGTGTGCCGCACGTTCCCCAAGGGAAACATACTGTTCCATCACGGCGATCCCTGTCTCGCCGTCTACGTCATCGTCACTGGCCGCGTCAAGCTGACCGTCGCGGCCGACGATGGACGAGAATTCGCGCTCGAGGTGTTCGGGCCGGGCGATGTGTGCGGTCTGATCGCCGCGCTCGACGCCGGGCCGAACAACGGCACCGCGATCACCCTGTCGACCTGCCGCGTGGCGGTGGTGCCGCGCGACCGCTTCGACGCATGGATCGCCCAGCATCCGCGCCTGTATCGCACGATCACGGCCGCCCTCGTGAAGATGCTTCGCAGCGTCTACGAGCGTGTCGGGATGCAGGCGTTGCTGCCGGTCAAGCGTCGCGTCCGCGCCGCGCTCATCGAGCTCGCGCAGAGTCAGGGGGTCCGCTCGGACAGTATGGAGTACGTCGCCCCACGGCCGACACACCAGGAGCTCGCTGAACGTGTCGGCACGACGCGCGTGGTGGTTTCGCGTGTGATCAAGGAGCTTCTCGATGAGGAACAGTGGATTCGCATCGAGGGTGACACACTCCGCGTGCGACAGGACCTCGGCGAACCGGGCCTGCTGGCCGAGCTGCAGCGGTGACATATCCCTCGTTGCTGTGACTTAAGTATCGGGATGCCTCCGCATCTGAAGCATTGTGGACGGCCCTGGCCGCCGATACTCTTGCCGCCGTTCGATCGCCATCGTCCGGTCGCTCGCGCGGAGGCATAATGGAAAAGAAACCGACTACGATCCGGATCCAGCTGACCGAAGCGCAACGCAAGGAGCTTCGTGAGCAGACTGGCCGGGATATGGAAGTGTTGGAGCTCGACCTCGCGGAGCTCGAGCCGCGGATCACGCCGACCCAGATCGGCACGTTCTTCTGATCGTCGAGCCGTGTTCGTCTGTCCGGGCTCACCCTATGAACGTGTAACTTTAGTATCACTGGGCCGATCACTTGGGATATTGTGACGAACCGGCCGCTTCCATACACTTGCCGCCGTTCGCTCGCGGCGACCCGCCGATACAGCCAACCCAACCCACACCGACCGCAATCGGAGAGCCCATGAAGAACGAGAGCGAGAAGAACAGCGTCCGCATCGACATCAGCAAGAAGCAGGACGAGCAGCAGAATCCCACGAAGGACAGCAAGGTCGAGAAGACCGAACTGACGGTGAACGAGCTCGAAGAGCGAATCGCCCCGTTGCGCTTCTAACCCACGCCGAACCTCCGCCGGGCGACTCCCCCTTTTGGTCGCCCGCACCCAATCCCGTAGAGTTCCGACTCCTGGTCGGCCGCTCCACCGGAGGCACCATGGAAAAAGATCGAAAAGCGGTCCGGGTCGAGCTCGGCGAATCCAAGCCCAAAGAGCTTCCCCAGCCTGCCGTCGAGAACGACGAGAACAAGGAACTCGAGATCGCGGAGCTCGAGCAGCGTATCACGCCAACGAGCATCGACTCGTCGATCGGCACTTTCTTCTAGACGTTGGAGTCGGACACTCGCCGCAAATCCAGCGGCAGTGGTAATTCGAGCGCAGTTTCACTCTCATGGTCTGGAGGCCGTATGGACAAGAAGCAGCCGGTTCGCATCGAGCTGACGGATGAACAGAAGAAGCAGATCAAGGACGCTTCGGGCGAGGACATCACCGCGCTGGAATTCTCGCAGGAGCTCGAGCAGCGAATCACGCCCGTCATGCTGGGCTAGTACTCGCATCCGCACATGAAGCAGAATGCGCCCGGGGCCGCCCGGGCGCATTTGCTTTTCTTGCGCGGTTGGGCGAGGGCCGCGTCAATTACAGGAGCAGGTCGCCGCGCACCACCTGGCGCAGCTTCCACCAGAGCGCGCCAAGCACGAACGAACGCCCGAGCTCCACGCTCGCCTCGCCTTGCATGCCCGGCAGCCAACCCGGCGCCGCCGCGAGTCGCACGCGCGCTTCCACCAGTCCAGGCGCGTTTCCGGTCGGTACGCCAGACTCCGACACGTTGGTCACGCGGCCAGTCCAGGGCCGCTCCGGATCGCCGAAGGAAAAGAGGTGCACCCGCGAGCCCGGCCGCACACTCGTTGCTCCGCCACCGGCCAACGCGATCCGCAGCTCCACGGAATCGAGCGTGGCCACTCGCAGAACCTCCTCGCCCGGCTCAACGCGGCGCCCCGTTAGTGCCTCGGGGCGAGGCGTTACGACGACGCCGCCGCTGACCGCTCGCAACGTGAGCTGCCCGGCCCTGCTTTCCAACCCGGCGAGTATCGCCACCGCCGACCGCTCGGCCGCCGCCAGCCGCTCCGCGTCCGCGGCGCGTCCCGCGGCCCGTGCCGCGGACTCGGCGAGCGACAGCGAGTCGACGTTGCGGGTCGCGCCAAGCACCTGGGCGTCGAGCGCGCGGTCCACGAGCTGCACCAGTGGCGTTCCGGCGCTGACGCGCATGCCTTCGGTTGCCAGGACGCTCGCCACCACTCCGCTGTCCGGCGCCACGAGCACGTGGGTCAGCGCGGGCTGCACCACGAAGCGACCGCTGCTCGTGAGCGTCCATGGCGCGAATAGCACGAGTGACGCCAGTACGAGCGGAACGATGATTCGGCGCTTTCGAGTCGACGCGCGCCAGGTTGCGCGCAGTGAACGCAATGCCAGTCGAGCGGTACGGCCCCACTCGATGAGTCGCGGACGAAGCAGCAGCAGAATGGCGATAGAAGCGGTAACGGCACCCAGCACGCCGAACGCTTGCCGCGCTTTGCCCAGCGCCCAAACCGCCAGCACGACGAACAGCACGCTGATGTAGGCCGCGGCGAGTCCGCCATAGATCAGGAACACGCGACGCTCGCGCGCGTTCGCCGCGGGCTCGGGCACTTCCAGCCGGAACACGTGCCGTTTGACCCACCACCCAAAGTGCGCGATCGCACGGTGCCGCAAATTCGGAATCTCGAGCCAATCGGTGAGCGCGAAATATCCGTCGAGCGGGAGGAGCGGATTCATGTTCGTGACCATCGTCATCACGCCGCCGATCAGCATTCCGGCCACGGCGATCATCGAGATCAGTGTGCCCGGCTTCACCGCCCACCACGTCATCGCCGCCAGGCTCGCGACGATGAGTTGAATCCATGTGCCGGCCGCGGTCACCCAGAGACGCGCCCGCCGCTCCGGAAAGCTCCACGCGTCGCTCACGTTGCAGTAGAACGCCGGCTGAAAGTACAGCAGCATGAAGCCAAGCTCGCGCACCTCACCGCCAAAGTACTTGCAGGTGAACGCGTGCCCGAGCTCGTGGATGAGGATGACGACCAGCCCGGTGAGCCACAGCACCGCGAAGCTGCCCAGCGTGATCGTGTGGAACGTGTACATCGACGCGAGCGCCGCCTTGTAGTCCGTCCAGTGCCCGAACAGGATGACGAAGTAGATCGCGAACAGCGCGCTGGACACCGCCAGAAACGCCGGCGTGAACATCCAGCGAATTCCCGGAAGCACGCGCGCGAGCCACGCGTCGGGATCGCCGAACGACCAGCGCATGCGAAGCAGCTCGCCGCGAAAGAGCGCGGGCCGCCGTCTCTTTTGCCGCTCGGCGCGGAGCCGCTCCATCTGCAGTGTCGACCGCTCGGCCAGCGTGCGCTCGAGAAAGCCGGCGTTCGACAACTTTCGCGCGAACCCCTCGATCGCTTGCGCCGAAATACGAATGCCTTCTTCAGCCAGGGCGATCGCGATCTCCTGCGGCGTGCGACGGCCGTCGAAGGACTTCATCACGCGTACTTCGGTCGCGCCAAAGCGGAAATACTTCTGCGCCGCGAGATCCTTCACGACGTAGCTCCGCTCGCCGCGAAAAGTCTGCTCGATGATCGAGAGGTCGGAGCGGAGCGCCGGAGCCGTCGCGCTCACACGCTACCTCGTGGGCCGAGCCAGGCGCTCGCCGGGAGAGAGGCCGCTCACCACTTCCACCCGTCCGCCGCCGACGTCCGCTCCGACCGTCACGGGCCGCAGCGTGCTACGGCCGTTGTCCACGACCACTGCGTACCCCTCCGGCGCGATCGCGGCACGCGGCACGCTCACTACCCGCCGACGCTGCCGGCCCAGGGCGACCGTCACGTTGGCGCCCGCCACCAGCTCTCGCTCGCCGCGCGCGAGCCGAAGGACTACTTCACGCGTGCCGCTCGCGGCATCGAGCACGGGCGCGGCGTGGACGATCGTGGCAGGCGTTCGCTGTCCGCTCGATCCGACGACCGTCGCCGCGTCGCCAACGTGCACCGCCTGTGAACTCGACTCCGGAACCCGGATCCGCGCGAAGAGCGGCGCTGCTTCCGTCACCCGGAACAGCGTGTCGCCCACAGCGACGAACCGACGCGGCCGTACCGAGCGCTCGGTCACCAGGCCGTCGAACGGCGCGAGCACTCGCGTCAGATCCAGATCGTGTCGCGCCTTGCGCCGCGCGATGTCCGCCTGTCGAAGTTGGAACTCCACCTGCTCGGAGTCGGCAGCCGTGGTGCCGCCCGATTTGGTGAGCGCGCGAGCCCGCGCCGCCACGCGCGCCAGGTTGTCATAGCTCGCTTCGGCGTTGGCGAGCGCGATCTCCTGGTCGGCGCTTTCGAGCCGCGCCAGGAGCTGCCCCACCGCGACGTGGTCTCCGAGCTCGACGAACAAGGAGTCGATCGTGCCTTGCGCACGCGCGACCACCACAGCGTCGTGCTCCACGTAGAGCTGTGCCGCCAGCTCGAGTGGAACCTGGACGGTCGACGTATCGACCGTGAACTCCGCGACGACGTTTCCGTTCGCCACGCCTCCCCCGCCACCGCCCATGGGCGCGCCCGCCTGTTGCGGCTTTGCCGCCTCGCCCTCGGAGCCACACGCGAGTTGCGCCGCACACGCCGTCGCGGTCACGATCGCCGCCAATGATCCCCGCAGTGTCACGACCACATCCTCCACCACAAAAGTCGAATGGCGCGCACCGGGCCCCGCGTGACCCGGCCGAGCACCGAGGTCGGAGCCGTGAGCACGCGCGCGTACGCGGCCATGCCGGGTCGCAGGAGCCCGCCGGGGTTCGCCACCATCGCCCGAACCGGGAACATCACACTCGTCGAGTCGCTTGCCGGAAGCGCGCCGATCGAGACGACGCGACCGCTGAACGTCCGCTGCGGAAGCGCGTCCACGCGAAGCCGCACCTCTTCGCCAACGCGCACGCGCGTGATCTCGCGCTGCTCCACGCCGAACTCGAGCTCGAGCGAGTCGGTGCGGCCGACGATCGCCAGGAGATCGCCCGCTTCCGCTCGCGTGCCGACGCGTTCTTCCGGCCGCGGCGTGAGCACCACACCGGACACGGGCGAACGCACGACCGCCGAGTTGATCTG